>JAZOMD010000195.1:0-3294 GCA_045653745.1 Eubacteriales bacterium | reverse complement strand
CCGTACATTCTTCGGAAAACCTCTCGTCGTAATAGTGTGCGTGAGAGTCGAAGTATTTCATCAGTGTATTCTGTCTCCGTTCTTTGCCGACGGGTCAAGG
Source organism: Eubacteriales bacterium (assembly GCA_045653745.1). Lineage (GTDB taxonomy): Bacteria > Bacillota > Clostridia > Oscillospirales > CAG-272 > UBA1740. The sequence goes on along the minus strand of JAZOMD010000195.1, from coordinate 3,194 downwards.
AAGACAACCTTTACGTCCTCTTCGCCCGAGGCGAGAATCATACCGAAGCTGTCAACTCCGCAAAGCTTTGCAGGCTTAAGGTTGGTAACGAGGGCAACCTTCTTGCCGATAAGGTCGGCAGGAGTATACCACTTTGCAATACCCGAAACGACCTGACGGCGCTCATAGCCGAGGTCTACGGAAAGCTTAAGAAGCTTCTTCGCCTTAGGAATGGGCTCGCAGGCAAGAATTTCGGCAACGCGCAGCTCTACTGCCGCAAAGGACTCTATACCTATCTCCGCCTCATGCTCGGGCTCCTCGACGGGCTTTTCTGCCTCGAGAGCCTTTGCCTTTGCCGCTTCCATATCCAGAAGGAACTTCTTCTCGTCAATTCTTGCAAAGAGGGTGAACGCCTCGCCGAGCGGCTTGCCCGACTCGAGAGCGCCAAACGCCTTTACACTCTCAAGCCCTGCAACCGTCGTGCCAAGCTGAGAGAGGATATTCTGTGCGGTGGTGGGGATATAGGGAGTGAGAAGGACTGCGCCTACTCTTATTACCTCGAGAAGATTATAGATTACCGTTGCAAGTCTATCGCGCTGTGCCTCGTCCTTTGCAAGAGCCCAGGGCATAGTTTCGTCAATATACTTGTTAGCGCGGCGAAGCATAGTAAATATCTCGTCAAGCGAATCTGCCACGCGGTACTCGCTCATAAGCTTAACCGAATCGGAAACCGCCTTGGAAACAGCCGCGCGGAGCTCACCGTCGAGGGGCTCTTCCCTACCGGGCGCAGGAACTATGCCGTCGAAATACTTTTTAGTCATCGCGTGAGTACGGCTAACGAGGTTTCCGAGGTTGTTTGCAAGGTCGTTATTGTATCTTGAAATAACGCTCTCGTAGGTTATAGAGCCGTCGGTAGCGTAGGGCATCTCGGAGAGTGCGTAGTAGCGAACTGCATCTACGCCGAAGGTCTCTGCAAGCTCGTCAGCGAACACGACGTTACCCTTGGACTTCGACATCTTATCGTTACCGAAGTTAAACCAGGGGTGACCGAACACCTTCTTCGGAAGCGGAAGGTCGAGCGCCATAAGGAATATGGGCCAGTAGATGGTATGGAAGCGAAGAATGTCCTTACCTATGATGTGGACGTCGCAGGGCCAATACTTCTTAAACTTCTCGCTCTGCTCCTCGAAGGACTTATCGGGGTCGTAGCCTATGGCGGTTATATAGTTGGTAAGCGCGTCAAGCCAAACGTAGACGACGTGCTTTTCATCGAACTCAACGGGAATACCCCACTTGAAGGAGGTACGGGAAACGCAAAGGTCCTGAAGTCCTGCCTTAAGGAAGTTGTTTACCATCTCGCGCTTACGGCTTTCGGGCTCGATGAAGCCGGGGTTGACCTCAATATGCTTGATAAGGCGGTCAACATACTTCGACATCTTGAAGAAGTAGGCCTCCTCGCGTGCTTGTGCGACGGGTCTGCCGCAATCGGGACACTTGCCGTCCTCAACCTGCGTTGCGGTGAAGAAGGACTCGCAGGGGGTGCAGTACCAGCCCTCGTAGAAGCCCTTGTATATATCGCCCTTATCGTAGAATTTCTTGAATATTTTCTTTACCGCCGCTACGTGATAGTCGTCGGTGGTGCGGATAAAGTGGTCGTATTTTACGCCCATAAGATCCCATATTTTTTTAATCTCGCCCGAAACGCCGTCAACGTACGCCTGAGGGGTGATACCTGCCTCGTTTGCAAGGTTCTCTATCTTCTGACCGTGCTCGTCGGTACCCGTGCAGAGAAAGACGTCCTTTCCCATACTCTTCTGGAAGCGCGCAAAGGCGTCGGACATAATAATCTCGTAGGTGTTACCGAAGTGAGGCTTACGGGAAGCGTATGCAATAGCAGTGGTGATATAAAACTTTTCCATTTTTAAGGTTCCTTCCTTACTTCGCAGGCAAATGAGACCTGCGTATTACTAATTAAATATTTTAACATATCCGAAGGCAAAATACAATACCTCAGGCAAATTTTCTAAATTAACTCGCGCAATTTATCGGCGAGCGCACGCGCAAGAGCTCGTTTCCTTCAGATGCCTTATAAAAGCGCAGCGTATGCAGGCAGTCATCAAGACCGTCAACGAAGACCGGCTCGTTACCCGTGAAAACGCAGGACTTGTGCCCTACGCCGTCAACCTCGAGCTTTACCGCAACGCACTCTGCCGGGTTATGGGATAAAAAGCGGACGGCGATACCCGAGCCGACAAAGCGAAGTCCGAAGCCCGAGGCACTCCAAGAAAGAGCGAGCGCTCCGTCCTCACCGAACACAGTTCTGCCAAAAATCGCAATATCGTCCTTCACATCAATAAGGCGGTGCTCAAGCGAAGAAAACATAAGAACCTCCAAAAATTTACACGCTATACAGATTATACCACGAAGGCACCCTTTTTTCAATAGCTCGCGCGATTATTTTTCTCCCTTAATATTGACTTTTATATAAAAAAATGTTATTATATATATTGGTGAATTGTTTGATATTTTGAAAGGGTGGGCTTTTGGCGATGAGAGCTTATTTTCCGAAAATCCTCGGAAACGAAGATACTAAAAAAAGAATCGGCTCTGCTATCGAGTGCGGAAAAGCTGCTCACGCCTTTCTTATAGACGGACCGAGCGGCTCTGGTAAGAGCACGCTTGCGCGTGAGATGGCGGCGGCGAGAAGCTGCCAAAGGAAAGGCGAGCGTGACTATCCCCTGCCCTGCGGCAGCTGCAACGAATGCAAGAGAATATATTCGGGAAATTTCCCTGACCTTAAAATTCTCGAAAAGCCGAAGGACAGAGCGACGATAGGCGTCGATGCTATCAAGCTTTTCAGAGAGGATATGTTCCTTTCCGCAACAGAGGCGGATTGCAAGATATACGTTATCAAAAACGCAGAGACTATGACGCCCGAGGCTCAGAACGCACTGCTCAAGGTGCTTGAGGAGCCGCCGAGCTCGCTTATGATAATACTGCTTGCAGAGGGCGCAGACAAAATTCTCACTACTATAAAGAGCCGTACGCTTTACATAGCTATGTCACGGTTTCCGGAGGACAAGCTACGCGAGCATCTGCTCTCAATGAGCGCCGATGCCAGAGAGATTTCACGCACGGCACCCGATAGACTTTCGGGAATTATTATGAGTGCTGACGGAAGGCTCGGACCGGCAATAAGGCTTTCGGAGAAAAAA
>JAZOMD010000194.1:0-3819 GCA_045653745.1 Eubacteriales bacterium | reverse complement strand
AAGGACGAGGAATTATAACAATTCTTCGTCCTTTTCCTGTCGGTAGGTGAGATGTTCTACCAAATTTCAAAAACTGTCCTTTATAGTACAGCCAATCAGCTTTCCGCCTTTTTTGTTAGTTAACAAGTTGGGTTATGGGGTAAAGGTTTTTGTCTATTTCCGCTCGGGTGTCTTCCTACCGACCGTGGTCGATGGTGCTCAGGAATGACAACGGACGTGATATGGACCTCTATGAGGTCGTGATATAAGCGACGAAGTCGCCGTGATATGTCGCTTTGCGACGTGATATGCACCTGCGGTGCGTGATATGTCCTGACGGACGTGATATGCTCGGCATAGCCGGGCGTGATAATCAAGTAAAGCCGAGCCCGTGCTCGCACGAGAGAGGCGCACGCCGATTGCTCCGCGAGCATTTCGGGGAAGACCGAAATAGGCGCAGCGCGCCAAAGGCGGAGCCTTTGCTCGCAAGGAGTATAATTTATGCACCTGCGGTGCGTGATATAGTTCGCTGCGCTCACGTGATATGGAACGCTTTCGCGTTCGTTATATGCCGCGAACTGCGCGGCGTGAAGACTTAACGACGGCTCTGCCGTCCATATCACGCTTGCGTAGCAAGCATATCACGCCAGAAGGGCATATCACTCGCCATAGGCGAATATCACGCTTGCAAAGCAAGCATCAGGAGCGGCGTGTGGGGACGCTCGTCGCTTTTTGTACTGTCGCAACCCATTCGTCTACCGTTTCCTTCTCGGGGAAGGAAATTTCGGGGAGTGGGTAATCCTTGCCGAGAAGGGCGGATTTTCCCTTGCCGAGTGGGTGATAGGGCTCGATATGTATCTCTTTTACCGAGGAAAGTGTATTCGCGAGCTCGCCGATGGCGGTGAGGTGCTCGGCTCTGTCGTTGAGTCCGGGGATAATCGGACAGCGCAGGATTATATCCTTTCCGAGGCTGTCGAGCAGCTTGAGGTTCTCGTGGATAAGAGAACCGTCCGTGCCTATGTATTCTTTATGCTTTGTGGGGGAAGTCTCCTTGATATCAAAGAGAAAAAGGTCTACAAGTGGGGCAACCCTTTCAAAATCTGCCGTCGGGGCAAGACCCGAGGTCTCCATCGCGGTGTGAATGCCGCGCTCCTTTGCGAGCAGGAGAATTTCGTACGTGAAGTCTATCTGCGCCATCGGCTCGCCGCCCGAGAGGGTAAGACCGCCGCCCGAGGTTTCGTAGAAAACCGAGTCCTTTTCGACCTCGGCGATAACCTCCTCGGCGCTCATCGTCTTTCCTGCGGGCTCGAGAGCCTCGGTCGGGCAGGCGTGGGCACACTTACCGCAGGCGGTGCAGAGGCTTCTGTCGAGGGTATGCACGCCGCCCTCGAATGAGTGCGCGCCCGTCGGGCAGGCGGTGGCACATCTCGTGCACATAACGCACTTAGCCGCGTCGTAGAAAAGCTCGGGGTGCGAGGCGTGGGACTCGGGGTTGTGGCACCAGAGGCAGTGCAGGGGACAACCCTTTAAGAAAACCGCCGTGCGTATGCCGGGGCCGTCGTGAATAGAGAAGCCCTGTATATTAAAGACCGTGCCTTTCATTTTTTAGTCTCCATCTTAAATCTTTCTATAAATTCCTTTTGCGAGGATTTTTTCAGCCTTGTGAATTTCTCGCTGTATCCACCTATTCTGACGACGAGCTCGGGGTGCTTTTCGGGGTGCTCGTAGGCTTCCTCGAGGAGTCTGATATCAACGCTGTTTACCTGAAGCTGGAGTCCTCCGAGCCTCGCGTAGCTCTTTACGAGGGCGAGAATGCTTCTCCTGCCGTTCTCGGTCTCGAGCGTTTCTCTGTCGAAATAGAGGTCGATAGGCTGACCGCCCGAGAAGCGCTCCTGGGGGAGAGAGGCTGCGGAAAGCGCGATTTTCGTAGGCTCTGCCGTGCGGACGTCGTTGGTCGGTCCCGCATTTTTCGCAACGGGTACACCTGCGAGCCTTCCGTCGAGGGTGGTATAGAGCTTTTCACCAAAGCTTGCGTTGAGGTCGAGGGTATGCAGCGAGGGAAGGAAGTAGACGTTCTCGCGGCTTCTTTCCTTGCAGAGTCTTGCGGTAATATCGCAGAGGCGAGAGGCAATTCCGTCAGCGTAAGAGGACGCCGTGCCGTACTTATCGCACCGCTTTATATCGCGGAGTATGTCCTCAAAGCCGCGGAAATCTGCCTTCGCCGCGGTGGTTATCTCGCTGAGCGTGTATTTTTTCTCCCTGAAAACGAGGGTGTCGATAGCAGCAATGGCGTTCGCGGTGTTCACGAGTGCCACCGTCTCAACCGTCTCGGTATTGTATTTTGCGCCGAGCGCGCGGTCAAGTCCTCTCTCGATACAGCCGCTGGTGAGAGCGGAAAGGAGAGGGTTCGGGGTGCTTATCGCACGGTTCTTCGCATTCTTTCTGTTTATTGCGAAAAGGTAGTCGAAAAGCTCGCCGAGGTATTTTTCGTACTCCGAGAGGAGCGCGTCGAGCGAGTCGGGCTTCGTGCCCTGTCCCGATACCGCTATCGGCAGCTTGTGGACGAGTGCCTCACCGCCGTTTACGGCAAGCTCAAGCGGAAGGTGCATATTGAATATGCAACCCCACATAGAGGCTATCTCCTCACCGGGCATATAGATACCCATACAGCTGTTGGCGGCAAAGCGGTGGGCGTCACTCTCGGGAACGCCCCTATCGGCAAGTGCTCTCAGACAGGCGAGCTCACCGTAGAAGGTCGGTTGACCTATCGTGAAAAGCTCCTTCGTTATAACACTCGAAAGAAGCTCGTCGGGGCTTTTGTCGTGAACCCTCACCGCGAGAATAGGCGACGCGCCGAGTATTTCCTTTTCCACCTCTACTATGAGGTAGGAAAGCTCGTTCGTTTCGTCATCACCCTCGGGAGAAAGACCGCCGATATTCAAAGCGCACGCGCCGTCTCCGTAGGAGTTGAGAAGGCGGAAAAGGCAAAGGAGATATTCCTTAACGCTCTTTCGCGTTTCGCCCTCGGAAAGCGATTTTTCATAGAACGGGTAGAGGTATTTATCCATTCTGCCGAGCGAAATGCTCGCCCAGCTGTCGTCGGAAATAGGCAAAAGCGAGTGCATAATCCACACCGAGCAGATAGCCTCGTAAATGCTCTCGGCAGGCTCGTAGGGAACTTTCCTGTATGCGTCGCGTATTTTCAGAAGCCACTCGCCGCCGCCATTTTCGTACATATCCTCGGCAAGGGTTACAAATCTGTTCGTATAAATTTTCACCGCTTCAAAGGAAACGAGCATAGCCGAAAGAAGCTCGCGCTTTTCTTCTCCGAGGGTGGGAAGTGAGAGCTCACACCTTACGCGCTCCTCATACGAGCAGAGTCCCTTCGTGATTATAACTTCGTAGTCGGCGAGGAAGTGCCCCTTATCAAACCTCGCGGTAGTGCCGAAGCGCTCGAGAAACTCGCGCATTGCATTTATCTCGGCGTCAGAGCGCGCATCGGTGAACGGAAAATCCCGCTTCTCGTAGGAGTATTCCTCGGGCGTGTCGGTAGCCGCATATCTGCCTGCGATAAGGTCGCCGTCTTCAATTTTAATCGGGATAAGCTCGCAGGTGTGCTTGAATATAGTTGCCGCGCGCATAGCGGGCGAGAGGGGCAAAAGCTCCTCGTAGAATTTATCCTTTACGTAGTCTTTAAAGTAGTAGTAGAGCTCCATAGCTTCCTCCGAAAATATTACTACCACAATTATAGCATAAAAGCGCGTGCGCGTCAAGCGTAAATAGAAAAATTCTATAATAAAAGAGCTTCTTTGCGAGAAGCTCTTTTTGCCTTGGTTTTCT
>JAZOMD010000193.1:0-3824 GCA_045653745.1 Eubacteriales bacterium | reverse complement strand
AAAGCCGTCGGCTTTCGTGATATAGACCTCTGCGAGGTCGTGATATAAGCGACGGTGTCGCCGTGATATAGAACGCTTCGCGTTCGTGATATGTCGCGAACTGCGCGACGTGAGGTTTAACGCACCGAAGGTGCATATCACTCGCCGTAGGCGAATATCACGCAGAGCAACGCTCTGCATATCACGCACCAAAGGTGCATATCACGACGGCTCTACCGTCCATATCACGCTCGGCTCTGCCGAGCATATCACGCACCAAAGGTGCATATCTGCCGTCAGGATTTGCGCCATACCATTTTATTGACAATCCCTGTATAAGAGTGTATGATTTTTACAACCTTGGTGGATACGTTTTCCTGTATGTAATCGGGGACGGGGATACCGTGGTCGCCTGCTTCGTTCATTTTCACGGCTACGTCGACGGCGCCGATGAGTCCCTCTGTATCAATGCCCGCGAGAACGAAGCACGCCTTGTCAAGCGCCTCGGGGCGCTCGGTGCTCGTCCTTATGCAAACCGCGGAGAAGGGCTTGCCTATCGAGGTAAAAAACGAGCTCTCCTCGGGGAGTGTTCCCGAGTCGGAAATCACCGCAAATGCGTTCATTTGCAAACAATTGTAGTCATGGAAGCCTAAAGGCTCGTGTCTTATAACCCTCTTATCGAGAACGAAGCCGCTCTTTTCAAGTCTGTTTCTCGAGCGCGGGTGGCAGGAATAGAGGATAGGCATATCGTACTTTTCTGCTATCTTGTTTATAGCGGTAAAGAGCGAATTAAAGTTCTTTTCGGTGTCTATATTCTCCTCTCTGTGTGCGGAGAGAAGGATATACTTTTTCTTTTCAAGTCCGAGGCGCGCGTGTATATCGCTCGCCTCTATTTTTTCGAGGTTCTGATGAAGCACCTCTGCCATAGGCGAACCCGTCACGTAGGTGCGCTCCTTCGGAAGACCGCAGTCGGCAAGGTAGCGGCGCGCGTGCTCGGAGTATGCGAGGTTGACGTCGGAGATTATATCGACAATTCTGCGGTTGGTCTCCTCGGGCAGGCACTCGTCCTTGCAGCGGTTGCCGGCTTCCATATGGAAAATCGGAATATGAAGCCTCTTTGCACCGATAACCGAAAGACAGCTGTTCGTATCACCGAGCACGAGAACGGCGTCGGGCTTTATCTCTGCCATAAGCTGATAGGACTTCGCTATGATATTTCCCATGGTCTCGCCAAGGTCGGCGCCGACGGCGTTGAGATAGACCTCGGGGTCGGATATCGAGAGGTCGCGGAAGAAAATTCCGTTAAGGTTGTAGTCGTAGTTCTGACCCGTGTGCGCAAGGATAGTGTCAAAGTATACGCGGCACTTGTTTATAACCGCAGAGAGCCTGATTATCTCGGGGCGCGTGCCTACTATTATCAAGAGCTTAAGGCGTCCGTCGTTTTTAAAGGAAGCATCAAATTGCATATTAAAATTCCTTTCTTCGGAAAAATTTCAGTAAAAAGAGGGGGGCGTGCAGAGTTTTTTCGCTCTGCGAGTGCTGATGCCCGTCGGTTTTATTCGCTTACGGGCAGGAAGAATGTATCCGGCTTTTCGGGGTCGAAGGACTCGTTTGCCCACATAAGAGTCACAAGCGGCTCTGTGTCCGAAAGGTTTATAATATTGTGCGTGTAGCCGGGGAGCATATGCACCGCCACGGGGTTTTCTCCCGAAACGCGGAATTCTATAACCTCGTCCGAGTCTATTCTGCGCTCCTCTATAAGCGCCTCGCCCGAGACGACTATGAAGAATTCCCACTTGGTGTTGTGCCAGTGCTGACCCTTGGTTATGCCGGGGAGCGAGACGTTTACGCTCATCTGCCCACCGCTCACCGTCCTTATAAGCTCGGTGAAGCTGCCGCGCGCGTCGGAGTTTTTCTTAAGGGGGAAGGCAATCTTTTCCTTCGGAAGATAGGAAAGGTAGGTCGAGTAGAGCTTCTTTGCAAAGCTGCCCTTCGGTATCTCGGGAATAAGGAGAGTTTTCGGCTGCTCGGCGAAGGAATAAAGAAGGTCTGCTATCTCGCCGAGGGTAACCGAGTGCACGACGGGCGCGTAGCAGTATCTTCCCTTCTCCGAGGGGACGGGGGTAAGTCCGTCGTAGTCGCACCTGTGCTCACCGCCCGAGAGAGCCGCGAGCATCTCGTCAACGAGGTCGTCTATATAAAGTAATGTAAGCTCTACCGAACGGTCGTTTACCGTGATGGGCAGGTCGCGTGCAATATTCGAGCAGAAGGTGGCGACGGCGCTGTTATAATTCGGGCGGCACCATTTGCCGAAAAGGTTCGGAAAACGGTAGACGAGCACCTTCGCGCCCGTATCCTCGGAGTAGGCGAAGACGAGCTCCTCGCCTGCCCTCTTGCTTCTGCCGTAATCGCCGTCGTAGCGCCCGATGCAGGTCGCCTGAATAGACGAGGATATCATCACGGGGCATTTGTTGCCCACTGCTTTCAGGGTATCGAGAAGTCTCTCGGCAAAGCCGAAGTTCCCTTCCATAAACTCCGAGGGATTCTTCGGGCGGTTGACTCCGGCGAGGTTAAATACGAAGTCTGCCTTAGCGCAGTATCCCTCGAGGAGTTCCTCGCCCGAGTCGATATCGTATTCGAAGATTTCGCCTATTTCTATTTCGGGGTGGGTTCTGTCCTTGCCGTCTTTTATGTTGCAAAGAGCCGCGACGAGGTTTTTACCTACGAAGCCCTTTGCTCCCGTCACAAGTATATTCATCACTTCTCGGCCTCGAAGCTTTTAAGCTCTTCTCTTATATATTCAAGGGTGAGGAGCTTTTTCTTTACGCCCTCGACGTCGAGAAGGTCGGTATTATGCGAGTTGAACTCGGTGAGAGTGTTACGCTCGGTGTCGCCGTCCTTGAAGTATTTATCGTAGTTAAGGCCGCGCTTGTCCGAGGGAACGCGGTAGAAGTTACCGAGGTCGATAGCGTTCGCGCACTCCTCGTTGGTAAGAAGGGTCTCGTACATTTTCTCGCCGTGGCGTATGCCTATAACTCTGATGTTTTTCTTATCCGCGCCAAAGAGCTCGCACACCGCCTCTGCCTGAGTCTTTATGGTGCAGGCAGGCGCCTTCTGTACGAGGATATCACCGCTGACGCCGTGCTCGAATGCAAAGAGCACAAGGTCCACAGCCTCGTCAAGCGACATAATAAATCTCGTCATCGTCGGGTCGGTTACGGTTATGGGCTGGCCCTTCCTTATCTGGTCTATCCAAAGCGGAATTACCGAGCCGCGCGAGCACATAACGTTGCCGTAACGGGTGCAGCATATCTTGGTTTTATCGGGGGAGACGGTACGGCTCTTTGCAACTATAACCTTCTCCATCATCGCCTTCGAGGTACCCATCGCGTTGACGGGGTACGCCGCCTTGTCGGTTGAGAGGCAGACGATGTTCTTCACCCCTGCTTCAATAGCGGCAGTCAGCACGTTTTCGGTGCCGAGAACGTTGGTCTTAACCGCCTCTATCGGGAAGAACTCGCAGGAAGGCACCTGCTTTAAGGCTGCGGCGTGGAAGATGTAGTCAACGCCGTGCATAGCATTCCTAACGGACGCTATGTCGCGCACGTCACCTATGTAGAACTTTATCTTCTCTGCCGCGTCGGGGCACTTCTGCTGAAACTCGTGGCGCATATCGTCCTGCTTCTTCTCGTCGCGCGAGAAAATGCGTATTTCTCCGATATCGGTCTCGAGGAAGCGGTTCAGCACCGCGTTACCAAACGAGCCCGTTCCGCCCGTGATAAGTAAAGTCTTGTTTGCAAAAAGTGACATTTCTATTCTCCTTATCTCTTTAAGAGTCTTTTTAT
>JAZOMD010000192.1:0-15819 GCA_045653745.1 Eubacteriales bacterium | reverse complement strand
TAGTGGCAGAACTTCGGCTTCCCAAGCCGACCGCGCGGGTTCGATTCCCGTTACCTGCTCCAAGGAAAGCGACTCGAATCTAACGAGTTGCTTTTTCTTTTGGTAATGGGAATCGAAGGGGAAACGGTACTGAATGACAGTCCGGTGGACTGTCAGAGCCGTGGAAGACCGAGCGCGTAGTTCGCGCGAGAACGATTCCCGTTACCCGCTCCAAGGAAAGCGACTCGAATCTAACGAGTTGCTTTTTCTTTTTGTAACGGGAAGCGAAGGGGAAACGGTACTGAATGACAGTCCGGTGGACTGTCAGAGCCGTGGAAAACCGAGCGCGCAGTTCGCGCGAGAATCGATTCCCGTTACCTGCTCCAAGGGAAAGTTACCTCTTCCAAAAACAAACGACAAGCAACATACGTGCTTGTCGTTTGTTTTATATTCTCTTAGTTTTGAGACTCTTTAACAGCCTCTGTAACAGCAGATGCAAGACCTGCTATTCCCTGAATGTTAGAGGGAATGATTATCTTGGTCGCCTTTCCGTCTGCGGCACGCTCAAACGCCTCAAGACTCTTTATGGTGAGCACTGCCTCCGAGGGATTTACCGCGTTAATCATAGAGATACCCTTTGCGGTAGCCTCCTGAATTTTCAGAATTGCCTCTGCTTCACCCTCTGCCTCTTTGATTTTAGAGACTCTCGCCGCCTCTGCACGAAGGATTGCAGACTCCTTTTCCGCCTCTGCGGCAAGAATAAGCTGCTGCTTACTACCCTCTGCTATAAGAATGGTGGAATTCTTTTCGCCCTCTGCCTTAAGAATAAGCTCGCGTCTTTCACGCTCCGCCTTCATCTGCTTTTCCATAGCGTCCTGAATTTCCTTGGGCGGTATGATGTTTTTAAGCTCAACGCGATTAACCTTAATACCCCACGGGTCGGTAGCCTCGTCGAGAATAGCACGCATCTTGGTATTGATAATATCTCTTGAGGTCAGCGTCTGGTCAAGGTCGAGCTCACCTATTATGTTACGAAGCGTGGTTGCTGTGAGATTTTCAATAGCCATAAGAGGGTTGGTTACGCCGTAGGCGTAAAGCTTACAGTCGGTAATCTGGAAGAAAACCACAGTGTCTATCTGCATTCTTACGTTATCCTTGGTAATAACGGGCTGAGGCGGAAAATCAACAACCTGCTCCATAAGGTTTATCTTCATAGCCACGCGCTCTATAAAAGGAATCTTGAAGTGAATACCCGTGTACCAGGTCTTATTGTAAGAGCCGAGGCGCTCGATAACCTGCGCGGTTGCCTGAGATACAATCTTGATATTAGCGGCAACGACACCTATAAAGAGTGCCACAATCACAATAGCAATGATAATCGGTCCACTGCTGTTAGCGGAAAGTAAAGATGAAAATGCCATAAAACTATCCTCCTTAATATTATGTAATTTTAACGCTTACAAATGAGCTTAACGCCCTCGATGGCAACTACGTTCAAAACCTCGCCCTCTTCGAAGACGTCGTCCTCCTTCGTTCCTCTCGCAGACCAGATCTGCGAGCCTACTCGAACCTGACCGCAGCCTCTGTAATTGTCGATCTGCTCTGTCACAACACATCTTTCACCAATAATAGCGTCGATGTTAGTCCTTGTAGACTCGGATTTCTTCACACGTCCGAGGAGCATCTTTGCAATAATGATACCTACCGCAGCGCACAGAAGAAAAACGAGAATCTGCCACACGAAGCGAGCACCGCAAAAATCAAGAACGGTTGCAATAATCGCAGCAGGCGCAAACCAAATCGAGACGAGCTGATCCGTAAGAAGCTCGACGATGACAGCCGCAACGAGAACGGCAATCCAAATCCATCCGTATTCCATTTTATAATACCCTTTCTGTCGCAAAATATTTTACAATAATATGGTATCATAGGACGAGAAAAAAGTCAACAAGGTACATAATATTTTAATAAATATTTTCGAATTCCGTAATTTTCGTTGACTTTTGTTAATAAAGCCACCGCCTTTTCGACAAAAAACTTCAAAGTGGGGGCTTTTTTGGAAAAAGCACTTGACTTTTAATTAACAATGTTGTATTATATAGAGTGTTGCTACATAGCATTACACTAAAGTAAAGGAGGACGCTATATGTTTGAAAGTCTGAAGCAGTTTTTGGTAGACGAGCTTCGTGTCAACGCAGACGACGTTACCATGGAAGCCGAGCTTGCCAACGACCTTGGCATCAATTCGCTCGAGCTTGCAGACCTCGTGTATCTTTGTGAAGAAAAATTTAACGTTGAAATCGCAGACGAGGATCTTCATAACTTCGTTACCGTAGGCGACGTTGTTAATTATCTTGAAGCAAAAGCAAAGTAAGTTTAAAGTTATAAAAGGCACCTGCCGACGGCAGGTTCTTTTTGTGTATCAGAGCTTAACGTAAACGTATCCGCCGCACGCGTTGCAGGCGGCGTCTCCCGGAAGCAATGAGGGGTATTTATTTACAATAAACTCGTATTCGGTGGTTTTATTCTCGATACTCTCGGGAAAGGCAAAAAACTGTATAGCGCCTCTCGTCTTCATATCCTTCAGCACCCTGCGAGCCACGCGTGAAATCCGACGTGCGATACGCGGATCCTCTCGCTCTGCGATATCAAAGCGCAAAAGCTGTACGCCGTCTGCCCGCGCAGAGGCAACCTCGAACATAATCTCCGTGACAACCTTTTCACTAAGGTCTGTCAAAAGTGGGATTTCTCTATAAATTTCATTCATTATTGCAACCTCAAATAGCCATTCTGCCGTCAAATATCTACGCGATTTTTAATTTTTCCGCTTACAAACGCCTCTATATTTTCCGATATGATGTTGATACATCTCACCCTTGATTCGTAAGATCCCCACGCTGCGTGAGGGGTCAGAATAACGTTGTCCATCGCCTTAATACGCTGATAAGGGTGATCGTCAGGCAGGGGCTCACGGGAATATACGTCGCAGCCGAACGCCGCTATTCTTCCCTCCTCCACAGCTTTGGCAACAGCGGCCTCGTCAAGCACGGCACCGCGCGCCTCGTTGACAAGAACCACGTTTTTCTTCATAAGCGAAATCCGGCTGTCGTTGATTATTGCGCGCGTTTGTTCGTTGAGGGGGCAATGCACCGTTATTATATCACACTCCCTGCAGAGCGTATCCACGTCAACGCACTCGCGTTCTTCGGTAGGAGTTCTTTTGGTTACGAGGACGCGCGCACCGAGAGCTTCGGCAACCTTGGCAACCGCGCTACCTATGTTTCCATATCCGAGAATACCCCAACACTTACCTGCGATTTCGTGATAAACCGGCACGAGGCGGTTAGGTGCGCCGGAGGCGGAATATTCTCCCGAGACGACGTAGTTCCGATACTCTCCGAGGTGAGTCACAAGAGAAAGCACGGTAGCTACGGTATAAAGCGCCACGCTGTCGGTGGAGTATCCCGGAACGTTGCACACGGCAACTCCGTGCTTACGCGCGGCAGAAATATCAATATTATCATATCCGGTTGCAAACACGCAAACCAAACGCAAAAGAGGTGCGGCGGCAAATACCCGTTCCGTGATTTTAACCTTATTTATGATTATAACTTCCGCGTCACTGACGCGCTCACATATTTCATCGTCGCTTGTGGCTGTATATTTCTCTACCTCGCCGAAGCGCGAGAGCACGTCGAGGGGCGTATCCATTCCAAGAGAATCGGTATCAAGCAGTTTTATTTTCATATAGATCTCCAAATTTTACTTGCTACTATTATACTGTTTTCTTGCATAAAAGTCAAGTATTATAATATAAATAAAAAAATATTGAAAAAAGTATTGACAAACAGTGATTTTAGTGGTATAATAACATTACCTCTGTCGGGAGGCTTTTTTTGTGCGCAAATGGGACGGCGTATTCTTCTCGGCAATGAGGGAGGTATTCAAGCGGGTTTTACCCGAAATCTATTTAGGAGGTGCCGAAAACTATGAGAGTCAAAATTACCCTCGCGTGCACTGAGTGCAAGCAAAGAAATTATGACACAAAGAAAAACAAGAAGAACGATCCGGACAGGCTTGAAATGAAAAAGCACTGCCGTTTCTGCCGCAAGCATACTTTGCACAAGGCAACCAAATAATTTTTTGAGAGGATAACCAGATGGCAGAAGAAAAGAAAACAAAATCTGCGGAGAAAAGACCTAACTTCTTCGTTCGCGTGTTCAACAAGATCGGAAAGCTCTTTAAGGACACCGCAGGCGAGCTTAAGAAGGTTGTCTGGACTCCCAAAGCTGAGGTTCGCAAGAGCTTCAGACTCGTTATCGCTACCGTTGTTTTCGTCGGTGTGGCTATCGCTGTTGTTGATTTAGCTTCTTCTTGGATAATCAATTCTATAGCAGGTCTTATCGGATAACAGAGGTCTATTATGAGTAATATCAACGAAATGAACCAGGGTCCCAGATGGTACGTTGCACACACTTATACAGGCTATGAAAACAAGGTAAAAGACAACATTGAGAAGATGGTCGATAACCGCGGTCTCGGACATCTCATCTACGACGTTAAGGTCCCCGTTGAAACTTCGGTGGAGGTTAACGACAAGGGTGAGGAAAAGATCGTAGAGGTTAAGCTCTTCCCTAGCTATGTCTTTGTAAAAATGACCATGACCGACGAGTCCTGGCACGTTGTCAGGAACATCACCGGTGTAACGGGCTTCGTAGGTCCCGGGTCAGAGCCTACTCCCCTTACCGATGCTGAAATCGAAATGTTCAGCGTAGAGGTAAGCGCCGAGGAATTCAAGTTCAAGATCGGCGACAAGGTTGAAGTTGTTTCGGGTATTTTCGAAGGATACTCGGGTACACTTCAGGAAATCAGTGAGGATAAGAAGCAGCTTGTTATTCTTGCCTCTACTGAGAGACGCGATATTCCTATTATGGTTGAAACCAAGGACGTTCGCATAGTGGAATAAAGATTATTCCATTTTGCCTCCGCTTTAGGAGGCGTATCGTGGGAGGGAGAAAATTTTACTTAATTCTCCCGATTAAATTACCACATTTGGAGGTTTATTAATTATGGCAAAGAAAATTTCCGGTTACATTAAGCTTCAGCTTCCTGCAGGTAAGGCTACTCCCCAGCCTCCCGTAGGTCCCGCTCTCGGTCAGTACGGTGTTTCCATTCCTAACTTCACTAAGGAATTCAACGAGAGAACCAAGAACGATATCGGTCTTATCATCCCCGTTATCATCACCGTTTACGCAGACCGTTCCTTCACCTTCATTACGAAGACTCCCCCCGCAGCAGTTCTTATAAAGAAGGCTTGCGGCATCGAGACTGCTTCCGCTGTTCCCAACAAGACCAAGGTTGCGACCCTCACCAAAGAGCAGGTTCGCAAGATTGCTGAAACCAAGATGCCCGACCTCAACGCTGCTTCTATCGAGGCTGCTATGAGCATGGTGGCTGGTACCGCTCGTAGCATGGGCGTTACCGTAGAAGAGTGATAGGAGGTAACTAACGATGGCTAAATTCGGAAAGAAGTATAATCAGAGCGTTGAGCTTATCGACAAGTCGAAGCCCTACGACGTAGACGAGGCAGTTGCTCTCGTATGCCAGACCGCAAAGGCAAAATTCGACGAGACCGTTGAAATTCACATAAGACTCGGTGTTGACTCCCGTCACGCTGACCAGCAGGTAAGAGGTGCAATAGTTCTTCCTAACGGCACCGGTAAGACTGTTAGAACCCTTGTATTTGCTCGTGGCGACAAGGCTGAGGCTGCTAAGGCTGCAGGCGCTGACTTTGTTGGTGCTGAGGATATGGTTCAGAAGATCACTGCTGAGAACTGGTTCGATTTCGACGTTGTTATCGCAAGCCCTGACATGATGGGTGTTATCGGACGTCTCGGTAAGGTGCTTGGTCCTAAGGGCCTTATGCCTAACCCCAAGGCAGGAACCGTTACCCCCGACGTTGCTAAGGCTGTTACCGAGGCTAAGGCAGGTAAGATCGAGTATCGACTTGATAAGACCAACATCATCCACTGCCCTATCGGAAAGGCTTCCTTCGGCGCAGAGAAGCTTGCTGAGAACTTCAACACCCTCGTAGGTGCTGTTATCAAGGCTAAGCCCGCTGCTGCAAAGGGTCAGTACATCAAGAGCTGCGTTATCGCAACCACGATGGGCCCTGGCATCAAGGTAAACTACGCTAAGCTTGGCTAATAAAGCTAAAAAACAAAAGCGACGGAATTCCGTCGCTTTTGTTTTTTCAAAAGAGCCTTAACAAACAATTTAAACCAGTATATGACTTACAAACTCTTCATTAGTCATTCCAAAAATATATTCATTAATATTAAATGTAGAGATTGCATCGCATAAGCAGTCCAACTTTTTGCCTTGCAAAGCGTTTTCCAAGTCACGAACATCTCGATTACCGAAAAAGTCGCCGCAGATTTTTACACCTTTAATAATATCATTCGACATATCAAGATACACTTCGACAACACCGAAGGGGTATCTTTTTTGCTTTTTCACACTATACGTGGAAAGATAACTTCCACTCGGGAAAAGCCATTCATCGGATGCGTTTCTCTTCCAGAGCCTTTCTATTTCGGGATTATCCTCAAGTGTTATTGTCTTAGCAGAAAACTCACGTACTACGTGTTCCGAAATCAGCGATATAAAATCACGCACATTAGCCAAGGACGGCACTAGTTCCTTTATATTAGCAACTCTTGCTCGAGTCGATTTAATGGCTTTTGCACTGATTTTTTCTTCATCAACAGACAAAATGCCCGACAAAAATGCAAGATCTGAATCAAAAAGAAGCGTACCGTGGTGAAGAACTCGATTACCTCTTTTGCACTGTGCATTTCCTGAAATCTTTCTTCCTGAAACCTCGATATCGTTTCTTCCGCCAAGCGCGGCATCTACGCCCATTGAGCGTAACGCGGCAATAACGGGCGAAGTAAATCGTGCAAAATCAATACCACCTTTGGAGTCAACCGAAATAAATGTGTAGTTGAGGTTTCCAAGATCGTGATATACAGCACCGCCGCCGGTAATACGACGCACAATATGTACACCGTGCTTTTTCGCCTCGTCAATTTTCACCTCGGCATAAGCATTCTGATTCTTACCTATAACTACGGTAGGCTCATTTTGCCAAAGCATAAAAACGTCTTCAGATGAATTGTCGAAGAGATATTCTTCGACTGCAAGATTATAATACGGATCGTTAGATTTAAGTTCCAAAAATTTCATAATCATTATAAGTACACATCGGGCAAAAAATTTGCCCGATGTGCGTAAAAGTAAAGTTTAATTAGAATTAAAGACCTGCTTTAGCGCGCTCAACCTTCTCGATATCGGTAAAGTTGTTTGCGGGAACGTGACCTGCGAGAGGCATAATCTTCTCGTGGTGAGCGTCGATAATCCAATCTGCCTGCGGGAAGAAGCTCTTCTCAAGCTCGTATGCAGGAGTGATCCAGTTACGAGAGCCAACTACTACGGGAGGACCGTCAAGGTAGTCGAAGCACATTTCGGTAATGTTGGAAGCCATATCTCTCATTACGGAGTTACGCTCACAAGCATCACCTACAAGGAGGATCTTACCGGTCTTCTTAACCGACTCGATAACCTTCTCGTAATTGAAGGGTACGATCGAACGTGCGTCGATAATTTCTGCGGATACGCCGTACTTCTCTTCAAGGATCTTTGCAGCCTCGAGTGCTCTGTAAAGAACTGCACCGATGGTAAGAATGGTAACGTCCTTACCTGCTCTCTTGATATCGGGCTCGCCGAAGGGGATCTCGTAGTGTCCCTCGGGAACACCGTCCTTCATAAACTCCTCACCTATACCGTAAATTCTCTGAGACTCAAAGAATACAACGGGGTCGGAGCCGTCAAGAGCAGAGGTCATAAGACCCTTTGCATCAGCGGGAGTTGCGGGGAATACAACCTTAAGGCCGGGGATATGCGAGCAGATCGCAGTCCAGTCCTGAGAGTGCTGTGCGCCGTACTTCGAACCAACGGAAACGCGGAGGGTGATGGGCATCTTAAGAATACCTGCACTCATCGCCTGCCACTTAGCCATCTGGTTGAAGATCTCGTCGCCTGCACAACCGATAAAGTCAGCGTACATAAGCTCTACTATTGCACGGCCGCCACACATTGCATAACCAACGGCAGAGCCAACGATAGCAGACTCGGAAATGGGAGAGTTGAAGAATCTGTGGTAAGGAACAGCCTCGGTCATCTTCTTGTATACACCGAATGCGCCACCCCAGTCACGGTTATCCTCACCGTAAGCGATAAGAGTGGGATCGTCATAGAACTTGTCGATGATCGGCTCAAAGAGACCGTCGCAGATGTTGTACATCTTCATCTTGGAAACGGGCTTACCTGCTGCATCGGTTGCAGTACGGATCTTACCCTTGATTTCCTTAACTCTGGGGCACTCCTCCTTAGGAAGAAGCATATCGGGCTCGCGATCGGGCTCCATGCTTACTACCTTCTGGTTAGAGAACATGATGGAAGAAATAGCATCAGGCTCCTTGTTAAGATCCATTCTGGGAGAAATATCGTCGTTGATAGCGAGCTTCATGATCTCGGTCATACGAGCGGTGATATCCTCGTGAAGCTTTGCAATCTCATTCTCGGTTGCGAGCTTGCCCTTGATGAGCTTGCTTCTGAACGCAAGAATGGGATCTGCTGCCTTCCAAGCATCAATCTCCTCCTGAGTACGGTAGGTAGAAGAGTCGGAGGGAGAGTGACCGGATACACGGTATGTAACAACGTCAAGAAGTGCGGGACCCTTACCCTCAAGAAGAAGCTGCTTCTTTCTGGTAACTGCATCAATAACAGCAAGAGGATCGTAGCCGTTTACTCTCTCTGCGTGCATCTGGCTGGGATTGAAGCCTGCGCCAAGACGAGCAACCATATCAAAGCCCATCGTCTCACCGCGAGTCTGACCACCCATGCCGTAGTGGTTGTTGAATACGTTGAAGAGTATGGGCATTCCGCCGTCGGAATACTTACCGTCCATACCCCAAAGCTTGGTGATCTGATCCATAGATGCGAAGTTGAGAGCCTCAAGAACGGGTCCTCTACCGGTTGCACCGTCTCCGCAGTTGGAAATGATGATACCGGGCTTATGGTTGGAGCGCTTGTAAAGAGCTGCACCGAGTGCTATGGGAGCACTTGCACCAACGATAGCGTTGTTGGGCATAAGACCGAAGGGAATGAAGAATGCGTGCATCGAGCCGCCGAGACCGCGGTTAAAGCCGGTCTTACGAGCGAAGATCTCTGCAAGAGCACCGTAAAGAAGGAAGTTGATAGCAAGCTCCTTAACGTTGCCGCCTGCGTTCATGTGCTTTTCAACAACAGAAAGAACGGAACCGTCAAGAAATTCCTTCATTATGTCGTAAAGCTCCTTCTCGTCGAGCTTATAGATGGAAGAAAGTCCCTTTGCAAGAATCTCGCCGTGGCTACGGTGAGAACCGAAGGAAAAGTCGTTGATGTCAAGGCAGTAAGCCTCACCTACTGCGGAAGCCTCCTGACCTATGGAAAGGTGAGCAGGACCGGGGTTGTTGTACTTAACACCGTTGTACTCGCTCTTAACCTTGACCTCGTTAAGCATCGTCTCGAACTCGCGAATGATAGCCATATCACGATAGATACGAAGGAAGTCGTCCTTAGTGTAAATTTTCTTCTCCTCTGCAAGAGTCTTGTTGTACTGGCATACGGGAATGTCCTCGAAATGAATTACGCCGGACTCAAAGGCTCTGGCGGGATCTACGTATTGACTTTTAGGCATTGTATTTCTCCTTTACAAAATTATTCCATAAACATAGCTTCTCTGATAACCTCACAAACGGTAGGATGAGGGAAGACGAGCTTCTGCACGTCGGTAACGCGCATCTCGGTCTCTACCATCATAGCCGCGCCGTAGATTATCTCGGAGGCATAGCTGCCTATCATATGAAGGCCGATTATGTTGTGATGCTTGTTGTCGGTGATTATCTTGAGTATGCCGTTTGCATGCTCGTTCTCTGCAATATAGCGTCCGCTATACTTAAGAGTAACGGTCTCAACCGATGCATCAAGTCCCTTCTCTTTTACGCTCTCGGTGGTCTCACCAACCGAAGCAACCTCGGGATTGGTATAAATAACCGAGGGAATGGAGTTGTAGTTAATTCTATCCTTCTTGCCAAGGATATTGTTTATGCAAACCTCACCCTCGCGGTATGCGGTGTGAGCGAGCATAGACTTGCCGTTTACGTCACCTGCAGCCCAAACGCCGGGAACGTTGGTCTTACCGAACTCGTTGGTAACGATAGCGCCTCTCTCGAGCTTAAGGCCGATGTTCTCACAGCCAAGACCTGCAGTTCTTGCACGGCGGCCGATGGAAACAAGTGCGTAATCAGCGTCGAGCTTAACGCTCTTGCCGTCCTTCTCGTACGTAACAGCCTTATCCTTGATGGAAGTAACCTTCGCACCGAGAATAAACTCAACGCCGCGAGAAGCATACTCCTTCTGAAGAAGGGTGGAAATCTCACGGTCAACAGGACCTGCGATGTGATCCATCATCTCAACAACGTACACCTTAGAGCCTACGGAGTTGAAGTAGGATGCCATCTCAAGACCGATAACAACGCCGCCTACTAGTACGATGGTAGCAGGAATCTTATCGAGGGCAAGAACCTCACGGTTGGTAAGTGCAAATCCGGATGCAAGAGAGTCCTTAAGTCCGTCGATGGGAGGAAGTGCAGGAGATGAGCCGGTGCAAATAAGAACCTGCTTTCCTACGTACTCCTTATCGCCTGCAACGATTACAAAGCCCTCTGCATTTCTCTCCTTGATGGTAGCGGTAGCGGATACAACCTCTACGCCAGCCTTCTTAAGCTTTGCGCCAACGCCGGATACAAGCTGCTTTACAACCTTGTTCTTACGTGCAACAACAAAAGCGTGGTCGATAGATGCAGAGCCGAAGGTTACACCGTAATCCTTGCCGTGCTTTGCGTAATCATAGATTTTAGCGGAATAAAGAAGAGTTTTAGTGGGGATACAGCCCTCGTTAAGGCAAACACCGCCGAGTGCTCTCTCCTCGATAACGAGGGTCTTGAGACCTGCGTGTCCGGCACGCTCTGCCGCATTATAGCCTGCAGGGCCTCCGCCGAGAATTATAAGATCATACATTAGTGATTTCCTCCTTACTTAGCCAAAAGAAGATCAAAATTCTCAAGTGCAAAGCAAAGATCCTTGAGGAAACGAGCCGCAGGAGCACCGTCGAGCGCTCTGTGGTCAAACGTAAGAGAAAGTCCCATTGCAGGATAGGTAACGTCCTCGCCGTTTACTTCCTTGATTCTTCTGGTGATAGTATCTACACCGAGAATACCGGTTTGAGGAGGATTGATAACGGGAGTGAAGCTCTCGATGCCAAGAGAACCGAGGTTGGTAATCGTGAAGGTAGCATCCTTGAGCTTATCGGGGCTGATAGTTCCCGACTGAGCCTCGGTGATAACGGTCTTAGCCGCTCTCGAAAGCTCGTTAAGAGTAAGCTTCTCTGCACCGAATACGGTAGGAACGAGAAGTCCTCTGTCGGTATCTACCGCGATACCGAGGTTTACGTTCTTGAAGTATCTCATATAGTCGTCATAGAAATGAGCGTTGAGATCCTTGTGAGAAAGAAGAACTCTCGATACAGCGTAAAGAACCATATCGTTAAGAGTGATGTTAGCAAGACCGAGCTTCTCTGCGCCTGCCTTAAGCGAAGCACGGAGAGCAAGAAGCTTGGTAGCATCGAAGGAAGAATTGAGGGTAAGCTGTGCCATGCTGGAAAGAGATGCGTGCATAGAGCGTGCAATAACCTTTCTTACGTTGGAAAGCTTTACATCCTCGTAAGCAGCAACAGGTGCTGCAGCTGCTGCAACGGGAGCTTCGGCTGCTACGGGTGCGTTGAGATCGCCGAGAACAACCTTGCCGTTGATGCCGGAGCCTGCAACGGGCTCGGTATATGCTGCACGGGCAGCAGGAGAAACGGTGAGGCCTGCATCAACGAGTGCCTGAACGTCTCTTTCGATAATTCTGCCGTTAGGGCCGGTGGGAGAAGCCTTAAGAAGGTCAGCTCCGGTCTTTTCTGCAAGAATTTTTGCACGGGGAGAGATAGAGCCAACGCCCTCGGTAACTACGGGAGCAGCCTCTACAGCAGCAGGTGCCGCAGAAACGGGAGCAGCTTCCTTAACTTCGGGGGCTGCAGCAGCCGCAGGAGCTTCCTCTGCCTTGGGAACAAACGCAGAGATGTCCTCGCCATCCTGTCCGCTAACAAGAACGTTTTCAAGACAAGGAACGTCGTCACCCTCCTCTCTGAAAATTGCAAGTATTTTACCCGCCTCGGGTGCGGGCTCTTCGAAGGAAGACTTATCGGTCTCGTAAGAGAAAAGCACGTCGCCCTTCTCTACGGTATCGCCTACCTTCTTATTAAAAGCGGTAATAATACAGCTTTCAACACTCTGTCCCTGACGGGGCATAATCACAAGTGTTGCCATAGCTTTACTCCTTTACTTTGTATTTTTGAATTTGCTCAAGAAGCGACTCGGGACCGAATGCCTTTATCCAATCGCGCGCAAAGCCCGCGATAGAGGTATCGGTGGTGGTATGGGATATAAGCATTCTCATAATATCCGCACCTATGGTCGCTGCGTGGCAGCCCTCGACGGCTACGTCGAGAACCTCCTTCGCCGTCTTGAAGCTTGCGGCAAGAATCTGAGTTTTCGAGCCTGCCGCACTGAAAATTTTTGCAATATCGGAAACAGTACCAACGCCGTCTGCACAGAGATTCTCCGATCGGCTTATGTAAGGAGCAACGTATGTCGCACCTGCGTTGGATGCAAGCATAGCCTGCGCCGCAGTAAGCACGGCGGTAACGGTAACTCTGATACCTCTTTCGGAAAGATACTTGGTTACGCGCAGTGCCACGTCGGTAATAGGAATTTTCACGATAGTATTCTCGCCAAAAAGATCGACTATTGCAAGAGATTCTTCAATAAGTCTCTCGTACTCGGTCTCGATGGTCTGTACGTGAAGCTCCTTTTCGTTTCCAATGATTTTTCTTATGTTAAGAAGCTGCTCTACCACGTTGCCACCCTCTCTGGAGAGAATGGTGGGGTTGGTAGTAACGCCTTCAATCGGATAATAGGTATTGAAGTACTCTATATCCTTTAAATTTGCAGTATCAAGAATTATGCGCATTTGGACAATTATCTCTTAAGCTGAAGGTCGTAGTGAATATCGTATGCCTTCTCCTCGTCGGTGAACTTGCGAAGAGTATTGATAACCTCGCCGCCGTTGTACTTTCTGTCCTCAACGTCCTCGGTAGTACCCATAACGGTTACGTTTACCTGACGGCGACGTGCACGTACGTGGTCCCAGTCGATGAAGTAGATGTGAGCGAACTCACCGCCGTCAAGGATACCGTCCTTGATAGTCATAGTCTCGCTTCTGCCGAAGAATACAGAGCGAAGGTGACCGTCGGTGTTCATAGAGGTGTAGTTACCGGGCTCGTTTACGTATCTGCCGAACTGAGCGTGAACCGGACCGGGATGACGGTAGTCACCCTCGTTGGTGTAATCGGGGATAAGCTTTCTCATTATGTCGAGAAGGTCGTGCTGAAGGTACTCGAGATCGAAAGTATCGATGTCGTGAGAGCACTCCTGAACCATAACCGAGCAAGTAGTGTGGTGAGATGCGATGCAAACGGTGCCGTTCTTTACGCCCGATGCCTTAACAATCTCCATAATCTCCTTAGAGATATCGTGGAAGGTGGGGATCCAACCTCTGGACTGAAGCTCAAGCTCTTTCTGATAAACCTTGAATTCCATTTTTTTGTTCTCCTTTTGTATAAAAATTATTTATTATTTGTTATTAAGTCTTTTTCCTACTGCTCCGCCCGGATGGATAAGAGCAAAGGTTTCGTTGCTGTAACCCGTATACTCAAGCACTGCTGCCTGAAGGGCGTCAAATATAGCAACGGTTACTGCAAAGCTGGTAGTTCCCTGACAGTTGTACTTGTCACACTCCTTGGTAACGGTCATCTTAAGAATGATGTCCGAAACCGAAGCAAGAGGAGACGCTACATTCTCGGTAACTCCTATGATGGTAGCTCCCTTCTTCTTTGCAACGTCTACGATAGCGATAAGCTCATCGGTCTTTCCGCCTCTCGAAGCCCAGAGAAGAACGTCGCCCTTCTGAACGTAGCCAAGACCGCCGTGTACTGCCTCGGAAGGATATATGAAACGGGCAGGTCTGTCCACGCAGCACATAAGGTGAGTGAAATGCTGGCAAGCGATACCGGAATGTCCGCAGCCTGCAGCACCGATTCTCTCGGCATTTGCAAGAGCGATTACGGCACGCTCAAACTCCTTCGGATCAACCGACTTTGCGGTTTCGAGAATGGACTCACTCTCGGTAGCAAAAGCGGCAAGACCCATCTCTACGAAATTACTCATTTGCCGTTTACCTCATCCCAGGTCTTTCTGAGGGTGTAAAGCATCTCCTCGGCAGCAGCCTCGGGATCAGCAGCCTTCATAACGCCGCTGGTGCAGCCGGTAGCCTGCGCACCTGCGCGGATAACGTTTGCAACGTCGTCGGGACCGGAAATGCCGGCACCCTGAAGAACCATAATATCGGGATTTATCTCGCGTACTGCTTTGATGGTATCGCGTACGTAGCCCATATCGCTTGCAACACCCGTACCGATAAGCTCGGTGGGCTCTGCAACTATGAGGTTGGGCGCAAGAAGCGCAACCTGTCTTATCTCCTCAACGGAGTCTGCACATACGATGGTCGCAAGACCAACCTCGTCTGCACGCGCGATAGCCGCCTTGATTTCGTCAAGGGTGAGCTTCTTCTCTGCGTGGTTAAGCATTACGCCAACAGCGCCGGCTTCCTTGATAGCCTCGGGAAGAACCGAGCCAAGACCTCTGCCGGGAACAAGCGAATCCATATGCTGTGCATAGATATGTACTCTTTCGGTGTTCTCCGCAAGAAGACGGATGTCGGTGTACTGAGGGGTAAGTATAACGTCGAGGTCATACTTCATAGCGATCTTGTCCACCGCCTTCGCAAGCTTAAGCATGCGCTCTCCCCACATAAAGCACTTAGGGCCTATCTCGAAATAGGGAGCTTTGATTTTGTAGTCTTTAAGCATTTTTTCTCCTTTTTACGAAAGGTTTCGTTTCGCTTTCGTTTTATATTTGATTACAGTATGCATCAAGTCTATCATACCACATTTATATCCCTTTGTCAATAGCTTGACAATATTTTATTTAATACTTGCGCAAAAAAATATTTTATGTTATAATATGGGTAAATACAAAACTATCCGGAGGAATATATGGATTTCACAACCGAAGGACGCAGAGAAAGTATTATTGCAAAAATTCACGAAAGCGGACGCGTCAGAGTTACCGACCTCAGCGAGGAATTCGGAATATCGGAGGTTACCGTCCGAAAGGATCTCGAGGCGCTTGAAGCCGAGGGGCAGCTGAAAAGAGTTCACGGCGGTGCGGTAGGTCTTAATAAGCTATACGTCAATATGGATCTTAGCGAGCGTTACAAAACCAACGCTCCGGCAAAGCGCGCTCTTGCAGAGCTCGCCGCCGAATTTATAGAGGACAACGACACCATTTTCATGAATGCCGGCACTACCCTCACCTACGTTCTGCGCGCCATCAAGGGAAAGCAAAACATCAGTATTGTAACAAACTCCGTGCAAAACGCCACAGAGGCCGCGCTCTACTCCAGCTTCAACGTGATTTTGCTCGGTGGGCATCTTGATTCCAAATATCAGTTCAC
>JAZOMD010000191.1:0-3061 GCA_045653745.1 Eubacteriales bacterium | reverse complement strand
AAAGGCAGGTTGCAACAAGAGTAAGGTGCATAATTAAAAATTCCTTTAGTTTGTTTGACAAATCAATTATACCAAACGGAGCGGTACAAATCAAGGGGGGGCGCGAAAAATTCAAAATTCATCTCCTCTCTTGACAACACGCGCACCGTGTTATATAATTATTAAAAGAAGTTTGCCCGTTTGAGGGGCGAAAATCAGGCTACAAAAGAGGTGCGCTTTGAAAGAGGGTAGAGCGGTTCGAAGGGGAATGCTTCTCGGCAGAGGGGGAATAGAGAGGCTTGGCAGAGCTCGCGTTGCGGTGTTTGGCGTCGGCGGCGTCGGCGGATACGCCGTTGAGGCGCTTGCGCGGTCGGGAGTCGGCTCGCTTCTTCTTATCGACTCGGATACCGTTTCGGTGTCTAACATAAACAGGCAGATTATAGCTACCGAGAGCACCGTCGGCAGATACAAGACCGAGGTGATGCGGGAAAGAGTGCTTGACATAAATCCCGAGGCTCGGATTGATACCTTGAATCTCTTTTTCTCTGAAGATACCGCGGCACAAATAGACCTCTCGGGCGTTGACTATATTATAGACGCGATAGATTCGCTTTCCACAAAGGTCCTTCTTATCTCGCTTGCAAAGGAAAAGGAAATTCCGATAATTTCGGCAATGGGTGCAGGGAACAAGCTCGACCCGACGCGCTTCGAGGTTGCGGATATTTCCAAGACCAGCGTGTGTCCTCTTGCGCGTGCGGTGCGCGTGGCACTGCGGAAAAGGGGGATAAATCACCTTAAGGTGGTTTATTCAAAGGAAGAGCCGCACACCTCGGGCGAGAGGCTGCCTGCAAGCGTCTCCTTCGTTCCGTCGGTTATGGGGCTTATAATCGCAGGCGAGGTAATAAAGAGCCTCGCGTGCGCAGACGGAGAGCAACGCGGCAAAGAAAACTAAAATAACAACTGCCGTTTTTACGGCTTACGAAAGGAAAAAACTATGTCAAACATCTGGCACGATATTTCACCGAAAAGGATTTCCGCCGAGGATTTTATGGCGGTAATAGAGATTTCGAAGGGAAGCAAGAAGAAGTATGAGCTCGATAAGGAAACCGGCTTTCTTATGCTCGACAGAATACTCTACACCTCTACTCACTATCCTGCAAACTACGGATTTATTCCGCGTACCTACGGCGACGATAACGACCCCCTCGACGTGCTCCTTCTTTGCAGCGAGCCGATAGAGCCGATGACGCTCGTGAGGGCTTATCCGATAGGCGTTATATCTATGATTGATAACGGCAGATTCGACGAGAAGATAATCGCTATTCCGTTTAACGACCCCACCTACAATCAGTACACCGATATAGATACACTGCCCGTGCATATCTTTGACGAGATGCGCCACTTCTTCAGCGTATATAAGAACCTCGAGAATAAGACGACTGCTGTAAACGAGGTCAGCGGCAGAGATAAGGCGATAGAGGTTATCAGGGCAGGAATAGACAATTACATAGAAAATTTCTGCAAGTAATATTCCTTGGCAATTTGAAAAATACCGTCTTTTGGAGTAATTATGCTATCTAAAGTTTACAGTGCAGGAGTTTTTGGCATAGAAGGATTCCCCGTTACGGTTGAATGCAGTGCGTGGAACAGAATACCGCGCTTCGAGCTTGTCGGACTTCCCGACACGGCTGTAAAAGAGGCAAAGGACAGGGTGCGCTCTGCGTGTGAGAACAGCGGATTTATGTTTCCGCCTCTCGAAATAATGATAAATCTTGCCCCTGCGGACATAAAAAAAGAGGGCTCGGGCTTCGACCTTGCAATAAGCCTTGCCATTCTTAGGTGCGACGGAGTTATACCCGAAGAAGCAGACCTTTCATCGAGTCTTTTCCTCGGAGAGCTCTCGCTCTCGGGAGAGGTGCGCCCCGTGCACGGAGTCTTGCCGATGGTAATAGCCGCAAGAGACGCAGGGTTTTCGAAAGTCTTCGTGCCGTACGATAACGCCGACGAGGCGGCGGTCACGCGCGGTGTGCGCGTTTATCCCGTGCGCTCCCTTCGTGAGCTTGTCGCGCATCTTTCGGGAGAGTCTTTAATAGAGGAGAGAGTGCCCGACCCCGGCATCTTCGACCTCACGCGCCACGAGGGAGAGCTCGACTTTTCCGACGTACGCGGTCAGTATAAGGCGAAGCGCGCGCTCGAGATAGCGGCGGCAGGCGGCCATAACGTGCTTATGATTGGCCCACCCGGTGCAGGCAAATCTATGCTTGCAAAGAGGCTCTCGGGCATACTTCCCGATATGACGTTTGAGGAAGCGCTTTCGGTAACGAAGCTTCAGTCGGTGACGGGCTGTCTTAAAAAGAGCCTCGCAACCGAGCGTCCCTTCCGTTCTCCGCACCATACGATGAGCGTTGCAGGTCTCGTTGGCGGCGGAGTAATTCCGCGCCCGGGTGAAATATCGCTCTCACATAACGGCGTTCTTTTCCTCGACGAGCTGCCCGAGTTTCCAAAGAGCGTTACCGAGTCCCTGCGTCAGCCCCTCGAGGACGGCACGGTTACGGTTACACGCGCGGCGGCAAAGATTACCTATCCTGCCGAGTTTATGCTCGTGGCGGCAATGAACCCCTGCCGTTGCGGATACTTTGGCGACCCGACGAGAAAATGCACCTGCACTCCGCAGGCAATTGCGAAATATCTTGAAAAGGTTAGCGGTCCCCTTCTTGACCGCATCGACATAGAAATAGAGCTTCCTGCCGTTACCTACGACGAGATTTCGGGCAAAAAAGAGCCCGGCGAGCCCTCTGGTGAGATAAGAAAGAGGGTAAACGAAGCGCGAAGGTTCACCGATGAAAGACTGCGCAGGGGCGGCGACCCCGTGGGAATTCTCAACGCGAGAATGTCCACCGAGCTTTTCCGAAAATACTGCACTCCGACCGACGCAGGCTCGGAGCTTCTGCGCGAGGCGTTCTCGAAGCTCGGCCTCTCCGCAAGAGGGCACGACAGGATTTTAAGAGTGGCAAGAACTATTGCCGACCTTGACGGTGAGGAGCGCGTAGGCGAGGACCAGATAGCCGAGGCGATTATGTAC
>JAZOMD010000190.1:0-11087 GCA_045653745.1 Eubacteriales bacterium | reverse complement strand
TCGGTTGACGCGGTGATAGA
Source organism: Eubacteriales bacterium (assembly GCA_045653745.1). Classification (GTDB taxonomy): domain Bacteria; phylum Bacillota; class Clostridia; order Oscillospirales; family CAG-272; genus UBA1740. Next base: position 11,067 of record JAZOMD010000190.1, on the reverse strand, counting down.
GCTTGCCTCCCGTTCGGGTGTGGACGGAATAGAGTGGGGCTCGGACGTACACGTTCCCGAGACCGACGTTGAGAACGCAAGGAGAGTAGCGCACAAGACCGTAGATGCAGGACTTTCGGTTATTTCCTACGGCTCTTATTTCTATCTCGGAGAGGGAATAGACTTTACTCCTTACGTTGATGCAGCCGTCGCTATGAACACAAAAGTTATAAGAATCTGGGGCGGAAAGAAGGAGAGAGCCGAGCTTCTTCCCGAGGAATACGCTATGCTCGTGCGAGAGATGAAGGACGTCGGAGCGCTCGCGGCAAAGCGGGGCATTACCGTTGCCCTCGAATATCACGGACACAGCATAACCGCCACCGCCCATGACGCGGTAGCCTTTATCGAGGACGTTGGAATGGACAACGTGCGCCTCTACTGGCAGGAGATAATAGGCCGCTCTATTGAGGATAACCTTGCCGATATGGACCTCGTTCTTCCTTATCTCGTTAACGTTCACGTATTCAATTACATAGAGAGAAAGCAGGAGCTCCTCGGTTATGCAGACGGCCCCGAGAGATGGCAGAAATATAAGGCGAAAATTGCGTCTGTTACAGATTCGCCTGCCTTTATGGCCGAGTTCTGCAAGGGCGGACTTGCGGCAAGCTTCCTTTCGGACGCCGCCGTTCTTAACGCGGTAGTTCACGGAAAATAATCCCAAAATATCAGAAAATGCACGCTTGGGTTTACAAAAGCGTGCATTTTTTCTTTCAAAAGCTCCCGTCGCCCCTCTATCTAGCTTTGCCGAAAAAACAAATTCTGGCACGCTTTTTCGGCTTCGGCTTAAAATCCATTTCCAAAACGAACAGAGAATGCGTTAAAATGTTGCCTCGGGATATTGATTTTTGCAGATAAAGCGTGTATAATTCGAGCATAAGCGCACAACCTTTACCGTCGCACGTGCATTGCGCGAGGGCGAGAGGCGCGATGTTAAAAAGGTTTTTATTAACGTCAGAAATTCGGAGGGCAAAATGAAAATACATGCAGTACCGATAGTGTTCAGGACCGTTAACAGGGAGAGCCTGCCCGTTTATCTTGAGCAGCTCCGTGCGTGTGAGGTAAAGAGAGTCTTTCTTTGCGGAGTGGGCGAAATTTATTTTGGCGATAACGAGATAGAAAATCGCGAGGAGGACTTCCGTTACGCGGTGAAATTCTTCAAGGACAACGGATTTGAGGTCGGAGTCTGGCTCGGCGGCTTCGGTCACGGAGATTTTCTCGTTGGATTCAGAGCCGAATGCGCAGAGCAGCTTGGGAGCTATACCTCTATAAAGGGCGTTGACGGCAACGTTGCAGAGCACGGTATCTGTCCTCTTGACGAGAAATTCAGGAAGGATTATTACGAGGGGCTAAAGTACGTAGCCTCCTTCGGCCCCGACATTATTATGTTCGACGACGACTTCCGTATGGATTCTCGCTCGGGTTACAGAATGGGCTGCTTTTGCGATAAGCACCTCGCTCTTTTTGAAAAGGAGCTTGGCGAGAAGGTTGATACCGCCGAGTTTGAGCGCCTTGTCTTTACGGGTAAGAGGAACAAGTACCGCGAGGCTTGGATGAACGGTCTCGGATACGGCCTTGAGCTTTTCGCAAAGGGGGCGAGAGCCGCCGTTGACGAGGTAAACCCGAATATCAGAATGGGCGTTTGCACCAATCAGGAGAACTGTGACCTCTCGGGAACGGATAACGTAAGGCTTGCAAAAATTCTTGCAGGTAAGAACAAGCCCTTTACGAGAGTCTGCGGTGCGGCGTATTCCTTCCTCGACGTGACTCGCTCTATTGAGATGTCGAGAAACTTCTTCGATATTTTCGGCAAGGAGGGGCTCGAGTGCTTCTCTGAGGGCGACGTTTATCCCCGTCCGAGATATAACCATTCCTGCTCGTCAAAGCAGCTCGAGCTTATGAACTACGCGCTCGTTGCCTCGGGCGGCGGCGACGGAGAGCTCAACTACATAGTGGACTATTACCAGAAGCCCCTCTACGAGACTGGCTACCTCGATAGATACGAGGAGTCTATGCCCGTGCGCCGTGAGCTTATGGAGATGTTCGACGGCAAGCGCGCGGTGGGCGTCAGAGTCTATAACGCTGTCCACAAGATACGCGATTGGGAGCTGCCTGACAGACTTTTTCCCGACATTGAGATAAAGATGATGAGAACGGCAAACTGCTCGTCGGTCGATATGCTCGCAAAGAACAGCATACCCACCTGCTTTGAGGATACGGGATACCCCGTTATGCTTCTTGGCGAGAATGCAAGAAGCTTTAATCTTGACGAGCTCGGACGCGGTGCGCTCCTTGACGCTCCTGCCGCGAGAATACTCGCAGAGCGCGGAGTTGACACGGGCTACGTTTCGGGCGAATACACTCGCTCTTACGGAGAGTATTACGTTGCCGAGGACGACGCTATTCCGAATATAGACAACGGCTCGCTCGTTGCTCTTCGGGTAAAGGACGGCGCCGAGGTAATTACCCGTCTTTCTCCCTCGGGAGAGGTCTCCTCTTACCGATACGAGAACGAAAATGGTCAGCGCTTCTTCGTTCTTGGCTACGACGGATATCTCGCGGAAGAAAAGAAGAATTTCATCAACAACTATTATAGACAAAAGCATCTTATGGACGCTGTGGAATGGATTGCCGGCGTGCCCTTGCCCTGCGTTTCCTACAAGAACCCGAGCCTCTATACTCTCACCAAGCGCGGTGAGGACGGCTCGCTCTCGGTCTTCCTTGCCAACATTCATCTTGACGACGTAATAAGACCCGAGTTCAAGCTCGACGGAGAGTATAAGGAAATCGTGAAATGCGTAAACTGCGAGGCGAGAATAGAGGGTAACACCGTCTACTTTGAGAAGAAGCTGCACGGCTACGATTACGCGGCGTTTGAGGTTAAATGAATTTCTTGTAACACTGATTTCGAGGCGGAGAGCAAATTCTCCGCCTCTTTTATTTTAAGAAAATTTGACAGATAACTTGACAGATGTGAAGCTTTGTGCTAAAATATACGGGCTAATAAGTTTACGGACGGTAAAGTCATATGAAAGAAGATCTGAAAAGAAGGATTGCCGAGCTTAAAGAAGAAAAGAACGCCGTTATTCTTGCACACTATTACGCGCCTGCCGAGGTTCAGGAGGTTGCCGATTTCGTCGGAGACTCCTTCTATCTTGCAAAGGTGGCGAAGGAAAGTGCCGCCGATACGATAGTTTTTGCCGGAGTCTACTTTATGGGCGAAAGCGCGAAGATACTCAACCCCAAAAAGCGCGTCCTGATGCCCGACCCTAGTGCCGACTGCCCGATGGCGCATATGGTGCGCGAGGGCGTGATAGAGAGAATGAGAGCGGAGTACCCCGACCTTGCGGTCGTCTGCTACATCAATTCCTCGGCGGAGCTTAAGGCTAAGAGCGACGTGTGCGTAACCTCGTCGAACGCCCTTAAGATAGTCAGAGAAATCGGTGCGAAGAATATATTCTTTATTCCTGATAAAAACCTCGGCGCGTTCGTCAAGGAATCCGTACCCGAGAAGAACGTTATACTTAACGACGGCTGCTGTCCTATCCACGCGAAAATTTCGAGAGACGAGCTTGACTCTCTTGTGAAGGAGCACCCCGGAGTGCCGGTGCTTTCGCACCCCGAGTGCGAGAGGGAAATTCTCGAGGTCTCGGAGTTTATAGGCAGTACCGCAGACATCATTGCCTATGCAAAGAGGAGCGAGGCTCGCGAATTTATAATCTGCACCGAGGAAGGCGTTCTTGCAAAGCTTTCCTTCGACAGCCCCGAGAAGAAATTCTACTTCCCGAAAACGCGCCCGACCTGCACCGATATGAAGCTTAATACTCTTGAGGGCGTAATCCGCGTTTTAGAGACGGGAGAGGGAGAGATAAGGGTAGATGAGCGCGTTGCCGAGGCGGCGCTTCTTCCGCTTGAGAAAATGCTCGAGCTTGCAAAATAAAGGAAATAATATGAAAACGGATATCTTAATAGTCGGCTCCGGCGTGGGGGGTCTTTACTGCGCGCTCAATTTGCCGAGAGAAAAGAAAATTACCATAGTTACCAAAAACGAAGCACCGAAGAGCGATTCCTATCTTGCGCAGGGCGGAATCTGCGTATTGCGCGACGAGGCCGATTACAGCTCCTTTTACGAGGACACAATGCGCGCAGGACACTACGAGAACGACCCCGAGTCGGTCGATATTATGATTCGCTCCTCAAGAGAGGTTATCGAGGACCTCGTTTCCTTTGGCGTGCGATTTGAGAAAAACGGCAGGGAGTTCACCTACACCCGTGAGGGCGCACACTCGAAGCCGCGTATCCTCTTTCACGAGGACGAGACGGGAAAGGAAATTACCTCTCATCTTCTCGAGACCGCAAGGGCGAGGAAAAATATAGAGATAATCGAAAACTATACGATGGTAGACCTTATCGTAAGAGAGGGAGAGTGCCACGGAATAGTCGGTCACACAAAGGACGGGGAGTATTACGCAATATCCGCAGACTACACCGTGCTTGCAACGGGCGGTATAGGCGGTCTTTTCAAGCATTCGACAAACTACCGACATCTGACCGGCGACGCGCTCGCGCTTGCCCTGAAGTACGGAATAAAGCTCCTTAACATCGACTACATACAGATACATCCCACCACCCTTTACACGAAAAAGCACGGAAGAGAGTTCCTTATTTCGGAGTCTGTAAGAGGCGAGGGGGCAGTGCTGCTCAACTCGAAGGGCGAGAGATTTGTCGACGAGCTTCAGCCGCGCGACGTGGTAGCGGCGGCAATCTTCGAAGAGATGAAAAAGGACGGCACGGAGCACGTTTGGCTTTCGCTTGCGCCCATTCCCGAGGAAGAAATCCGCTCGCATTTCCCGAACATATATAAGCACTGTCTTGACGAGGGCTACGACCCTACCAAGGAGCCTATCCCGGTGGTTCCCTCGCAGCACTACTTTATGGGCGGCATAGAGGTTGACAAGAAGAGCAAGACCTCAATGGAGCGTCTGTACGCGGCAGGAGAGACCGCCTGCAACGGCGTGCACGGAAGAAACCGCCTTGCCAGCAACTCGCTCCTCGAGAGCCTCGTGTTTGCAAAGCGCGCGGCTGAGGATATAGCCTCGGCATACGCCCCTTTAGCGGCGTGCGGCGAGATTGCCGTAAATCCCGAGGAGTACGAAAATTACAAGGAAGAATATAAAACCGCCGTGCTTTCGGCAATAGAGGCGGAAAAGAAGGGGAGAAAGAACTAATGAACGGTGTTTCTATGACTGTAAATGCAGACGCGCTTATTCTTTCCGCGCTCAAAGAGGATATTACGAGCGAGGACATAAGCACAGCGTCCGTGATGAGAGAATATAAGCTCGGCGAGGTCGACCTGATATGCAAGCAGGACGGCGTTATCGCAGGACTTGAGGTTTTCGGCAGAGCCTTTACTCTGCTCGATCCCAATACGGAGATAACCTATTTCAAAAAGGACGGAGACGAGGTCGTGCGCGGTGAGAAGATCGCCGTGGTGCGCGGTGATATACGCGTTCTTCTCTCGGCAGAGAGAACGGCTCTCAACTATCTTCAGAGAATGAGCGGTATAGCAACCTACACTCGCTCGGTAGCGGCACTTCTTGTCGGAACTAAAACTAAGCTTCTCGACACGAGAAAGACCACTCCGAATATGAGAATTTTCGAAAAGTACGCGGTTAAGGTGGGCGGCGGAAACAATCACCGCTATAACCTCAGCGACGGAATTCTTCTCAAGGATAACCACATAGGAGCCGCAGGAAGCGTTGCAAATGCCGTTAAGATGGCAAAGGAGTACGCGCCCTTCGTGCGCAAGATAGAAATCGAGGTCGAGAATCTCGATATGCTGAAAGAGGCGCTCGAGGCAGGTGCCGATATAATAATGCACGATAATATGAGCGTAGAGGATATGAAGGCGGCGGTTGAGCTTTGCCGCGGTAAGGCAGAGACCGAGTGCAGCGGTAACGTAACCAAGGAGAATATAGCAAAACTTACCGATATAGGAGTTGATTATATTTCCAGCGGTGCTCTTACTCATTCCGCACCCATTCTCGACCTTTCGCTCAAAAATCTGCACGCAGTCTGACGGGGTCTAGTATGAGAGCAGAAGAAAGAAGAAGAGATCTTGCAAACACGTTGCTTTCGGCGAAGAAGGCTATTTCCGGAGGCGAGCTATCGAAGCGCTTCGGAGTTTCGAGGCAGATAATAGTCGGCGATATTGCCGCGCTCCGCGCGCTGGGCTATGACGTGCTTTCGACTCACACGGGATACGTCCTCAAGGGCTCGCCGTCTTCCCAGAGAGTGTTTAAGCTAAAGCACAGTACGGAACAGACCGAGGACGAGCTTTCCACTATCGTCAGTCTTGGCGGAACCGTCGTGGACGTGTTCGTCTGGCATAAAGTGTATGGAAAAATATGCGCTGACCTTAACGTGTATTCAAGGCTTCAGATAAACCACTTCCTCGAAGAAGTGCGTAGCGGAAAATCCAGTGAGCTTATGAATATCACGGGTGGGTATCACTATCATACCGTGCGTGCAGCGTCCGAGGAAATTCTCGACGAAATTGAACGAGCGCTGGGTGAGCGTGGGTATATAGTGCCATAAAAAGCAACTGTTGTTTACAAAAACGGAGGTTTTATGTCCGAAGAACGCTTTAAAAAGCAGCTAGAGTTCATCTTAGAGGCGGATAAAGAAAAGGAAATATACCGCAGAACTCACATAACGGGATACAAGCGGTGCGAGAACGACGCAGAGCACGCGTGGCATATGGCGCTGATGGTTTATCTTCTGCGCGAGCACGCAAACGAGCCCTTCGACCTTGCCCGTGCTATGATGATGGCTCTTATACACGACGTTGTGGAGATAGACGCAGGCGACACCTACGCCTACGACGAGGCGGCAAAGGAAACGCAAAAGGAGCGCGAGGCGCTTGCGGCAGAGAGAATATTCGGCATCTTACCCGACGACCAGCGCGAGGAGCTTTTCTCGCTCTTTTCCGAGTTTGAGGAAGGGAAGACCCCAGAGGCAAGATTTGCGCGCACGATGGATAATCTCCAGCCGCTTCTCCTGAACGACAAAAACGGCGGTAAGGACTGGATAATCAACGACGTTCGCAAAAGTCAGGTAATGGCGCGCCAGGAGCCCTCGCGGCTCGGCTCGGAGCTCATCTGGGAGCACTCGAAGGAAATAATTGAAGAAAACGTAAGAAAGGGAAACATAAAAGAAGGATAAGCGGTATGCTGTATCCGAACGGTGAAATGATATGGAAATTCTTTATAAAGAGGCTTACTCCGTAATGGAGGAGCTTATAGAAAAGGCAGGGCTTAAAAAGGGGGATATTGCCGTTGTCGGTTGCTCCACGAGCGAGATAGTCGGCTCTAAGATAGGAACGAACTCTCACCCCGATACCGCGGTCACGGTTTTTGACGCACTCTACGCCGCGGCAAGTGCCAAGGGCGTTTATCTTGCCGTGCAGTGCTGCGAGCACCTTAACCGTGCAATCATTACCGAAAGAGAGGCGGTGCCGTTTCTTGAGGCTGTAAACGTAGTTCCTCAGCCGAAGGCAGGCGGCTCGCTTGCAACGGCGGCGTACGCTAAATTTGAAAACCCCGTTGCCGTCGAGGAGATAAAGGCAGACGCCGGCATAGACATCGGATTTACTCTTATCGGTATGCACTTAAAGAAGGTCGCAGTACCTCTGCGCCTTGAGCACAACCGTATAGGCGAGGCGCTCGTCCTTGCCGCTCGCACCCGTCCGAAGTTTATCGGCGGAGTACGTGCAAAGTACGACGAGGAGCTTCTTTAATCGAAGGCTCTGGCAAAAACCATAAAAATTAAAGCGGCACCCTGCTCGGACGAATCCTTGCAAAGTGCCGTTTTTTTATTTTGTTATGCCGTAAATGAAGCGACCCACAATATTACTTCGTGATTCTTTCTTCCTCGCACACCTCGACGTCGTACACCCTTCGCATCGGCGCAATAACCTTGCGCATATAGACGATAAGCAAAACGGTCGTGATAAGCGAGAGAAGTGCAAGGAACTGCTGGGCGTTATCGTCGCAGCGTACGATCAGATAGCCTACGGTGCTATGAAATACGCAAGAGAGTCGGGGTATAGAATTCCCGAGGATATTTCCTTTGTCGGAATGGACGACATCAGCTCGACGGAATATCTCGACGTACCCCTCAGCTCTATTCACGTAGCCTATGAGGAAGTGTGCGAGCGGATAGTCGACCTCGTTTTTCGGCGCATAGAAAACCGACATTATAGGTCGCGAGAGCCCCTCACGGTGCCGGTCAGCGTGAAAATAAGAGAGTCGCTGAAGAATTTAAGCGAGAAGGGCTGAAGCCCCTTCTTCAAAAATCGGTAAAAAAGAGCGAAGCCCCGGCTTTTGTGCGAGGCTTCGCTCTGAATTTTTTTATGAAGTTACTCGGGACGGTCCTCGGACGACGAGGAATTATCCTGATTTTTGGATTGCTTTATTTTTTCAAACAGAGCGTTTCCCGTCAATTTAAGTACCTTTTTGTAGTGCTTTAAAAATCCCTGAAGTTGCTTTTTGTGATGGCACAGCTTTTCCTTGCAGTTTGAGCAGGAAAGGCAGGCGTTCGTTCTTTCCGAGAAGCGCTCGGGGTGGCGGCGAACCGCTATCTCCCAGCGTACAAGCAGCGCGATGGCGAAAAGCAGTATGCTCCACGCAAAGGGGTCGGCAATAAATACCAAGGGAGTAAACACCATAGCGTAATCCCAGTTGTAGATACGGCAGCTGGTGCAGCATTTGTTTTTCATAAACCAGGTCTGGAAAGGGCAGAAAAACAGAATACATATCATATCGCATACCGAGAAGGCAAGGCTTATGAGAAGAAGTATTCCCCTGTCTATCCAACCGATAAAATACACGGCTCCGATAGCGGCGTTGAGCAGAATCCAGACAAGCGCCACAAGCAGGGTCGTTTTCAGGGTTTGCAGCCGAGGATCGCTCTCCGAGGTCGGGATAAAGTTCTTTTCAAACTGCTTTTGGCAGCCCATACTCTCAATCTTTGAGGGGAAGAAGCGCAAGAATATTTCCACGACGAAGACCGACCAGATAACAGCGAGTATCCAAGGCGAGTCCTCAATGCCACCGAACGTCTCTCCCGTAGCCTTTACACGGTTGACTATGTACACGATAGCGGCGCACAAAAAGAGAGCGCTTCTGAAAATCAATTTGAAATAATGTATGGCTGAAATGTTTGATATTCTTTTTTTAGTCATAATACGGTCCTTTGGCGGTCTTTTGTAAGGATTAAATTTAATCCCTTTTTGTATTTTCGCAGACTTCACCCAATTAGTATAGCATAAATTCTCGAAGATTGCAAGACCTTCGTGGCAAATCGCGGCGATGATAAACCAAGCCTGTGACTTAGATAAAAAATCCTCGTTCCGAAGAACGAGGATTTTTACAATAGAAGGATTAGCTCTTCTTGGCTTTGCCGATAGCCGCTTTGACGTAACCGAACGCGCCGATCACGCAAAAGAGCAGTCCGATACCCAGATCCTTGAGGTACGGGATAGCAATTTCCGGTTCTGCAAGGAAGAGATAAGCGTTGGCGACAGACTCAAAAAAGGTAATGGTAAACTCCACCTCTCCGGTTGCAAACCAATCTTGATATGCAAGGTATACGTCATAGGAAAGGCAGAGATACCAAGCGATTACGATCACGAGGAAAGCGATCGCCGTAGAGATGATAATGCCTTTTACACTTTCGCGCTTACCGAACACAGCGTATCCCTTGATGGCGCAGATGACGCCGATCACACCGCTGATTGCCGCAAGGAAACCGATCTGATAAAGCAAGAACCAAATAATGCCTCCTGCCAGTGAGAAAAGAAACGCGCCAACGATACCTGCAAGAATGTTTTCTTCCTTTGGCTCGATGGGTTGCACAGTCGGAGTATAGTTGTTTTCCTCGTTGCTGACGGTGAATTCCGATTCATGATTTTCATTCATAACCAATAGACTCCTTTATGCTTTTTTATCAGTATAACACATTTGTCAAACCGTGTCAAGTTTTTTTGCAGATGTGATGCTCGTTCTTCGAACGACAAGCGAGCTTGTCGATCTTCGGGTGGGGTATGCGAACCCATTCCTTCGCTTGCGCTCAGGAACTGAGTGCGAGCGAACTAGTTCCGCCGCCATAGATAGAAAAACGACCCTCCGTAGGAAGGTCGTTTTCTATGTATAAAGGCTACGAAAAAGATATTTTTCATGGGTTGCCATTAGGATTCGAACTCAAACGGAAAGACCGTTTGAGCTGACTGCTATCTTTCGGGGACTGAGTTATGGGTGCAAATGATTCCTATGTAGTTTAATCCGGAATTTGTTCTATGTAAACGATAATATTTCCGTGCGTATCGTTCAAATAAACATATCCGATTTTCAAGTGTTGTCCATTTTCTTTAATTACACCGCCGTGTGATTTTGTATTGTTATATCCTGGGTGAATATTATAATCAGAATAGGAGAATTTTACACCGTTGATTTCAAAAGATTCTTCTGCGTGCCCCTCATAAGGCATTGGATTGAATTTCTCAACATATCCTTCGACGATTTGATATTCGCCTCGATTATATGCTACAACGGTTTCATTATACATATTCAATTGAGCAATTAAAACAACTGTAGACCATAAAGTTACAAACACAATGGCGCCAAGGCAAAAAAATTTAACAAATTTAATATTCAAGCTTATGTTCTTGCCTTCGTAGGACTTTTTTATAATCCAAGGAAAAACTGATATGAAAATTATCATAATTATCGGTACAGCAAGAATAAAAAAATCAAATTTCGAGGTTGCTTCGTATAAAATGTTATTCATTTATGACCTCCTGCTAAAGCGTTCAGCTTAATTATACCGCAATTTTGTAAACATTTCAAGCCCTTCGCGCAAAATCACGCCGAGGGCGTGTATAAAGGAACTAGGGTATTCGCCTCTGGCGAAGATACCCACACCCTTCGCCTGACAAGCGAGCTTGTCGATCTTCGGGTGGGGTATGCGAAC
>JAZOMD010000189.1:0-1929 GCA_045653745.1 Eubacteriales bacterium | reverse complement strand
AGCGAAAACGGCGGAGGAAGCGGAAACGGCGGCGAAACCGACCCCGTTGACCCCGACGTTGAGATGTCCCCTCCCGACGAAAGCACGGTTGTCCCCGCCGGTTGGACCGACGTTGACTAACTAAAATAGCGCACCTGCTATAGAGCAGGTACGCGTCGATATAAATCCCTCGCGGGATTTGCGATATGTTTTGCATAACTCGCCGCAGGCGAGATATACAAAACCCGATATGTGCTAAAGCACTCGATATGCTCGCTATGCGAGCGCGGATTTTCAAGAAAAGAGGACGAAGAATTTAAGCAATTCTTCGTCGTTTTTCTATCAAAGGCTATCTATAAGCTTGCAGGCAGCGAGGGCTGCAACCGCACCGTCTGCGGTAGCGGTTGTAACCTGACGCACAGCCTTGGTGCGGCAGTCGCCTGCGGCGAATATTCCCATCTCTGCCCCCTCGGGCACGCAGCTCTCGCCTGCCTCTATGTATCCGTAGGAGTTAAGAGAGGTCTTGCTTCTGAATGGCTCGTTCTCGGGCACCTGACCTATCGCAACGAACATTCCGTCAACGAGAAGCTCGCGCTTCTCTCCCTTCTCGGTGTCCTCTATCTCGATACCGCCAAAGGAATCTGCACCGAGAATTTTCGTAACAACCGAGGAGTAGATTATCTCCACGTTATCCCTCTCGGCAAGGATTGCCGCAAGGCGCGACTCACCGGTAAGGAAGGCAAGATTCTGGACTATATAGACCTTCGTGCAGGCCTCAGAGAGCATAACCGCGTCAACGAGAGCCGAGTTTCCGCCGCCGATTACGGCAACGCTCTTTCCCTTGTAGAAGGCGCCGTCACATACCGCGCAATAGGAAATTCCCTCTCCGACAAAATCGTTTTCTCTCTCTATTCCGAGCTGGCGGTGGCGCGAGCCGGTCGCAATAATAACCGTCTTCGCCTTATAGCTCTTAGACTCGCCGACTACGGTGTAGTCACCCACCGAGCCCTCAATTCCCGTAACGGTATCGAGCTCTATCTCTGCGCCCTGTGCGAGCACCTGCTCTATAAGCTTGTCTGCAAGCTCGTTTCCGCTCATTGCAAGAAATCCCGGATAGTTCTCCACCCTCGGAGAGTGCGTAATCTGTCCACCGAAGCACTCCTTCTCGATAACGAGCACGCTTTTCTCTGCGCGGCGAGCGTAAAGTGCGGCGGTAAGTCCTGCAGGTCCTGCTCCTATAACAATTATATCGTACATAATAAATTCCTTCTTTTTATCAAAAGCCTTCTCGCAAAAGAGAAGGCTTTCGTTTTTTTGTTTTAAGCCTTTACGGCCATCTTCTCGCAGAACGCCTTGATGTTAGAGGGGTTCGCGATTTTTTCTGCCTTGTCGCCGGAAACTACGACGAGCGTAGGCGCTTCCTTAATTCCGTAAGCTGTTGCAAGCTCTGCGTTTTCCTCTGCGATAAGAGTGGTGTACTCTATACCTGCGTTGTCGAGGAACATCTTTGCCATTCTGCACTTAGGGCAGGTCTTGGTGGTAAAGAGAAGGAGCTGTGCGTCCTCTGCCGCTCTGCACTCTGTGGGCTCCTCGTCAGCCGCGTAAGGCATTTTACCAAGAAGGGGCTGCTTGTTTCCAAGCTTTGCCGCGCTATATACGACTCTGTGCTTATACTCCTGGGTCTTACCGTCGTTCCAGTTCTGAACGGGGCGGTAGTAGCCGGTGATACGGCTGTAAACCTCGGTCTTCTCGCCGCAGTGCGGGCACTCGTAAACCTCGCCTGCGATATAGCCGTGGTTCTTACATACCGAGTATGTGGGAGAGAGCGAGTAGTAGGGGAGCTTATAGTTCTCGGCGATAGTGCGGATAAGCGTTGCGGCACTCTTCCAAGAGGGAAGCTTCTCGCCAAGGAAGGCGTGGAATACAGTACCCGAGGTGTAGAGGGTCTGA
>JAZOMD010000188.1:0-1888 GCA_045653745.1 Eubacteriales bacterium | reverse complement strand
GTCGTGGGCGGTATAGTAACGGTTATTCTCACCTCGGTGACGGGGGCGAAGACCTTTGATATAGGTATGTGGCAGACGGTCGCTATCGTCGCTATGATAACCGTCCTGACGCTTTCCTCGCGCTTCTGCTATCAGATACTTTATAAGTATATGAACCGCGACCACAGAGAGGCGAAGAGGAAGAAGATAGGCGTTGCGATAGTCGGCGCAGGACAGGTCGGCGCGCTGCTCGCAGAGGAGCTCGTCTATAACACCAACTCGCGCTATAATCCCATCTGCTTTATCGACCGCGACCCTTCCAAAATTGGCAGCCGCGTGTGCGGTATTGAGGTGCTCCGCGAGGGCAGAGCGACCCTCGAGAAGCTTAAGCTACTACCCGTGCAGGAAATTTTCATTGCTATCACCAAGATTTCGAGCGAGGAAGCCGAGGAGCTTCACAGAGTTTACGCCGCGGCAGGCTTCAAGGTTAAGATATACGACTTCCCGATAAGAGACGACGAGACGGGCGAGGGCTCGAGGAGAGTGCTTCGCGAATTCAGAATAGAGGACCTTCTTTTCCGCGGTGCTATCAAGGTTTACGACACCGAGGGCAGAAACACCTACAAGGGAAAGACGGTTATCGTAACGGGTGGCGGAGGCTCTATCGGTAGTGAGCTCTGCCGTCAGGTTGCCGCCTGCTCGCCAAAGAAGCTTATTATCTTCGATATTTACGAGAACAACGCCTACGATATCCAGCAGGAGCTTTTAAGAAAATATAAGGGCGCGCTCGACCTTTCGGTGGAGATAGGCTCTGTGCGCGACGTCGCAAGACTCGACGCCGTCTTCTCCTACTACCGCCCCGACATCGTTTTCCACGCCGCCGCGCATAAGCACGTTCCTCTTATGGAGCATAGCAACGCCGAGGCGATAAAGAATAACGTAATGGGTACCTACAATACCGCAAACGCTGCCGAGAAATACGGCGTATCGAAATTCATTCTCATCTCCACCGACAAGGCGGTTAACCCCACTAACGTGATGGGCGCATCGAAGCGTATGTGCGAGATGGTAGTTCAGTGCAGATGCGATAGCAAGACTGCGTTTGCCGCAGTCAGGTTCGGTAACGTGCTCGGCTCGAACGGCTCCGTTATCCCGCTTTTCAAGCGCCAGATAGAGGCAGGCGGCCCGGTTACTATCACCGACAAGAGAATTATCCGCTACTTTATGACCATTCCCGAGGCGGCAGGCCTCGTTATGCAGGCAGGCGCTATGGCGAAGGGGGGCGACCTTTTCGTCCTCGATATGGGTAAGCCCATCAAGATTCTCGACCTTGCAGAAAATATGATAAGGCTCACGGGCCTCGCTCCTTATACCGATATTCCGATAGTTGAAACCGGTCTTCGCCCCGGCGAGAAGCTCTACGAGGAGCTGCTTATCAAGACAGAGGAGCTTACGAAAACCGAGAACGACCTTATCTTCATAGAGCACGACGCACCTCTTTCCAGAGAGCAAGTCGAGGACAAGCTCGCGCTTCTTTGTGATGCCGTAAAGAACGCCGAGCGAGAGATTGCCGCAGAGTCCGTAAAGGCGGCAATGAAGATAGCCGTTCCCACCTTCCGCGACCCCGAGGACATCAACAAGGACGCCGCGGCGTGCGAGGAAATGAAGATGGCTGCGGCAGCTAATTAAAAAAATAATAGAAAAATGCAGAGAACGCGGTTCTCTGCATTTTTTTGTGGAAGTATCCCTCTCGCTTTTGACATATCTCGCCTTTGGCGAGGATTCAAAAGCATATCGAGTGCGCCAGCACATATCGAGTTGCGTCAGCAACATATCGAAAATCCCGAGAGGGATTTATCTCGATGCGTGATTGTCCGCTAAGGACATCACGCTACGGCTTACAGGTGCC
>JAZOMD010000187.1:0-25949 GCA_045653745.1 Eubacteriales bacterium | reverse complement strand
GACGGAAATATAACCGAAAAGTACCGCGAGGTAACCCGCGATAAAATTATCAAAGAGCTCAACATCAAGTTCAACGAGAACGCCTACAACGACAAGGGCGATTACGTGGCAATCGAGGAAATCCAGCTCGTAAACCTCATTATGCAGGCCTACGAGAAGGACCCCGAAGCTGTAAAGGCTACGGTAGAGAGCTACGGAATAGACTTTGAGACTATCCCGAACTTCACTCTTTTCGGCGTAAACCTTGCAAACACCCCCAGCCTCAAGAACTTCTCTATTCTCGTGCTTATTCCCGTTCTTGCGGCGGCACTCACCTGGCTTTCCATGTGGCTCACGCGCAAATGGAACGCTAACCCCATGCAGGAGGCTCAGGATCCTCAGGCTATGGCGTCTATGAAGATTATGGACCTTATGATGCCTCTTATGACCCTTTTCCTTGCCTTCAACTTCTCGGGAATGCTCGGTCTTTACTGGGCGTACCAGTCAGGTCTCGGAATAGCGCAGACCTTCGCTCTCTCAAGACTTATGCCCCTTCCCAAGTACACCGAGGAAGAGCTTAAGGAAATGAGAAGACAGGAGAAGGCTGCCGAGAAGGCACAGAGACAGGCTCTCAAGGGCGGAACGAAGTATCGCTCTCTCCACTACATCGACGAGGACGACTACGACGAGCTCCCCGAGGTTAAATCTCAGGACGGCAAGAAGTCCGATAAGAGGGTCAGCACAGACCTTCCCGACATCAAAGATTAAATAAGTTTTAAGGAATTAAATAAATGATTAAGGAAATTACAGCAGTAGGAAAAGGCATTCTCGAGGCCAAGGAGAATGCAAGAGAGCTTCTCGGCGCAGGCGAGCTCGACGACGTACAGTTCGAGGTAATAGACGCAGGCACTAAGGGCTTTTTCGGAATTATGGCAAGACCTGCAAAGGTCAGAGCATACATTGAGCTTCCCGACCCCGCACCCGTGCGTGAGCGCCGCGAAAGACGCGAGCGCCCCGAGAAGAAGAAGGAAAACAGACCCGAGCGCAAGCAGAAGCAGCATAAGCCCGAGGAAAAGCAGAAGGAAAACAAGCCCTCTCTCCCCAAGAGCGAGGTTATCCCCGAGGCAGAGCTCAAGATGGAGCGCCGCGAGGTAGAGGCAGGCGAGGATATGTCTTACGATTTCGTTAAGACTCTCCTTTCCGATATAGGACTTTCCGCAGAGGCAGAGCTCTACGCCTGCGAGGACGGAACCAGAAGAATAACCATCGTCGGTGACGACGCCGCAACCCTTATAGGACATCACGGCGACACCCTTGACGCACTTCAGTATCTTGCAAACCTTGCATCTGCAAGAAAGAATGCAAAGGGCGAGCGCGACAAGAGCCGCGTTACCATCGACATCGAGGGTTACAGAAAGAAGAGAGAGGAGACCCTGCGCGCACTCGCAAGAAGAATGGCGGCAAAGGCTCTTCGCAACAAGAGAAGCGTTATGCTCGAGCCGATGAGCGCGTACGAGAGAAGAATCATTCACTCCGAAATTCAGGGCATCGAGGGCGTTTCGACCAACTCCATAGGCTCAGACAACAACAGAAAGATAGTTATTTTCCTCACCGACAAGAAGCCCGAGGGTGTTTTTGAGGACGAAAAGCCCGAGGCAGAGACTCTGCTTGAGGAAACCTCCGCACCCACCGCTGACGCCGTAGAGGAGACCGTCTAATGCTCGGTATATACGATTGCATTGCGGCTATATCCACCCCGCCCGGCAAAGGCGGGGTTGCCGTTATAAGAATCTCGGGAGAGGGTACTCTCGAGATAGCCGATAAAATCTTCCTTCCCGTCCTCGGAAAGAAGCTCTCCGAATACCACCCCCGTCTTGCCGTCTACGGACGCATTATCGACGGCGGTGAGGTTATCGACGACGGCGTTGCCGTAAAATATTCAGCCCCCCATTCCTATACGGGCGAGGACACCGTGGAGATAAGCTGCCACGGCGGTATTCTCATCACCCGTACCGTCCTCGAGGCGATATTCAAGGCAGGTGCAAGACCTGCCGAGGCAGGCGAGTTTACCAAGCGCGCGCTCATAAACGGCAGAGTTTCGCTCACCGAGGCAGAGGCGATAGGCAATCTCGTCGAGGCACGCTCGCGTGCGGAGATAAAGCTCACCGCCTGCCCTGCAAGAAGAAGACTTATAGAGAAAATAGATAATATAAGGAAGGCTCTTTCCGAGCTTATGAGCTCGGTATATGCGAGAATTGATTATCCCGACGAGGACCTCGGCGACTTTGACGAGCCCGAGCTATCCGAGGCTCTTTATAAGATTAAGGATAAAATGTCGCACCTTCTTTCGACCTACCGCACGGGCAGAGCCATCACCGAGGGTATTCCCACGGCAATAGTCGGCAAGCCCAACGTAGGAAAGAGCACCCTTTATAACCTTCTTTCGGGAAGCGACGCGGCAATCGTCACCGACATTCCCGGCACCACGCGCGACGTACTTACCTCTACCCTTCCTCTTGGCAACGTGCTCCTTCGCATCTCCGACACCGCAGGTATAAGAAGCGGCGAGAGCCTCGACACCGTCGAGCGCATCGGAATAGAAAGAAGCCGTAAAGCTATGGAAGAATGTGAGCTTTTGTTTGCAATTTTCGACGTTTCCGCACCGTTTGATGCAGAAGATGCAGAGCTCTTAGAGGCTATAAAGAACGTAGGCGGCGCAAAGATTGCGATACTCAACAAGACCGACCGTGCATCGAAGTTTGATAAATCAAAGCTTGAGGGCATCTTCGAGGAAGTCATAGAAATCTCTGCGGAGCGCGCTGAGGACGAGGCTATC
This sequence comes from Eubacteriales bacterium, assembly GCA_045653745.1. Lineage (GTDB taxonomy): Bacteria > Bacillota > Clostridia > Oscillospirales > CAG-272 > UBA1740. The sequence goes on along the minus strand of JAZOMD010000187.1, from coordinate 23,134 downwards.
GGAGCGCTCACGAAAACCGTCGAGAGACTTTTCCTCGACGAGCGCATAACCGTGGGCGAGGACGCCGTAATTTCCTCGGCAAGACAGCACGCCGCCCTTGCACGCGCACTCGAGTTTGTCACCCTTGCGGCAGACGCACTGAAGTCTGGAGTGGCGCAGGACGCAGTATCCTCTGACCTCGAGAGAGCTCTCGGCGCAATAGCAGAGCTCGACGGACGCGAGGTTTCCGAGGAGATAGTAAACGGAATTTTCTCGAAATTCTGCGTAGGTAAATAAACATAATGGGGCGTTACGCGAAAACGCCCCGTCATTTTACGGTTTTCATAACAGGGGGAACGATGGAAGAAAAAAGATTTAAGAAACACGACTCGGGCTTTATCTGTGCCGCGTGCGGGAAAGAGGTGTTGCCTCTCGGATATACCTCGAGAAATCACTGCCCCTTCTGCCTATGCTCTCTGCACGTAGATATAAATCCCGGCGACAGGCAGAACCCCTGCGGCGGAATACTCCGCCCCGTCGGCGCGCAGCCCGACCCGAAGCGCGGCTATATCATAATCCACCGCTGCGAGCGTTGCGGCGAGACCGTAAGAAACAAGGCGGCGCACGAGGCTAAAATCCAGCCCGACGACACCGACCTTATAATTAAATTAACAGCAGGACGCCTCTGACAAGGCTCCCCCAAAAAAGCGGCTCCATCTCACGGCAGTTGGCGGCCGCTTTCTTTACCCCCACGAAAAAATTCTCGCAAGCACCCGAGGTAAGCTATGGATTCATTTATCTTTGCAATAAACGCCGTCCTGCCCATAATCCTTATGGTTGCGGTGGGATACGCAATAAAGCGCATCGGTATAATAACGAAGGATTTTGCCAAGGCGGCAAACAAGCTCGTCTTCCGCCTATTTCTGCCGACGATGCTGTTTATGAATATATACAATATTGAAGCAATCGGAAACGTCAGGCTGGGCTTCGTCTTCTACACGCTCGCCGTAATACTCCTGATATTCTTCGTATCTATACCCCTCACAGCCCTTATCACCAAGGACGCTGCTTCACGCGGAGCGGTGCTTCAATCGACTTTTCGCTCGAATTTTGCCCTCATCGGCATACCGCTTGCCGACGCGCTTTTCCCCGTTGAGGGTGCGCCCGTCGCCGCAATACTCTCCGCGTTCACAGTACCGCTTCTCAATATGCTTGCCGTAATCAGCCTATCGCTCTTCAAAAAGCAGGAGGGCAGTGCCTCGCGCATAAAGGCGATACTCCTCGATATAACCAAAAATCCCCTGATAGTCGCAGTCGCCTCGGGCGTGGCGGTGCTCGGTCTGCGCGCTATCCTGTCGGAAATCGGCGTGGGCTTCCGCCTCTCGGATATAACTCCGCTCTACAAGGCCGCCTCTACTCTCGGCAGCGTTGCAACTCCTCTTGCGCTCGTAGTGCTCGGCGCACAGTTTGAGTTCACGGCGGTGAAAAGGAAGGCAAAGGAAATACTCTTCGGCACATCGGTGCGCCTTATCCTTTCGCCCATTCTCGGCCTCGGTATTGCCGCAGTATTCCTCCGCGACACCTTCAGCGGTGCTCAGTTTGCCGCGATGTCGGCGGCATTCCTCACCCCCGTCTCGGTCTCCAGCGTTCCTATGGCACAGGAAATGAATGCCGACACCGAGCTTGCAGGTCAGCTCGTCGTATGGACGACGCTCGCCTCGGCACTGACGGTTTTTCTCGGTGCGTATATTCTTTCGGCGGTCGGAATCTTCCCGACCTGACGGCACTTACGAAATTCGCTTGTACCCTCTCGCCTTTTTGCAAATAAAAAGGACCGAGAAAACGGCAGGCATCTCGGGGTACGGCCTTTAAATCTAACAAAAAGACGGCACCGCGACAAAAAGGACAGAGAATGAAATCTCTGTCCTTTTTTCTACATAAGCACTGCTTCCGCAGATGCGTACGGTGAAATGAAATTTAACCTATCTTCGGAAGGCTTGCCGCCGCAACCGACTGACCTACGCGGCGAGATTTTTCGTCGGGAATGTGGAGCTGTACGGTCTTTGCAAGCTCGGGGAATTCCTTATCGAGAACCTCTTTTGCGCGGTTAAGAAGGATAACCCCGCCCTCGCCCGAGGTAACTCTACCCATAATGAGAACGTGCTTTATATCGTAGAACTCGGCGTAGTACGCGATAGCGTAGCCGAAGTATGCACCGATGGTGTCGTAAACGTCGGCGGCACGGGAATCGCCCTCTGCCATAAGCCCCTGACCTACCTTCAGCTTCTCTGCAGGAGAGAGATTTTCATCAATCTCGATGCCTGCCCAGGGAGCGCACTTGATAACGCCGTCCTGCGAGAAATACTTAACTCCGCAGCCGTAGTCGCCCGACCACTCGACTACCATAGCATCCTCACAGAAGTCAACGGGAACGAAAGCAAGCTCGTTGAGCCAGCCGGTGATATTTCCTTCGGGGTCAACGTAGCCGCCTGCCTCGGAAGTGCCCATTGCTATACCGAGAACCGCGTTGTCGTCAAGGTCCATAGCACCTGCAAGCGCGGTAACGTCACCGTCGTTTGCAACCTCGAGAGGAATATTCTCGCCTATCTCCCTTGCAACGTCGATATACATATTCTTAACCTTCTTCTCGAAGTCATCGTCGCTGACCTTTAAGAAAAGAGAAGCCGCCATAATACGGTTGTCGACGTAAACGCCTGCGCTCGATACGCCGATACCGTCAACTCTGGGCATATGAGAAGCCGCGGTCTTCATAGCGTCGAGAATTCCCTGATAGTGATAATCGGGGTCGGAGTTGGTCTTCGGGAACCAGACAACCTCCTCTGAATAAACGCTCTCGCCGTTGATTACGGCACTGACCTTACGGTCGCTTCCGCCTGCATCGAAGCCGATACGGCAGCCGTCAAGATGGCGACCTATGGGAGCGGCAGAGGACTTATCCTCGGGTGCGCACTCGAGAGCAACCGACTCAACCGAGAAGCTGGCCTCGTAAACCTTTTCCATGAACTTAACGTCGAAGTCACGCAGACCACCGTGAGAGAACGCCTCGCGGATTTTTGCGCCGACAGTCTCGCTTCCGGCGATGATAACCTTGTAACCGCCTGCTACCCAGAGAAGCGACTTGACAAGGCGCTCAACGAACTTAAAGTTCTCCTCGTCGTGTCCTGTGCCGTCACGGAAAATACGGGTCTTGTATGTGGTGGTGTATCCGTTGTTTCTTTCTACTGCAATAACGATGTCCTGTCCGTCCTCACGGGTAGCCTCGCGCATATCGCGGCATACTACCGAAAGGGGAGCAAATTTCGGGTCGAGCTTTGCCTGTACCTTAAGCTTCATATCTGATAGTTCCTCCTATGATGGTTTTATTTACGTTGAATTCGGAATCGGTGATGATTATATCGGCGTCCTTGCCAACCTCGAGCGAGCCCTTCGACTTCTCTATGCCGATAGCCGTCGCAGGGTTAAGAGATGCGCCGTTCACGCACTCGTGAAGCGGGATATTCGAGTTGGTGTAGACGTTCCAAACGCCCTTGTTGAGAGGGAGCACGCTGCCTGCGACGGTTCCGTCCTCAAGACGGCAGACGATGTCGTTATAGATTATCTTCGTTCCGCCGAGGGTGTACTCGCCAAAGGGAAGTCCGCCTGCAGGCAGACAGTCGGTGATAAAGCAGAGCTTTCTGCCTTTAATCTTATAAAGAAGGTCGTAGAAGCAGGGGTTCACGTGGAAGGTGTCTACGATAAGCTCGGTGGTAACGTCGGTATTGAACGCCGCCGTAACAACTCCGGGCGCACGGTGCGCAAGAGGAGTCATAGCGTTGAAAAGGTGGGTCACGTGCTTCACGCCTGCCGCCGTGCTCTTGACTGCGGTGTCGTAATCCGCAGAGGTGTGTCCCATCGAGATAACCACATCGGTGTCGCGCCCTATCTCGCGGATAGCCGCGAAGTCCTCGGTGTCGGTCTCGGGAGCGAGGGTGATTATCTTTATTATATCGGCATACTCCTTGACGAACGCCGCGTCGGGCTTAAGTATGTACTTTGCGTCCTGCGCGCCCTTCTTGCTCTCGCTGATAAAGGGGCCCTCTGCGTGGCAGCCGAGTATCGCACTTCCCTGCCAAGCCTTGCTCTCTTCTTTAAGCTCGCGGCAGACCTCAAGCGCCTTTTTTATTACCTTCATATCCACCGTCATAGTGGTGGGAAGAAATCCCGTAACGCCGTTCTTCACTATACCGCCTGCGATAGTGCGGATCGACTCTGCCTCACCGTCGCACACGTCTCGTCCGAGATAGCCGTGGATATGCAGGTCGATAAGTCCGGGTGCAATATAGCCGCCCTCTGCGTCGATTACCTCTGCGCCCTCGGGAATTTCCCCTACGGGAACTATACCCTCTATCACCTCGGTATAGAGAAGTGCCGAGCCTTCAAGCACGCGGTCCTTTAAAATGATTTTTCCGTTTACGATAGCCTTCATTTTATTTTCTCCAAGTCAAAAATTAAATGCTACTTCGATTATATCACAAGAAAGGCGCCATATCAATGTATTATCGCTTATTTTTTAGTAAAATAGTACGGTTTTCGTTCGATTTTGCAAAAGGCGCGGAGAAAATCGCGCTTATTATTCTATCACTATCTCGGTGTCTATCTTGCTTGCCTTTGCCGAGAGAATTATTCTGTAAAGTGCCTCGACGCCCCATATCCTTTTTATATCCATACTCGGCTGGCGCCCCGGCGCGACAACCGCCTCAAAGCTCGCCGAAAGGACAGAGGGGTCGTAGATAAGCCGTCTTCCCTCGGAAAGGAGCAGCACTCCGTCCTCTGCGACGGTAGGCTGATTTTTGGTAAGCAGGTGGAAATCTATCTGCCTCTCGCGCTCGAGAGAAATCTGCTCGCGCACTCTGATTTTGCCGCCCGAGAGGGAGAGTGTGCGCCCGTAAGATGTGAGTCCTGCCTCGTCGGGATAGGCGTTTTTAAGCTCCATATAAAGGCTCTGCCCCTCCGTGTCGCACACCTCGTCAGAGGAACGGAACTCATTGCCCGATAACTGCTCTATTCCGTCGAAGGAAGGGAGCGAATGATAGGACGAGCGAATATTCCAGAATTCCGAGCGAAGGGGCGAGAAGTAGTCGCGGCAATAGGTGCCCATACCTGCGTCTATCACGATAGGCTCGCCGTCGTATGTGACTATAAAATTGCCGACGTCGTTATGATTGTGCGACTCGGCATTCGAGCCACCCTTTGCCGCAAGGAGAAATCCGCGAGCCCCCTCCGCACTCTCACGGAAGACCGCGACCTTGTGCCCGGGAAGCCATACAGAGCGCTCCGAGGTAAAGCTCTCGGGCGCCTCCATATCGGGATACATCAGCATGCGCACCGATGAGTAAGTTGACGTAAAGTGCATAAAACCGCCCGTTTTTGCCAACATATATTTACCAAAAGACTCCATATTGCGCGAGCCGCAGCGCTTTCCGTAGCGCATTATCATAAAGCTGTCGTTCTTAAAGCTATGGTGACAGTCGGAGAAATTGACGTAATATGTGCCGTCTATATACATCTTCGAAATATACTCGCCCATATCGCGCAGCTTCTTATTATCGAACGCGCTGACAGCGCCGCCCGTCATATCGTAGATAAGCTCGATGGCAACGAAGAGCGAGCCCGTTGCGCCGCCCCAATAGCCTGCGCCCTCGTCACAGCAGCCGTCGTCGGGGTAGCCTGCGACGAAGCGGTCGAGTCCTGTGAGTGCCTTCTCGAGAACCCTCTCGCGCACCTCCAAGTCCTCTACGAGCACCGCCGTGGAAATCAGGGTGTTCATATAAATATCCGAAAGCCAGTTGTTCGGCCTCTCGGCTCTCTCCCAATTCGTCATTCTCGTCAGGTAGGGCTCTATGAGCCTGACTCTCACAAGGTGCTCCGTCCTCTCGCGAAGGACGGTGTCGAGCGCGTCGAGCTTGTCACCGACAAGATAGAAGGTCATAGCAAGGAGTGCCGAGGTAACGGCGGCGTACAGGTCCTCGTTCGGCACCTTATCCTCCTCAAAGCGTGGATAATGCGCCCCCGTATGGTGCGCAGGGAGCACCCAGGTCGTCTCCTCGCATATCGCCCATATATAGTCGGCAATCTTCTCGGTAAATCTTCCCTCTCCCTCGTAATACTCGGCGAGCATAAGCGTGAAAAGACAGTGGCGTCTTCTGTGGTGGTGCGACTCGAACGCCGAGCGATTTCCGTCCACGTAGAAGCGTCTGTAAAGCGAGAGTGTGAGCACGGGAATATCCTCTGCGAGCATTCCCTCAGCCTCGGCGACTACCGCCTTCATTTTCGTCGGATTGAGAGAAATCTCCCCCTCACCGAGAAACAAGCGCGTCTTTTCGCGCACAAGCACCTTGCCGCGCGTTGAAATCCCCATATCGGAAAACAAAGTCTTACCCATAACCATAGCCTCCCAGTAGCTTTTTTCTCGATTATACCACACACGGGCGCGCATTACAAGCCGTTTCGGAAAATTCCCGTGAAAACTCTCACGGAGCGGCTGGCGCGGAAGAAAGTATCCTCTTAGTTATTTTTTTAACATTTCTATTGACATACGCGGTATTTTGTGCTAATATATAAATTAAAATTAAGGTGGACGGGGAGAAGCACGGTGCACAGAAAATTATTTAACGCTATGTACGCTTTAAATATCTTCTTTCAAAGCTTCTTCTCGCTCGTAACTCCGACAGCACTCGGCTTTCTTGTCGCCTATCTTTTGAACGCGAAGGCAGGGGTCGGCAGTTGGATATACGCCCTGCTCGTAACACTCGGCGTGCTGACGGGCTTTTATTCTATGGTGAAATCGATTCTCGCAGCCTCCCGCGCTCTCGAAAATCTCGAAAAGGAGCAGAGGCAAAACGAAGAAAAAAAGAAAAGATAAGGCTTTGGGGATTTTATAATGAAGAAAAAATTTGTTCCGCTAACAGACACCCTGATACTTACTCTCGGAGAAATTCTCGTATCGCTTTTGGTGATAGGCGGCTACCTTCTTGTCGACCTCATTTTTGAGACCGAGCATTTTTCTTACAGAGTTATAACGGGAGCTCTTCTCGGTTCTCTCGTTATCGTGCTTAACTACTTCTTCCTCTCGCTGTTCTTAAACCGCGCCGTAAACAACTTTATGGCTATGCGCGGCAAGGACGAGATGGACGAGGAGAGTGCCGCACGCTTTGCCGCCGAGCATATGGCTCCCATACGCAAGACCATCACGGTTTCTATGATGGTGCGCACCTTCTCTATGCTTGCGGCCCTTGTCGTGGCGTTTATCGTCGACTGGTTTGCACCTGTTGCCACCGTTATTCCTATTCTCGCCTTCCGCCCGATACTCACGGTGTCGAGCATTATCCGCTCGAAAAAGGCGAACGCACAGTTCGGCATCGGAGCGAGCTTTACCGAGCTCCCGGCTGATGGAGAAATTCCCGCTGTAAACGAGCAGAACAATCCCGAAGAAAAGGAGGAAGACTCCATATGAATCTTTCGGTAAACGGACCAAAGGTATACCTTGAGCTGCCGTGGAATCTGCCCGATTCAAAAATCTTCACTATGAAGAACATCGTAACGCAGACCACAGTTACCCTGCTCGCGGCTACCCTTTTTCTCATAATCATTTCGCTTCTCGTTACGAGAAAGCTAAAGAAAAAACGCCCCGGCGGTGTTCAGATAGTCGCAGAGAAGCTCATCAATATGCTCTACGGACTCGTAAGGGACACTATGGGCGAGCACAACCTTAAGTTCGCGCCCTATATCGGCACGCTTTTCCTCTCGTCCATCTTTGGAACGCTGCTCGGTATGACCGGCATTTTACGCTCGGCTACCGCAGACCTCTCGGTTACCGCGGCGTGGGCGCTCGTTACTATGGGTATGGTGTGGTACAACAACATAAAGAACTTCGGATTTGGCACATGGCTCAAGGGCTTCACCGAGCCTATCGTGGTAATGACGCCGATGAACATTATCTCCGAGATAGCGAGCCCACTTTCTATGGCGTTCCGTCATTTCGGTAACGTTGCCGGTGGCTCGATGATTACCGCCCTTCTCTACACCGCCCTCGCAGGTCTTTCCCAGCTTATCTTCGGCTGGCTGCCGGGCCTTCTCGGAGAGATTCCCTTCTTCACAGCAGGTATCCCCGCGATTCTCTCGCTCTACTTCGACCTTTTCTCGGGCTTCGTTCAGGCGCTCGTATTCTCGCTTCTCACTATGGTGTACGTCGGTGGTGCTTGTCCTCCGCCGAGTGAGCTCCCCGAGAAGAAAAGGAAGGCAAAAGAGGGCAAATAACCCGATTTTGTAAACTAAGATAGTCAAAAAACAAAAAATATAAAACATTTCAGGAGGAAATTTAAAATGAATGCTGAAGCAGCAAAACTTCTTGCAGCAGGTCTTTGTATGGGTCTTGGAGCAATAGGCCCCGGTATCGGTGAGGGTAACGCGGTCGGTATGGCGTGTGAGGCTATGGCGCGTCAGCCCGAGATGGCAGGTGCTCTTCGTACCAACATGATTCTCGGCTGTGCTATCGCTGAGACGACGGGTATTTACTCGCTCGTTATCGCACTTCTTCTTCTGTTCGTATTCTAAGAAGAAATCCCAAACATCGAAAAGGAGAACCCTATGGGACTTTTAGTGCTTGACAAGTTTGAGAGCTTTGTCGGCGTTAATTTCTGGACGATGCTTTTCGCGTGGATTAACCTCTTTATTCTCTACCTCGTATTAAAAAAGCTTCTCTTTAAGCCGCTCAAGAATATGATTGATTCGCGGCAGAAGGAAATAGACGATATGTACGAGGGTGCCGAGGGCGCACGCTCCGAGGCAGACGCGCTCCGACGTGAGTACGAGACCCGTCTTGAGGGAGCTCGCGAGGAGAGCGAGGAGATTCTCAAAAGCGCTGTAAAGCGTGCAAGAGCAAAGGAAGAGGAAATGCTCGCTCTGGCAAACGAAAAGGCGAGCCTCACCCTTGCCCGTGCAGAAAAGCAGATTGAGCTTGAAAAGGCTCGTGCAGTAAATGAGCTTAAAGATGAGATGTCCGAGATGGCGCTCGATATTGCGAGAGCAGTCGTAGAGCGTGACGTTTCGGCAGAGGAGCATAAGGAGCTCATCGACGAATTTATAGAAAAGATAGGTAAGGAAGAATGACCGGCGCGCTTGAATACGCGAGAGCCCTTTTTATGCTCTCCGAGGAAGGCGGCAGCTCGGACGCGGTAGCAGAGGACGCACGCACCGTGCTCTCGGCACTCTCGGATAACGAGGGCTACACCCACCTTATCGACACCCCTGCGCTCCCGACAGAAAAGCGGCTCGCGCTTATCGGAGAGGCTTTTTCCTCTCTTGACAAAAACCTCGTGAATCTTATGAAGATTCTCGCAGAAAAGCGCCTCTCGCGCCTTATTCCCTCGGTGATGAAGGGGTATCTTGCAGAGTACGAAAGCTCTCGCGGAATCGAGAGAGTCGAGGCAGTGACGGCGGTGCCGCTTACCGAAGGGCAGACGACCGCCCTTGCCGATGCGCTCGCAAGGAAAACGGGCAAAACTATTATTGTAAAGAACACCGTGGACGAAAAAATCCTCGGCGGTATGAAGCTGTGCTATATGGGCAAGCAGCTCGACGGCTCGCTCGGGGCGCGCTTTGACGCTCTCGAGGAATCGTTACGCACGCTCGTCGTTTGATAAACGACGGGACTAAAGACGAGGCTGGTGATAAAATGCAATCAAAACTCGATGATATAAGCAAAATTATCAAGGAGCAGATAAGGAACTACGACAAGGAAACCAAGCAGGACGAGATAGGCTACGTCATCTCCGTCGGCGACGGTATTTCGAGAGTTCACGGACTTGAGAGGTGCGCCTCCAAGGAGCTTCTTGAATTTGAAAACGGAACTCTCGGTATGGCACTTAACCTTGAAGAGTCCTTCGTAAGCGTCGTACTTCTCGGAAGCGACGTTGGTATTTCCGAGGGCAGCGTGGTTAAGCGCACGGGCAGAGTCGTTTCGGTTCCCGTAGGCGAGGAGCTTGTTGGCAGAGTCGTTAACGCGCTCGGTCAGCCGATAGACGGCAAGGGTCCTGTAAACCACGCGGAGTACAGAGCCATTGAACGCAAGGCTTACGGAATTATAGAAAGAAAGTCGGTCTCCGTACCCCTTCAGACGGGTATCAAGGCAATAGACTCGATGATACCGATAGGCAGAGGACAAAGAGAGCTTATTATCGGTGACAGACAGACGGGTAAGACGGTTATCGCAACCGACACCATCATAAACCAGAAGGGCAAGGACGTTATCTGCATCTACGTTGCGATAGGTCAGAAGCAGTCCACCGTTGCAGGCGTGGTTGAAACGCTCAGCGCGGCAGGGGCTATGGACTACACTATCGTGGTATCGGCTACCGCATCCGAGTCTGCTCCCCTTCAGTACATTGCTCCCTACTCGGGCTGTGCTATGGGTGAGTACTTTATGGACAAGGGTAAGGACGTGCTTATCGTTTACGACGACCTCTCAAAGCACGCGGTTGCATACCGTGCGCTCTCCCTTCTTATCAGACGTCCTCCGGGCAGAGAGGCTTACCCCGGCGACGTATTCTACCTTCACTCAAGACTTCTTGAGCGTGCGGCAAGGCTTTCGCCCGAGTGCGGCGGCGGCTCTCTCACCGCACTTCCCATTATAGAAACGCAGGCGGGTGACGTTTCGGCGTACATTCCCACCAACGTTATATCTATAACCGACGGACAGATATTCCTCGAGTCCGAGCTCTTCCACTCGGGCGTGCGCCCTGCGGTAAACCCCGGTATTTCGGTATCCCGTGTCGGCGGTAACGCACAGATAAAGGCGATGAAGAAGGTTGCAGGAACGCTCAAGCTTCTCTACTCGCAGTACAGAGAGCTCCAGGGCTTTGCACAGTTCGGCTCCGACCTCGACGCCGATACGAAGGCGCGTCTAGAGCAGGGTAGCCGTATAGTTGAGGTACTCAAGCAAGGAAGAAACTCGCCTATCGAGGTTGAGCTTCAGGTTGCTATAATCTATGCGGTTGTAAACAACCTTCTTAAGGATATTGCCGTAGAGGATATTGCCGACTTTGAGAAGGCGCTCTTTGACTACCTCACCTCGGCAAAGTACGAGCTTATCGACGCTATAAGAGAAAGCGGAGTTCTCTCTCCCGAGACAGAGGCAGGACTCAGAGAAGCAATCGAGCACGTCAAGGAAAGCTTCAAATAATCGGAATTTTTACAACTTTACTTTACATTCGGTGCACTTTTGCACCCGAAAGGAGTGATAACGGTGGCAGGCGCCTCTATGAATGATATTTACGCACGTATGAAAAGCGGGCGCAGCACTAAGCAGATAACCAAGGCTATGGAGCTGGTTGCAACCTCGAAGCTGCGGCGCGCAAAGATGAAGGTCGAGGCATCTCGCCCCTTCCACGAGATACTGAAGGGGGCTATCGACGAGATACGCTCGCTCCCCGAGGCGAAAAGGAGCGCGTGGTCGAATCCGTCTTCGAGAGAGAAAACCTTGCTTATTGTTATCGCAGGTGACAGAGGACTTGCAGGCGGCTATAACAGCGCAGTATTCAAGCTCGCAGACAGCCTTGCAGACCCCGAGAGCACGGTGGTTCTGCCGATAGGAAAAAAGGCGTGCGAGTATTACCGCTACCGCGGCCGCACTCTGTTCACCGAGAGCACAGAATACGCGCAGGATATGTCGGTAGGCAACTCGCTTGCCTATGCCGAGGCGATATGCGAGGGCTACAAAAAGGGCGAGTTCGGTAGGGTTCTTCTCGTCTACACGAAATTCGTTTCAATGCTGACGCAGACGCCGGTGCACGATACCCTCCTCCCCCTCGCAGACCCGAGTGCGAGCGCCAAGGGACACGACCCGATATACGGCGGTGAGCCCGAGGAGATACTCGACAAAATTATTCCAAGCTATATAGGCGGTCTTATAAACACCGCAGTAAACGAGGCAGGGGCTGCCGAGTCGGCGGCAAGAAGAACGGCGATGAACGCGGCAAACAAGAACGCCTCGGAAATGATTGATACCCTTATGCTGAAATTCAACCGTGCAAGGCAGGCTATAATCACCCAGGAAATCACCGAGATAGTCTCGGGAGCAGGCGATTAAGTAAGCTTTGGTTGTCGAAATCGCGCACTATTAAGTAATTTTCAGCAGAAGAAACGAAAGGAAGCTATACGGTATGAAAGAAAATATCGGTAGAGTTATACAGATAATAGGACCGGTCCTCGATATAAAATTCGACGAGGGTCATCTCCCCGACCTGCTTAACGCTATTGAGGTAGAAAACGGTGACTCGAAGCTCGTCTGCGAGGTTGCAAGCCAGCTCGGCGACGACGTGGTAAGATGTATCGCTATGTCGGACACCGACGGAATGGAGCGCGGAGCGCGCGCTGTTGATACCGGTACGGGCATTACCGTGCCCGTTGGTGAGGGAACTCTCGGCAGAATCTTCAACCTTCTCGGAGAGGCGATAGACAATAAGGAAGCACCCGAGACAGAGGAGAGATGGTGCATACACCGCGATCCCCCTGCATACGCAGACCAGGACGGAACTACGGAAATACTCGAGACCGGCATCAAGGTCGTTGACCTTATTGCGCCTTACGCAAAGGGCGGTAAGATAGGTCTTTTCGGCGGTGCGGGTGTCGGCAAAACCGTACTTATAATGGAGCTTATCAACAACGTTGCAAAGCAGCACGGCGGTACCTCGGTATTCACCGGCGCCGGCGAGCGTAGCCGTGAGGGTAACGACCTTTACAACGAGATGAAGGAGTCGGGAGTTCTTGCAAAGACCGCCCTCGTCTACGGACAGATGAACGAGCCTCCGGGAGCGAGAAAGAGAGTTGCTCTCTCGGGCCTTACGATGGCGGAGTACTTCCGCGACAAGGAAGGAGAGGACGTACTTCTCTTTATCGACAACATTTACAGATTTACCCAGGCAGGCTCCGAGGTTTCGGCACTTCTTGGAAGAATGCCCTCCGCGGTTGGCTATCAGCCCACTCTTGCAACCGAGATGGGTGCGCTCCAGGAGAGAATCACCTCGACCAAGCGCGGCTCTATAACCTCGGTTCAGGCGGTCTACGTTCCTGCGGACGACCTTACAGACCCTGCACCTGCCACGACGTTTGCACACCTTGACGCGACGACGGTTCTTTCAAGAGGTATCGCATCTCTCGGTATTTACCCTGCGGTCGACCCCCTTGACTCCACCTCGAGAATTCTTTCCCCCGAGATAGTCGGCAGAGAGCACTACGAGGTAGCTCGCGGCGTTCAGGAAATTCTTCAGAGATATAAGGAGCTCCAGGACATCATAGCCATTATGGGTATGGAGGAGCTTTCCGAGGAGGATAAGCTTATCGTCGGACGCGCAAGAAAGATACAGAGATTCCTCTCCCAGCCCTTCTCGGTTGCCGAGCAGTTTACGGGCATGGAGGGCAAATACGTTCCCGTCAAGGAAACCGTGCGCGGCTTTGCCGAGATACTTGAGGGTAAGCACGACGCGCTTCCCGAGTCTGCGTTCCTGTTCGTCGGCACGATAGACGAGGCTGTCGAGAAGGCTAAGACCCTCGGAGCGTGAGGCAAAAGAGATGAATAAATTCCGCCTTGAAGTAGTATCTCCCGACGGCGAGGAGTTCTCGGGAGAGGTTGAAAGCCTGCTCGTTCACACCGACGACGGCGACGTGGAAATTCTCGCAGGACACGCGGACTTTCTCGGCTCGGTTACAGTCGGCAGAGTCCGTATTATCGAAAACGGCGTGCGCAGAGTCGCATCTATGTCGGGAGGATTTCTCTCGGTGGCAAAGGGAGTTGCCCGTCTTGCGGCAGTGACCTTCGAGTTTGCAGAGGACATCGACATCGCGAGAGCCGAGAGCGCGAGAGAACGCGCAGAGACAGCGATTGCCGCTGCCAAGAGCGACAAGGAGCACAGGGTCGCCGAGGCAAAGCTCAAAAGAGCAATAAACAGAATCTCGGTTTCCGCCTCGTATAAAACAAAATAAGCATTTTTCTGCAAAAAAGAACGCTTTCGTTTACAAAAAGCGTTCTTTTTTATCGTTTTTATAATTAAAAGCGGAGATTTCTCTCCGCTTTTTTGTTTGGTTATGCCCGAAGCAATCGCCCTCGGGCTGCTTAGTTCGGAGCAGAAATCGGCGCTTTCCGCCGAAGGCGTAGTTACCTACGGCGAGTGTAAGGAAAACGGCGGTAAAACAAAAAACGGAGTTTCCTCCGTTTTTTTGTCTGGTTATGCCCGAAGCAATCGCCCGAGATTAGTCGATGGTCATATCCATCTTACGACGAAGTATCTTGCGCAGAGTGTTCTTCGGGAACTCCTCTTCTCTTACTCTGAGAAGGCCTATCTTCTTATAGGGAACTGCGGTCTTGTTGTACTCGTTCACGAACTGCTGGAAGTATTCCTGCTTGTCGGTAACGCCCATCTCGTCAAGGAGAGACTTGTCGGGGAATATCTCGGCAACGATGGTATTGAAGGCATCGCCGCGACGGGATTTACCCTCGTATACAACGATATCAACGACACCGGGAGTTGCCGCGAGTGCGTCCTCAATCTCCTCGGGATATACGTTCTTACCGTTAGAGAGAATGATGAGGTTCTTAAGTCTTCCCGTGATGTAGAGCACGCGAGTGCCGTACTTATCGACGGTCATCTTACCCATATCGCCGGTACGGAAGTATCCGTCCTCGGTGAACGCCTCTGCATTCGCCTCGTCGTTCTTGTAGTAGCCGAGCATTACGTTCGGGCCCTTAACCTGAATTTCGCCCTCGCCTTCCTCATTCGGGTCGGCGATTCTGGCATCAACTATGGGAAGAACGGGGCCTACGCTCTTGGGAACGATGTAGTTGTTATGGTTTACGGCAAGTATGGGAGCACACTCGGTAATGCCGTATCCGTTAAGCACGGTTACGCCGATAGAATCGAAAAGGTCTGCCATCTCCTGGTTGAGAGGCGCGCCGCCCGAGATAATCATATTAAGCTCGCCGCCGAACGCGGAAAGTATCTTCTTTCTGAACACACCGCCAAAGGGGTTGAGACCTATCTTGCGGAAGACGTTGTTTATCTTCATAAGAGCGAAAAGAAGCTTTTCCTTGCCGGAGTCCTTGATACCCTTGAGAATTCTTCTGTAGAAGGTCTCAACGTACAGAGGCACCGCAACGAGGTGTCCGGGCTTATGCTCCTGGAGCTCCTTGAGCACGTATTTTACGCCCGAGGAAATGTAAACGTCACAGCCTATCGAGTTCTGACCGAAGATAGAAACGCTCGAGCCGTAGGTGTGGTGAGGAGGAAGCACGTTGATACATCTCACCGAGAAGTCCATAAAGGGTATAACGTCGGTGAGGTCGGAGATAAAGTTGGTCTGCGAGAGCATAACGCCCTTTCCCTGACCGGTAGTACCCGAGGTGAAAACGAGAAGCGCGAGCGCGTCTGCGTCTATGGGAGCGTTAAAGTAGGGCGCGGAGTCCTCTGCAAATTTAACTGCACCTGCCGCCTTGAATGCAAGAAGTCCGTCCTCGTTCTCGGTATCGAGAATGAGGGGCGCGGGGAGCGAAAGCTCCTTTACGATATATTCACCCTTCTCGCGGATATCGTTATCGCACCAGACGTAGTCGCACTCACCGCTCTTTACGGTAACTGCAAGATCCTCTGCGCTCCAATCCTTATCAAGGGGAACGAGAACCGAGCCGGTAGCAAGGGTAGCGTAGTAGGAAAGAATCCAATAGTAGGAGTGCTTACCGATAACGGCAATCTTCTTTCCTGCCATACCGCGTGCAATAATCTCCGAGCCTATGGCGCGAATATCGTCGCGGAGTGCCTCGTAGTTTACAACGACAGCTTCCTTGTCGTGAGGCTTCTTGCGGAAACGGTAAGCAGGTCTGCCCTCGTATTCACTGCCTATAAACTCCACCATATCGCGTATGTTTGCGAAATGCATTTTAGGACGTAACGGTTTTACCTTCATAAAAAATCATTCCTTAATTTTATTTTTCGTAACAGAGTGACGACGCGCTCTCGCGCACCGAATCCCTGCCCAATTAGACATTTTAACACATTTTGTCCTTTTTGTGAAGCCTCCCTCGAGTTATTGTACAGGGTGTACAGTATCGTCAGTTTTTCCTTTTCTTTTTGAAGTATGAGGAAAGGAGCTCTCTGCACTCCTCGGAAAGCACGCCGCCCGTGACCTCGGGAGTATGATTTACGGGCATCGCCGCAAGATTAAAGAGTGAGCCGAAGGCGCCGAAGCGCAGGTCGGGTGCGCCGAAAACGACGCGTGGTATTCTCGCATTCATAATAGCTCCCGCGCACATAGCGCAGGGCTCCATAGTGACGTAGAGTGTCACCCCCGGCAGTCTCCAGCCGCCGAGCACCCTGCACGCCTCCTCTATCGCAAGCACCTCTGCGTGGTGCGTCGCACACTTTGAGGTCTCGCGCGTGTTGTAGGCGCGAGCGATTATCTCGCCGTCTCTTACGATAAGCGCACCGACTGGCACCTCGTCTATCTCCTCGGCAAGGCGCGCAAGGCGTATCGCCTCGGACATAAAATATTCGTCGCTTTTGATTATATTCTCATTCATAAAAAACCTCAGACAAGTTCAAGTATAGCCATAAAAAGCGTGGCGAAAATAAGCATAAACGTCAAGGGAGAGATGCGGTATTTTTCACCGCGCGAAGACAGACTCCGAAAAGCGCGGATATAGCCCTCCCTCCATACAAAAAGGATAAAGACGGACACAAGCGACAGAAAAATGAGTGCGCCGAAATAGCAAATTGCGAACGCTCCGCTGCCGGAATAGAGTATCCACAAAACGGAAATAAGATTATTCAGAAAATGCGCGATAAGCGACGGATATATGCTGCCTGCGTACAGGTCGAGCGCCATAAAGACGAGCCCTGCGAAAAAGGCGTATGGAATAGAGAAAAAGCTATGATGCACGAGGGCGAAGAACACCGCCGAGGCGACAATGCACAGGCGCGGCGAGCCTTTACCGATAAACAGCATCGGCAGATAACGAAAGAGCAGCTCCTCCATCACCGACGGCAAAAGGGCGTAAAGAAGAATGGCGAGAGGGAGACTTTCGGGAAGCTCAACGGTGCTCTCCTTGCCCGTAAGAGAGAAAATCAGAAGCGAGGTAAGAAAGGATATACCTATTATAATAAACAGCGTGGGCGCTATCACGGGAAGGGTGTTCAAAATTCTCCTTCCCCGAGGTATAAGCGGTGCTAAAAGCCCGTCCTTCCCCCTCGAAGAAGTGTAGAGGAAAACGCCCATCGCGAGGGGCAGAAGAAGCGAGAGAAGGTATGCGAGCCCAAAAACCTCTTTCGAAAAAAGGCTCGGCACAAACAGCATTATAAGCACGAAAAAGTAAACCGCGCTTAACATTTCAAGCTCTTTTCGCATATTTTCTCTCCTTCCGTTTGTTTTTTATAGATTTATCAGTCTTCTCGGCTGACGAGCGAGAAGCGGAGCTTGCCCGTCTCTATATCCGACTCCTCAAGTCTGACGGTAAGTCTGTCTGCCGTGCGGTAGCTGTGCCCTGCCGCTCTAATAGAGAGCGTGCGCTCCTCAAAAACCGCGTAGCCCGAAAGCTCGCTTATCGGTATAAGACCCTCGACGGTATTTTCAAGCATAACGAAAAGCCCGTGCTTTGTAACCGAAGAAACCGAGGCACAAAACTCCTCGCCTATACGCGAAGACATATAGAGTGCCTTGTAGAGATTATCTATTCTTCTCTCCGCCGCCACCGCACGCATCTCGCCCTCGGTTGCCGCCGCGGCGGCACGCCTTGCATACCCCGTGTAAAGCTCGGGGCGCTTGCCTTCCTTTATAACCCTTTTGATTATCCTATGGACGGCAAGGTCGGAGAGGCGGCGTATGGGTGAGGTGAAGTGGCAGTATTTCTCTATTGCGAGGCCGAAGTGTGCGGTCGAATTCTCGGAATACTTCGCCTTCGACATAGCTCTGAGCATATTATAGGAAACGGGCAGGAGAAGTCCTCTTTCCTCTGCGAGGAGAAGAAGGCGGCGAAAATCTCCTGGCTCTCTCGTTTCCTTATTGATAGCCCGCGCATCGAAGCCGAGCGCGTGCACGTAATCTACGAAATCCGAGAGCTTATCCTCGGGCGGCGGCTCGTGTATTCTGTACACGCAGGGGATTTTCTCGCGGAAAAGATGGGTTGCCACCGCCTCGTTTGCGGTGAGCATAAACTCCTCTATTATCCGCTCTGCCCTGCCGCGCTCGCGGCGCACAACCTCCAAGACGCTACCGTCGGGCGCAAGAATTATCTCTGCCTCGGGCGCGTCAAAATCGACGGCTCCGCGCCTTTTTCTCTTTTCTGCAAGCACGCCGTAGAGCTCGTCCATTTTCGAGAGCTGCTCACGGACGGGCGAATATTTTTTCTTTATTTCGGCACTCGCAGTGCCGTCAAGGACGGCGTTTACCTCGGAGTAGACACCGCGCACCCTCGAGCGTATCACGCACTCGGAGAGCGTGAGCCCCTTTATATTTCCCTCTCGGTCGAGCTCTACTATCGCACCGAGAGAATACTTATCCTCGCCTGCGTTAAGCGAGCAGGCACCGTTCGAGAGAGATGGCGGAAGCATAGGCACTACCTTGTCGGTAAAATAAACGCTCGTGCCCCTTGCCATAACGGCGCGGTCGAGAGCCGTGCGCTCTCTGACGTAGTGCGAAACATCGGCAATATAAACGCCAAGGCGCCAGCCGCCCGAAGGAAGCCGCCTTACGGAAACGGCATCGTCAAGGTCCTTTGCCCCCTCGCCGTCCATAGTAAATATCACCTCGGAGCGTCTATCATCTCGCCCCTCGGCGCTCACGGTCTCACGCGAGACGCGCTCTGCCTCGTATAGCTCATCGTCCGAAAACTCCGAGAGAATTCCTTCCTCTCGGAGAATTGCCTCGTAGTTTGCAAAAAGAGAGTCGGCAGGGCCGAAGTTCTCTATGACCTTACAGCTTATCCCGAGCCTTCCCTCGCGGATTATCTCGCACTCCACCTTGTCACCGACAGAGGCACCGCCGAGGTCTACTACCTCGGGTCTGTACGGAAGCGCACGGTTGTCGGGCACGAGGACGGTATATCTGCGCCTTCTTCTGCCTATAACGGCTATCTCCTCGTCGAGCCTGCCGTAAAGCGTGCAGAGGCCCTTCTCGACGACGCGCGCAACTCTGCCGTCCGTGCGGAGAACGCCGCCGCTTATATATTCGGTGTAAACGACCTCTACGAGGTCTCCGTCAAGTGCGCCGTGCGTTTTCCCCGAGGAAACGAAAATATCCGCACCGCCGCCCTCGGGAGTCACGAAGCCGTAGCCCTGACGAGAGGCGGAAAAGACGCCGCGCACGAAATTATCGTCGGAGCGCACGCGCGAGCTCTGACGGGCGGCTCTGCCCGAGTCGTTCGAAAACCCGAGCTTCACACCGGTGTGCGATACTCCGACCTCAGAAAGAGCGCGAAGAAGCTCAGCCTTCGCCGCTTCCTTGCCGCGCCTCTTATGCGTCTGACGCTTTGTAAATTTACTGAAATTTTTATTTTTCTTCACTCTTTTTTCACCATAGCCGTAGGGCTGACAATCTTCTCACTAAAGCAAAAGTGAGCACCTACGGTAAATACGGCGCTCACTTTCGTTGTTTTCTTATTCTGTCGGGAAGACGTGCGAGTAATTGTTGAGGTTCTCACTCATCCAATCCTTAATGCTAAAGGATGCGGAGAAGTCAGGCTGGAAAACGTAAACTGCAACAACCGAGATAACGAATATCACACTCGCGATAAGCGTCCACTTGTAAAGTGATCTGTCGGTATGTGCAGACTTGTCTCTGCCGTAGAAGGTCTCAGCACCGCCTGCGATGGTTCCGGAAAGACCGTCCTCATTGCTCTTCTGCATAAGCACCGCTATAACGATTACAACAGCGGAAAGAAGAAGCACGCCAAGAAGAATGTACTGAAGTGTAGGGCTCATATTTACAAACCTTTCTAAAGATTATTCACTTAAATCACCGCGCAAAAAAATGCGCAGACAATCTGCATAAAGGTATTTTACCATAAACTTTCATAAATTGCAAGAGTTTTTTTATCATTTTTTGATTTTTTTACAAATCCGTCTTTATTCTTTGCTTTTGAGCATTATTTTATACAAAACGGGTCTTATATTGTACTCACGCACGCAAAAAATAATCTATAATATCCTTGATGGGGTATGCCCACCAAAAAGAAACGAAAGGATCTGCGATATGCTTACCGTTAAAAAGCTTTGTTCGCACTCTACGATAGACTTTGCGGCTGAGGAATTAAAGAAATACTTCAGAATGATGATGCCCGACGGCGAGCCCGTTAAAATTGCATACGACCCCGAGGCGCGCGACGGCTTCCGTCTCGGACTTATGAAGGACTTCGGTCTTTCGACCGACGACGTAAAGGACCCCGAGCTCGACGATATAGTTTATATCGACTGCGACGAGAGGGGCGGTATAATAGCAGGCTCGAATACGCGCTCGGTGCTTATCGCGGTATACGAGTACCTGAAAAAGAACGGTTGCCGCTGGCTGTTCCCCGGAGTTGACGGCGAGTATATCCCCACGAAGAATATCGAACCTGTAAAATACCGCAAGGCTGCCGACTCGCGCTTTCGCGGAAACTGCATAGAGGGTGCTGTCGAGCAGAGCCTGCTCCTCGATTACATCGACTTTATGCCGAAGCTTGCGCTCAACACCTTTATGGTGCAGTTCAGAATCCCCGGCGCATTCTACGACAGATACTATAACCACAACAACACAAACCTGACTTACGCTCCCGAGTCGGTCTCCACCGGCACCGTCCTTTCCTGGACACGCTGTGCGGAGTGCGAGATGGAAAAGCGCGGAGTTATGCTCCACTACTACGGCCACGGCTTTACCGCAGACCCCTTCGGTCTTGAGAATTCCACGGGCTGGGGCAGGTTCAGCATCGACGCACTGCCCGAGGAAAAGCGCGAATTCGTTGCTATGATGAACGGCGTGCGCGACTTCAACGGCGGCGCTCCCGTAAACACGAACTTCTGTATGTCAAACCCGAACGCGCGTCGTGACGTGGTGAAATACATAGCCGACTACTGTGAGGGTCACCCGAACGTAGACTACCTGCACGTCTGGCTTGCCGACGGCAGAAACAACCACTGCGAGTGCCACGAATGTCAGAAGAAGACTCCCTCCGACTGGTACGTCGTTCTTATGAACGAGGCAGACGAGGAGCTGACCGCACGCGGTCTTGCCTCGAGAATAGTATTTATCTCCTACGTTGACACCTCTTGGGCACCGACGAGCGAGGTTATAAAGAACCCCGACCGCTTCACGCTTATGATAGCGCCCATAACGCGCGATTATAAAAAGACCCTTAACGGCGACGAAAATCCCGTTATGCAGCCCTACGTCCGAAACAAGCTCAAAATGCCTGCGGACCTTGCCGAATATCTCGCCTACTTTGACGAGTGGAAAAAGTCCTGGAAGGGCGCAAACGTTTGCTTCGACTACCATTTCTGGGTACACACCCACTACGATATCTCGGGTCTTGCTATTCCGAGAAGACTTTACGAGGACACGAGGCTTTACAGAGAAAGAGGGCTCGACGGCATAATTCAGTGCGGAACTCAGCGCTCCTTCTTCCCCTCGGGCTTCTCCTTCTCGGTGCACGCTCGCACGCTTTTTGATAAGGACGCAAGCTTTGAGGAGCTCGCAAGAGATTATTTCAGCCACGCCTACGGCGAGGACTGGCAGGAGTTTTACGCCTTCTTTGAGTCTCTTGAAGAGGCGTTCCCCTACAACTTCTTCACGAAAGCGCGTTACAGTGAGAGCATAAGAAGCGACGAGATGGCAGACCGCCTCGACGCCTTCCCCGAGCTTATCGCTAAGGGCAGAGAGCTTGTAGCAAAGCACTATAACTCAGAGCACCGCGTCGGGACCGTCTCGGTCAGAGTGCTCGAACACTATCTTGGATACGCCGAGCTCGTTGCGGCTATAGCTGCGGCGAAGGCAAGAGGACTTTCCGACGAGGCAGAGCGGCGCTTTGACGTATTCGTCAGAGAGTTCTCGAAAATGGAGCCTCATATAAAGCCCTACGCAGACATCTCACAGAATATTGCAACCGTAAAGCAGCTTCTCTCCTGCGAGGCAGGCGGCGATATGGAGCTGGTTGTCGAATAAAAAGGAGAAAAGATATGTTCACCATTAAAAAAATCACTTCCGACTCCACCGTAGACTTTGCGGCAGAGGAGTTAAAGAAATACCTTCGTATGATGATGCCCGAGGGCGGAGATATTAAAATCTCCTACTCTCCCGAGGCTCATGACGGCTTCCGTCTTGGACTTATGCAGGACTTCGGGCTTGACGTCTCGGACGCAGAGGAGCCCGAGCTCGACGATATTCTCTATATCGACTGTGACGCCGAGGGCGGTATTATCGCAGGTGACAACCCTCGCTCGGTTCTCCTTGCGGTTTACGAGTATCTCCGACAGAACGGCTGCCGTTGGCTCTACCCCGGCCCCGACGGAGAGTTTATACCTATGAAGGCAATCGCTCCCGTTAAGTACCGCCACGCGGCTACCTGCCGTTACAGAGGACAGTGCAACGAGGGCGCGGAGAGCCAGCAGGCAATGCTCGAGACCATAGACTTCACACCGAAGGTCGGTATGAACGTTTATATGCTCGAGTTCAAGATTCCCACCTACTACTATAACCTCTACTATAACCACGCCTACAACGAGGAAAACCGTCCGCCCGAGCCTATCACCCCCGAGCAGGTTTTGCGGTGGAAGCGCCAGTGCGAGGCGGAAATCTCCAAGCGCGGTCTTCAGTTCCACGACATCGGTCACGGCTGGACGGTGGATTCCTTCGGCATTGAGTCTATGGGAACGTGGGCGGCTATCGACGAGGAGAAGATTCCCAAGGAAACGCTTCAGTATCTGCCGCTTATGAACGGAAAGCGCGGTCTTTTCCGCGGTCAGCCCATCAACACCAACTTCTGTATGTCTAATCCAGAGGCGCGCGCGATAGTTGCAAACTGCGTTGCCGACTATGCAGAGAACCACTCCAACGCAGACTATATCCACGTCTGGCTTGCAGACGC
>JAZOMD010000186.1:0-2090 GCA_045653745.1 Eubacteriales bacterium | reverse complement strand
TTTACAAGGAGTAAAGAGATGAAATTAATTATCAAAGAAAACTACGATGCTATGAGCGAGTGGGCTGCGTGCCATATCGCTGACGCTATCAACAACCACAAGGAGAACCGTCCGTTCGTCCTTGGTCTGCCTACCGGTTCTTCGCCTCTCGGTGTTTATAAAAGACTTATCGAGATGAATAAGGCAGGCAAGGTTACCTTTAAAAACGTAGTTACCTTTAATATGGACGAATACGTAGGTCTGCCCAGAGAGCACGACCAGAGCTACTGGTACTTTATGCACGATAATTTCTTCAATCATATAGATATTCCCAGAGAGAACATCAACATTCTCAACGGTATGGCAGAGGACCTCGAGGCAGAGTGCCAGCGCTACGAGGATAAGATTGCTTCCTACGGCGGAATAGACCTCTTTATGGGCGGTAGCGGCGTTGACGGACATATCGCGTTTAACGAGCCCTTCACCTCTCTGAAGTCGAGAACCGGCGTTCGCGCTTTGACCGAGGACACCCTTATAGTTAACTCCCGTTTCTTCGGCAACGACGTTAACAAGGTTCCGAAGACCGCGCTTTCGGTTGGCGTTGGTACCGTTTGCGACTCGAAGCAGGTAATGCTCCTTATCAGCGGCCACAACAAGGCGCGCGCGCTTCGTCATTGCGTAGAGGGCGGCGTAGACCACGGGTGGACCATTAGCGCGCTTCAGATGCATCCCGACGGAATCATCGCTTGTGACGAGCCCGCTTGCGGAGAGCTTAAGGTTGATACCTACAAGTACTTCAAGGAAATTTGCAAGAACGAAAAGTAAGAGCAAAAAGCACCCGTCGGGTGCTTGTTCCATAACTTACATTTGCATTTTGAGGCGAAGTATGGTATAATATTAACGAAGGCGGGGCAGTAGTGCCGCGCCTTTAAATTTTTTAACGGAGGTACAAGAGATGAAAAAACTGCTTGTATTTGTAGTGAGCGTTGCAATGATTGCCGTTATGTTTTCCCAAAACGTATCGGCTGCTACGTCTCATACCGTAGTGCCCGGTGACACTATGTGGAAAATCGCCGTAAAGTACGAGGTAGGCCTTAGCGAGCTGAAAAGCGCCAATCCCGAGATATCAAATCCCGACCTGATATATCCCGGTCAGGTGTTGAAGATGCCAACCACGGCGTCCTCGGTCATGAGCTATGAAAAAGAGGTAATCCGCCTCGTAAACGAGATAAGGGCGGAGAACGGGCTTCGGGAGCTTACTTATAACTGGGAGCTCTGCCGCGTTGCACGCTATAAGTCCCAGGATATGAAAGACAATAGATATTTTTCGCACACGAGCCCGGTTTACGGCTCGCCCTTTCAGATGATGAAGAGCTTTGGCATCAGCTACAAAACCGCAGGTGAGAATATTGCAAGGGGGCAGGCAACTCCTTCGGCGGTTGTAAATGCGTGGATGAACTCATCGGGGCATCGCGCTAATATTCTTAACGCGTCCTTTACCGAGATAGGTGTCGGGTACGTAGCGTCGGGAAACTATTGGACAGAGATGTTTATCGGCAAATAATTTGACGTGCCTAAAAGATTGACAGAGGGAAGACTTTGTGCTATAATATAGCGGTAGAAAAACCCACAGCAAGAGATACCGAAAGGCAAAGATATGGAAATCATCGACGCGCACGCACACATATACCCCGAAAAAATAGCAAAGAAGGCAACCGAAACCATCGGCGTTTTCTACGATATCGCGATGGAAATGCCGGCAGGCACGGCAGATAGACTCATAGAAGAAGGCGGCAGAGCAGGTATCTCGAGATACGTTGTTCACTCGGTGGCTACGACCGCGCATCAGGTGCGCTCGATTAACGAATTTATTAAACGAGAGACAGAGGCTCACCCCGAGTTCATAGGGTTCATTACTCTGCATCAGGATCTTTCCTGTGAGGAGGTTTTCTCCGAGGTCGAATGGGCGATTGAAAACGGCTTTAAGGGAATAAAGCTTCACCCCGATTTTCAGAAATTCAATATTGACGACGAGTGCGCCGAGAAGTTTTACAGAGCCGCAAGCGGTAAGCTCCCCATTCTTTTCCACACGGGTGACGACAGATACGACT
>JAZOMD010000185.1:0-10950 GCA_045653745.1 Eubacteriales bacterium | reverse complement strand
AACCTCTCTTCTTTCTTCATTCTCTCGGCGTCCTGCGCCATAGACTGAATCTGTACGAGCTTGTAATACTTGCCCTTGAGAGCCATAAGCTCCTCGGGAGAGCCGTCTTCTATAACCTTGCCGTTATCTACGACGCTAATTCTGTTTGCGCGCTTCAGGGTGGAGAGTCTGTGCGCTATCATGAGCGTAGTTCTGCCTGCTATAAGGCGGTCTATCGCCTCTTGGATAAGGTGCTCGGTCTCGGAGTCGACGGCTGCCGTCGCCTCGTCAAATACGAGAATAGAAGGGTTCATAAGTACCGCGCGGGCTATCGAAATTCTCTGCTTCTCTCCGCCCGAAACGCCGACTCCGCGCTCGCCGAGAACGGTATCGTATGCGTCGGGCTGCCTTGCGATAAAGCCGTGCGCGTTTGCAACGTCTGCCGCGGCAATAACCTCGTCCACGGTGGCGTCGGGGCGGCTGTATGCTATGTTGTTGAATATCGTGTCGCTGAACATCTGCGGCTCCTGCTGTACGTAGCCAATCTGCGCGCGGTATGCCGAGAGGTCAAAGTTCTTTATGTTGTGTCCGTCCACGAGAATTTCACCCGAATATCCGTCGTAGAAGCGCATAAGCAGGTTTACGAGGGTGGATTTACCCGAGCCCGTCGTTCCGACTATACCTACAACGTCGCCGGGATTGATGGTTACTGTTACGTCGTCAAGAACCTTCTTCGTTCTGTCAAAGGAGAAGGAGGTGTGAAGGAATTCTATCTTTCCCTTGAGCTTTCCCGGAACTATGTGAGACTCCGCGTGCGTCTCGGGCTTTGCCTCAAGTATATCGAGTATCTTCTCGGTAGATGCAAGAGCACTCTGGAAGGAGTCCGAGAGGTTTGCAAAGAAGGTTACGGGGTTATAGAACATAGCCGCGTAGGAGATAAAGCTGACTATAAGACCTGCCGAGTAGCCGGGCTCGCCTGCTATAACCTTACTTCCGCCGATGCCCCAGATGATAAGCGAGCCGCAGGTGACGAGAAAGGAAACTATCTGCGGGAACGCCGTCGTGAGCTTGCCTATGCGTCTGTCCATCTCGAGCCACTCTGCGTTCTTGTCCTCAAATTTCTTTGAAGAACGGGTCTCACCCGTGAAGGATTTTACTACCTTAATACAGGGAATAGTGTCTGCAAGGGTTGCGAAAACGCTCGACCATCTGCGCCATATTCTGCGGTAGAAGGGGCGTATCTTCTTTGAGAAAATTCTCGTTGCCACCGCGATAAACAGAACGGGGATAAGCGAAAAGAGTGTAAGCGTCGGGTTAAGGGTGAGCATTATAATAACGATGCCCACGAGCTGGAAAAGGTGTACCACCGCCTCCTGCGTTATTCGGAGCATAAAGTTCTGCAGGTTTGCAGAGTCCGAGGCGATACGGTTGATAACCGAGCCCGTCGAGGTCTTGTCATAGAAGCTCATCGGCAGGTACTGCGCCTTGCGGTAGATGTCCGTACGCAGTCTTGCTACCGAGCGGTTACCTATCTGGCGGAAGCAGTATGCGCGCATAATACCTATTCCGTACTGCAAAACGTAGGTCGAGAAAAGCAGTATTATCATCACGAGCAGAACCCTCGCCGCATCGCCACCTAGGGCTGACGCTATGGCGTTAAGAGGTCCTATCGAGGACGAACCGCCGCCCGAGGGGAATACAGCGTCTACTATAAATCCCGTAATAGTCGGGGGCACGAGGGCCATCGCGGTCGTGATAAGCGCGAGTACGATGCAGGAGATAAGCTTCTTTACCTCGGGTCTTACGTAGCTTGTAAGCTGCTTTACAATCTTGACCTTCGAGCGGCACATAATACATTCCGCACCCGGGTGGAGCAGCGTTCTTCCGCACTTGGGGCAAACCGAGAGCGCACGCTCAAACGTTACTTCCATAACGGCAAGCTCCTCGGAGAGAGACGCACCGCTGTTGATATGCGAAATAAAGAGCGCGGCGGCATCGCAGAGTGCCGCAACCGCGTAGGTGTAGCGGAAGAATATCTCTCGCTTGCCCGAGGGCATTACCGCAGAGAGGGTAGCGTTTCCGTACATACGCTTCGAGCGCACGTCATTCATATCCTTAAAGAGATAAGTCCTGCTCTCGCCGTCGTCTGCGTCGTATGCGGTAACGGTCTTCTCGGTAAAGATAAGAGCCGTCTCGGCGTACTTGCCGTTTTTCTTCAGGTCGCCCACTATCGTAAAGAGGATACGGCCGTGTTCTTTCGTGATTTTATCAATGAGCGAAGCGGCTCCCTTCGGAAGCGGCTTGTTCTTCAGCAAATATTCGTTCTCGGTCATATACTACACGCCCTCCGGTTTTCGGATTTTTTTGGTCGCTTTCATATTAACATATTAGAGCGTTTTTTGCAATAAAAAAGGCAAAACAAGTCAAATATTTGTTTCGCCTTAAAATATTATTTAATTTGTAAGAAAATTATTAAAAAAGTCAATAAAGTTCAAGAACGGTCAAAGTCTCGTTTCCTCGTAGGGAGTGAGGATAAGAGCATCGTCGAAATCGAAGTCCGAGGGGGTAATTTCGTCGAAAAGGCCGTAGTGCAGAGGAACTGCCGTCTTCGCGCCTATCTCGTAGGCGAGGTCTGCCGCATCGTGTGCGTTCATATTAGAGCCGCGGCCGTTTATCGGCAGAAACGCAAAGTCCACTCCGTCGGGTGCGAGGTCGAGTACGTCGTCGATAAGGTCGTAATTGTAGACCGTATCGCCGCTTATATAGAAGGTCTGTGCGCCGTCGTCGATTATGAAGCCTGCCGCAGTGCGGTCGGAGTGCTCCGCCTTTACCGAATAGAAGGTCACGCCGCCCTCGCTCCATACCGAATGAGGGGGAAGAAGCACGAGGTTATTACCCTTTTCGTAAGCAAGAAGGGAATTGTACGCCTTCTCGGGAGCCAGAACGGTAACGCACTTATCCGTGCCGAGAAGACCGGCGAGAGTCTCGGGGTCGAGGTGGTCCTTATGCTCGTGGGTTATGAGAAGAACGTCGGGCACTTCCGAAAGAAAGCGCGTATCCACGGGAATCCTTCGAGAGAGCCCTTCCGCCGCAAGAGAGTCGGAGAGGTAGGGGTCTACCATAATCTTCATTTTGCCCGTGTCA
The DNA here is from genome assembly GCA_045653745.1 of Eubacteriales bacterium. Taxonomy (GTDB): domain Bacteria; phylum Bacillota; class Clostridia; order Oscillospirales; family CAG-272; genus UBA1740. The sequence goes on along the minus strand of JAZOMD010000185.1, from coordinate 7,827 downwards.
AATAATAATCCCGCTTGGGTAAGCCAGGTTACCTTCATAGCTTTTTCTCCTTGGTTTTGTAATGTTTTGTTTGCGTTTTTTTGTATTTTTCGTTCAAAGAACGATAAGTATTCCGATGATGGAAGATAGCGATCCCGTCAGTGCGCCTGCGATAACGTCGCGCACGAAGTGTATTCCTAGAAGCACTCTCGAGGCACACATAAGCACCGCCAAAAAGAGAAGCACCGCGCCGAGGGTGGGCGAGAAGGTGCAGAAAAGCGTGCCTATGGCAAACGCCGAGTGTGCGTGGCGGCTCGGGAATGACGAGCCCTTTTTGTTTTTCGGCGCCTCTCCGTAGAAATCGTAGAGCTCGTAGGGTCTTGGCGCGTTTAAGAGGCGGCGCAGGATAGTCACCGCAAGGAAGGGGAGAGCAAGCACGGCGAGCAGCCCCATAAGCTTTGTCACCGACTCCGAGAGGGAGAGGTAAACCATATAGCCGAACGCCGCCGCCGAGACAAGGGATACGAGGTGCGAGAGAAGCTTCAATGCGCGTGTGTATTCCTTCGACTCGTGTATCCGTAAAAGCAGGTCCTTCATATAATTATCCGAGGCGTCTTTCGTAAAGGGTCATAAAGTCTTCCTCGGTAACGCCCGAATGCTCGTAGGGGCAGTCGTAAGAGGGGTCGGGGAAGGTGAGAAGACCGCCGAGGACGTTCTCGTGGTCCGCGCCGCCCATCTTGTAGAGACCGTGATCCTCGCAGACCTTCTCGTAGAAGTCGTGCTCCTCGGGAGTGAGCATAGAGTGTCTGGTCTCAAAGCCCATAACGCCGATTTCGATAAGCTCGGGAACCATAGCCGCCTTGCCGTGCGGATGCGCGATAACGGGAACGCCGCCTGCCGCCTTAATTATGCGGATAACCTCGTCGGTATGCACGTCGTCGTAGCTCACACCGGTAATCTCGTGTATCTTTTCCTCAAGACCGAGCGCGTAGGAGAAGTTGGGGTGAAGGAAGAGCTCGTCGTATTCGTCGTAGCGGTAGATTCCGCGCTTCAACATCGTGGCGAAAACCTCGTTGTTGCAAAAATAGTTGTGGTAGGGGTGGTCGTCAAGGACCTCCTGCCAGGTAACGCCCTCGCGCAGAGTTCCGCGCTCAAGTCCCCATTTGAACAAAAGCTCGGTTCTTTTGGTCTGTATCGACGAGCCGAGCGCGAGAAGCTCCTTCATCTCGGGATACTCGGGGTCGAAGTCGAAGCCGCAGAGGTGATAGCCCTTGTTCTTATACACGGTGGAGAACTCGCAGCCGAGCATGGTTTTAAGTCCGTACTTCTCAGCCGCCGCCTTCATAAAGGGATAGCCGTTTACGGTGTCGTGGTCGGTGAGGATTATTCCCCCGTGCCCCATATTCTTCGCAATTCTCGCAAGAGTTTCGGGCGTGTATTCTCCGTCGGAGAATGTTGAGTGGTTGTGGCAGCTTGCGAAAATTCGTACCTGTTCCATTGATGTTGCGCTCCTTTTGTAAATAAATATTGTCATTTTCGGGGGTTTCTCACGCTTTTTGTGCGGTTTTTTGAAGATGCCACCGCGCCGAGGCGTCGAACGCATAGCCCCCCTCGCTCTATCCTTTTGCAAGGAAAGAGAGCTCCTATCGGTGATTACAGTTTACCACTTTTCGCTCGATTTGTCAATAACTTTTAAATTTCTTTAAATTTAGCCTTAAGTTGTTGACAAACCGAACGCTTTGTGCTATATTATTTTGTAGTTATTTCGTTTATACACCAGAAAGGAACAGACCGATGGAAATGCTTGAAAACTCCGTAAAAGAGGAGATTCGGGGCCTTACCGCCGCCGAGGTCGAAGCGCAGCGCGCCGAGGGAAATGTCAACCGAACCAAGGAAAAGGCAGGAAAGAGCTATGCGAGAATAATTTTCGACAACCTTTTCACCTTCTTTAATTTCGTATGGGCGCTCGTTGCAGTCGTGCTGATTGCGGTGGGCTCGTATGAGAACCTCACGTTCCTCTTTATTATAGTGCCGAATACGCTTATTGCGATAGTGCAGGAGATGAGAGCGAAGCGCACCGTTGCAAAGCTTGCGGTCTCTACCGACCCCAACGCGATGGTTTTGCGTGACGGCGAATTCGTCAGCATTCCTGCAGGCGAGATAGTTCTCGGCGACATTATGAAGATAGAGCTCGGAAAGCAGGTGCTCTCCGACGCAGAGGTTATCTCGGGTCTTGCAGAGGCAAACGAGAGCCTTCTGACGGGTGAGTCCGACGCTATAAAAAAGCAGGCAGGCGACGTTGTTCTTGCAGGAAGCTATATAGTCAGCGGAAGCGTGCTCGTGCGAGTTATCAGAGTCGGCGCACAGAACTACGTACACAAGATTGAGCGTGCGGCAAGGGGCTTCAAGAAGCCTGTTTCCAATCTTTTCAGAGACCTTAACCGTCTTATAAAGTACATAGGAATTTTCCTCGTTCCGATGACTGCAATAACCTTTATTTCCAACCATTTCGCTTACAAGGGCGAGGGATTGACGGTTATTATAGAGAAGACCAGCGGCTCGGTAATCGGTATGATTCCTGCCGGAATTTACCTGCTCGTTACGATTACTCTTACGCTCAGCGTAATATCCCTCTCGAGAAAAAAGACCCTCGTTAAGGATATGTATTCGATAGAAATGCTTGCATCTGCAGACGTTATATGCCTTGATAAAACGGGTACTATAACCGACGGAACGATGTACGTTACCGACCTCATTTCTCTTGACGGAAGCAGCGATGAGAGCATAAGCGCGCTTATGTCCTCGGTTCTCGGTGCAGAGGATAGCATAAACAACACCTCTGCGGCGCTTATCGAGAGGTTTGGCAAAAGAGAGTGCGAGATAGACGGTAAAATCCCCTTCTCGTCCACGAGAAAATACTCTGCGGTAACTATATCGGGTATCGGCTCGTTTGCTATCGGTGCGCCTCACTTCGTTCCCGCGGCGATAAACCCCGTTGTGGAAAAAATGATTTCAAGGTTTGCAAAGGAAGGCAAGAGAGTGCTTATCCTCTCGTCGCTTCCCGAGCTTGATGCTTCGACGGGTAAGGCAATGGCTCTTATAGCTATCACCGACAGAATAAGACCCAATGCAAAGGAAATCATAAACAACTTCCAGCGTCAGGGCGTTGCCGTAAAGGTAATCTCGGGCGACCACGCCGCAACCGTTTCCACCATAGCCGCAAGAGTCGGCGTTATCGGCGCAGAGAAATATCTCTCCTGTGAGAACGTCTCCGACGAGGAGCTCTACGCCGCAGCCGGGAAGTATTCGGTATTCGGCAGAGTTACCCCCGAGCAGAAGGTGCTTCTCGTAAAGGCACTGAAGGATAACGGACACACCGTTGCAATGACGGGTGACGGAGTAAACGATACCCTCGCTCTCAAGGAAAGTAACTGTGCTATCGCTATGGCAGACGGAAGCGAGGTTGCCCGTGCGGTGTCGCAGATAGTTCTTATGAACTCTGATTTCGGAACGCTTCCCGACGTAGTCAAGGAAGGAAGACGCTGTATCAACAACGTGCGTCAGTCGGCTTCGCTCTTCCTTATGAAGACCGTCTTCACCATACTTCTTTCCATCTTTACCGCGGCAACCGTTACGGGATATCCCTTCGAGCCCGGTCAGATGATGATGCTCGAGATGTTCGTAATAGGAATTCCCTCGGTGCTCCTTGCTCTTGAGCCTAACCATAAGCGCATAGAGGGCGCATTCTTCAAAAAGGTGCTCGTCTCGAGTATTCCCAACGCGCTTATTATGTTTATCCCCGTTCTGACTATCCTGCTTCTCGGTCTTTCGGGATTCGGAATTTCCTCGGAAAGCAGAAATGCAATAGCAGTTATTGCGGTAACGCTCGTCGGTCTTATAAACCTTCTCGCTCTCTGCCGTCCGTTTACCAAGTGGCGCATAGGAGTCTGTGCGATAGCAACGCTCGGCGTTACCGTTCTGACGGTAGGCTCCATTCTTCTCGGAGATACCTACCACCTCGCCTCTGCCGGAGAAAACCTTATGTTCTTTATCGGTATGATTGGCGCGTCGGTATCTCTTGCGGTGCTTATGCACCTGGTCTTCGGACACATCGAGCGCGCAATCACCTTTGTAGTGGATAAGCTCGACCGTTCGGCTAAAAAGGCGAAGAAGCACTAATATCCGTTATATTCCGCGTAGGGCGGAGAACCTCGGCGTTCTCCGCCCCTTTTTGCGCCTTACCACCCTGTTTTTGTGAAGTATTTATATGCGCAACAAATCAAAAAACGACGGTTTTTATGCAAAAATAAGCGATAAATGACAGAATGTGCGCTCGGTTAATTCATTTTCTGAAAAATTTTCGACTTTCCTTACAATTTATTGTTAAAATCTATTGACAAGCGCGTATATATAATGATATAATATATCAACGAAATTGTATTCTTGTATACAATCCGTACTGAAAGGAGATAAAACGAAATGATTGAGAAAAACAAACACTCCAACCTACTTGAGCAGTCCCAGTATAAGTACTCGCTCCAGGACGTTGATGAGCCTAATCTCTACCGCGAGATATATCCTTACGACGAAGTGCCGAAGGTAGCCTTCAACCACCGCCGCGTTCCGCTTTGCATGCCCGACGAAATATGGATTACCGACACAACCTTCCGTGACGGCCAGCAGTCGCGCGCTCCCTACACGACAGAGCAGATAGTTGACCTTTATAAGATGATGAGCCGTCTTGGCGGCCCGAAGGGAATAGTGCGCCAGAGCGAGTTCTTCGTCTACACCAAAAAGGACAGAGACGCCGTATATAAGTGCATGGAGCTCGGATACGAGTTCCCCGAGGTTACCACCTGGATAAGAGCGAAGAAAGAAGACTTCGCGCTCGTTCACGACATCGGTATTAAAGAGACGGGTATTCTCGTTTCCTGCTCGGACTACCACATCTTCAAGAAGCTCGGCCTTTCAAGAAGGGAGGCTCTCGACCACTATCTCGGAGTCGTTAAGAGCGCCTTCTATGCGGGCATTCGTCCTCGCTGCCACCTTGAGGATATAACCAGAGCCGATTTCTACGGCTTCGTCGTTCCCTTCGTAAACGCTCTCACCGAGCTTTCTCGCGAGGCGAACATTCCCGTTAAAATAAGAATGTGCGACACTATGGGCTACGGCGTTTCCTACCCCGGCGCCGCAATTCCGAGAAGCGTTCCCGGAATAGTTTACGGTCTTCACCACTACGCAGGAGTTTCCTCGGATATGCTTGAGTGGCACGGACACAACGACTTCTATCACGGCGTAGTAAACGGCGTTAACGCCTGGCTCTACGGCGCGAGCGCGGTCAACTGCTCTATGCTCGGTATAGGAGAGAGAACCGGTAATATTCCCCTTGAGGCGATGGTTATGGAGTACGCCTCCCTCAGAGGCACTCTCGACGGTATGGACACCACCGTTATCACCGAGATTGCAGAGTACTTCAAGCGCGAGATAGGCTACGAGATTCCTCCGATGACTCCCTTCGTCGGCTCTGCCTTCAACCTTACCCGTGCAGGTATTCACGCCGACGGTCTTATGAAGGACGCGGAGATATATAACATATTCGACACCGAGAAGATACTTAACCGCCCTGCAGAGGTTGCTATTTCCAACACCTCGGGCGTTTCGGGCATTGCGTACTGGATAAACAAGCATTACAGACTCTCCGAGTCCGAGAAGGTAAAGAAGCAGGACGCGCCCGTAGTAAAAATCAAGGAGGCTATCGACAAGCTCTATGCCGACGGTAGAACCACGCTTATGGGCGACGAGGAGCTTGAAGATATAATCAGCGAATATTATCCCGAATTCAAGAGGGAAAGAAAATGATTGTTGACAACGTTGCCAAATCTCTTGAGGAAAGCGTATATTATAAGCTCGAGGAGGAAATCCTCTCGGGCGCTCTCAAAAAGGGCGATACGCTTGCGGAAATATCTCTTTCACGCAGACTCGGAGTGAGCCGCACGCCCGTAAGAGGCGCTATGCACAGGCTCGCCGAGGAGGGGCTTATAGAGATAACTCCGAATAAGGGTGCGGTGGTTATCGGAGTAAACGACGAGGACCTTGTGAACATCTACAAAATAAGAATGAGGCTTGAGGGCCTTGCTTCGAGAGAAGCGGCAGAGAGAATTTCGGGAGAGGATAAGGCGCAGCTTTCCGAGCTCGTTGAGCTTTCCGAATTCTATCTTGCAAGAAACGACCTTGAGCGTCTGAAGGAGCTTGACTCCGAATTCCACAATCTTATCTACCGTGCCTCGGGAAACCGTCTTCTCGAAAAGACGCTCTCTGAGCTGCACAGAAATATAAAGACCTACCGCCGCCTTTCGCTCACCGTGCCCGAAAGAGTTATCCTTTCGGTTAAGGAGCACAGAGAAATTCTCTCGGCTATCCTTTCGGGAAACAAGGAAGAGGCAGACAGGCTTACGTTTTTACACATAGAAGCGGCGCTCTCAAATCTTTTAGCCGTTTCCGGCAGTTAGTTCGGACAGCAAATGAAAGGAATAGAAAAATGGGTTATTCAATAGTTCAGAAAATAATTAAAAACCATCTCCTCTCGGGAGATATGACCGTGGGCTCGGAGATAGGTCTTCGCATAGACCAGACCGTCACCCAGGACGCAACGGGTACTATGGCCTACCTTCAGCTCGAGGCTATGGAGATTGACAGAGTAAGGACCGAGCTTTCGGTGGCTTACATAGACCACAACACCCTTCAGTCGGGCTTCGAGAACGCAGACGACCATAGATACATTCAGACCGTTGCAAAGAAGCACGGACTTAAGTTCTCCCGTCCCGGTAACGGAATCTGCCACCAGGTTCACCTCGAGCGCTTCGGCGCACCCGGAAAGACTCTTATCGGCTCTGACAGCCATACCCCCACCGCAGGCGGTATCGGTATGCTCGGTATGGGTGCCGGCGGTCTTGACGTTGCCGTTGCTATGGGCGGCGGTGCGTACTATATCACTATGCCCAAAATTATCAAGGTAAATCTCGTGGGTGCACTCTCCGACTACGTCGGTGCAAAGGACATAATACTCGAGGTTCTTCGCCTTCTCGGAGTTAAGGGCGGCGTCGGTGCCGTTATCGAGTATTCGGGCGAGGGCGTAAAGACGCTTTCGGTTCCCCAGAGAGCAACCGTTACCAACATGGGCGCAGAGCTCGGCGCAACCAGCTCCATATTCCCCTCGGACGAGAATACCAGACTTTTCCTTAAGGCAGAGGGACGCGAGGATGCTTACACTCCTCTTGATGCAGACCCCGATGCAGTATACGACGCCGAGTACACCGTAGACCTTTCGGCACTCCGTCCTCTTGCCGCTTGTCCTCACAGCCCCGATAACGTAAAGAGCGTTGAGAGCCTTGCAGGTATGAAGATTGACCAGGTTTGCATAGGCTCCTGCACCAACTCCTCGCTTTCGGATATGCTCACCGTTGCTAAGATGCTCAAGGGTAAGACCGTCCACCCCGACGTCTCCCTCTCCATCTCTCCCGGCTCGAAGCAGGTTTACACTATGCTTGCGGAGAGCGGCGCGCTCGCAGACCTTATTGCGGCAGGTGCGAGAATTCTCGAGTGTGCTTGCGGTCCTTGTATCGGTATGGGCTTCTCGCCGAAATCCGCAGGCGTCAGCCTTCGTACCTTCAACCGCAACTTCCTTGCGCGCTCCGGCACTGCTGACGCGAGCGTTTACCTCGTATCTCCCGAGACCGCTGCTGCCTCTGCGGTGGCAGGCGTGTTCACCGACCCGACCACCCTCGGTAAGGCTCCCGTTATAGATATGCCCGAGACCTTTACCGTAAACGATAACCTTATCGAGCTTCC
>JAZOMD010000184.1:0-3985 GCA_045653745.1 Eubacteriales bacterium | reverse complement strand
GGGTCGTCCTTAACCGAGGTTCCGTTTACGTAAATTTCGCCCGTATCGAAGGAGAGTATTCCCATACAAGCCTTTATCGTGGTGGTTTTACCTGCGCCGTTATGGCCGATAAATCCGCATATCTCGCCGGGTGCTATATCGAGGGTAAGGTTATCAACAGCACACTTTTCTCCGTATTTTTTAGTAAGACCTCTGATTTTAAGCATTTTTGTTTTCCTTTCCAAAATCTTCAAAATATGAAATATTGCGCTCGACCACGCCTCTGCCGCGCCAAGCAAAGGCACGCCTCGAAAATTCCCTATCGTCCATCGAGTCGAGCACTTCTCTTTTGAGCGCGTCTATCCGTCCGTCGTAGAAGAAGGGGACGGGAGTTTTTATCGGTGCACGGTTATGGGGGCACACACTCTGGCAGAGGTCGCAGCCCCATACGGTACGGTGCTTTCTCATAAGAGCGATTTCCTCCTCGGTATGCACGCCCTTTCTTTGTGTTATAGCAGAGAGGCAGTCACGCCCCTCGCCCGAGAGAACAGCCGTCGGGCAGGCTCTTTTGCAAGCGCCGCAGGATTCGCAGTGTACAACCGCCTTCGGTGACGAGGCAAAAAGCGCCTCGGGCGGAATATCCGTAAGCACGTCACCGATAAAGACGTAGCTGCCGTATTTTTCATTGATTACAAGTCCGTTATCACCGAGTATTCCGAGCCCTGCCGAGAGCACTGCGGCGCGCTCGTCTATCGGGCTATGGTCGCCGTAGCTCGCGGCACGGCAGTCGGGAAAGCGCTCGCCGAGAAGCTCTATAAGCCCTTTATTTACCTTGGAGATTACGAGGTGATAATCAAGAGAGGCTGCGTATCGGGAGATATTCTCGCACTCGCCCGTGTAATAAGGAATGAGATAGATTATCGCGCTTTTGGCAGAGAAGCCCGAGCGCGCACTGAGGCGAGGATTGATTTCCCTGCAAAGCGAGTAATCAAGGACGGAAAAGTATTCAATTTTAGCTTCATTAAAGTAGTTCCTGATAGCTTCCTTCATCGCGCGCCTCCGTAATTTAATATAATTATACTACCAAACGGGGAAAATTGCAATATATTTCTTGACAATATTTTGGCAGAGTGGTATAATAAAATGAATAACTTTTTTATGGAGTGTATTATGTTTAAACTTCTAGAGGAGGGACTTTACCCCTCAAGTCTCGTTATTTTCGGAAACAAGGAACTGACACTTATACTTCTTACCCTTCTGGTGGTTGCCGTATCCTACCTTCTCGGAAGCCTTAATTCGGCTATCATCATCTCGAAGGTTATGTACGGTGACGACATCAGAAAGCACGGCAGCGGTAACGCAGGTCTTACGAATATGCACCGTACCTACGGTCTCGGTGCGGCAGGCCTTACCCTGCTCGGAGATATTCTCAAGACGGCCATCTCCATAATCGTGGCAGCCGTTTTCTTCGGCTTCTGGTATATGGGCGGCGTAAGCACGCACTATATGGGCTACGTTGCAGGTCTCTTTGCGGTGCTCGGTCACGTTTTCCCTATCTACTACAAGTTCAAGGGCGGCAAGGGCGTTCTCGTTACGTCTGCTATGGCGCTTATACTCTCGCCCGTGCCCTTCCTCATTCTCTTTCTTATCTTCGTTCTTATCGTCTGGCTTTCGAAATATATTTCTCTCGGCTCGGTTACGGGCGCTATGCTCTACCCCGTCCTTCTTCATTCCTATTTCAGGCTCGTCCTTTCCAACACGCCTAACGGCCTTGTAACCCTTTCGGCAATAATTCTTGCAATCTTTATCGTATGGTGCCACAGAGGCAACCTGCAGAGAATCTCGAACAGAACCGAGCGCAAGTTCTCCTTTAAGAAGAAGCCCGAGGCAAAGGTAGCTCCTGCCGACGAGGACGGAGAGAATGAATAAGCAGGATTTTATCGAGGTAATAAAGAGCGCCTTTTCGCGCGAGGCTATGAAGAAGCTCGTCTTCTCAAAGCCGAAGGACACCGAGGTAAAAAAGATTTCCTGCCGTCTGTGCGCACACAGAGGCAGGCGGATACTCGCTATGGAATACACCCTTCCCGGCGACACCGTTTCGCAGAAAAACGTGAGCGAAGGAGAGCTCGAAAACGCCATTTTGGCGCTGTTTGACTCGTTTTTGCAAATAAATCTTTACACTACGCTCGGTGATGCCGAATATAAGGCGAAGGGTGAGCGCGAGGTTTTCCTCGGACTCGACAAGTTGAAAAAGCGTCTTTCGGGCGATGCGCCCACCTTCGAGCGCGCTATCGAGGAGCTTGACAAAAAGAAAAATTATATTCTTTCGGGCAGCGAGGATTTCCTTATACGCCTTGGAATCAGCTCTAAGAACGGCAGAGTCCACGACAAAAGACAGGGTAAATTCAGACAGATAAACAGATTCCTCGAGCACATCGAGGATATTTACACTTCCCTGCCGAGTGAGGGCAGAGTCACGATATACGACCTCTGCTCGGGAAAGAGCTATCTCGGATTTGCGGTATATCATTATCTCTCGGCTATCAAGGGGCGCGAGGTTCTTATGCACTCGGTTGACTTAAAGCGCGACGTCGTCTTATGGTGCGAGGGGCTCGCGCGCGAGCTCGGCTTTTCGGGAATGAGCTTTGCGGTTGAGGATATACGCACGCTTACGGCAGACAGCCGACCCGATATGGTTATCTCGCTTCACGCCTGCGACGTGGCAACCGACATCGTTATCGACTCTGCGATAAGACTCGGTGCGAGAGTTATTCTCTCCACTCCCTGCTGTCACAGATATTTGAATTCAAGAATAAAGACGAAGGAGCTTTCCTTCGTTACCGATTATCCCCAGTTAAGAAACAAGCTCTGCGAGGCTCTGACCGACGCGGTAAGGCTTGCACGGCTGAAGGCGGCAGGCTACTCGGTTTCGGCTCTCGAGCTTACCGACCCCGACAATACGCCGAAGAACACGCTTTTGCGTGCGATAAAGCGCGAAAATTTCTCCGAGGCGCAGAGGGCGGCTCTTTCCGAGGAATATGAAAAAATCCTCGAGCTTTTGCTCGGGGAAGAAAAAGAAAACTATCTGAAGGATTTATAAATGATTTTTCACACTCATTCTGCCGAACAGACCGAGTCGCTCGGAAAGCGAATGGCAGAGGCTATCGAGAAAAAAGGAATAAAACGGGCGTTTATCGCCATGCGCGGAGAAATGGGCGTCGGAAAAACGGCGTTCGTGCGCGGATTTTGCTCTCATTTCGGCATTTTTGGGGTTAAAAGCCCGACGTACACTGTGGTAAACGAATACCGCGGCAGAGCACGCATATTCCACTACGATATGTATAGAATCACCGACGGCGACGACCTCTATTCCACAGGCTACGACGACTATCTTGAATGCGACGGATATACTCTTGCGGAATGGTCGGAGAACGTCGAGGATTTCCTTCCTGAGGACGCTATTCATTTGTCGATAGAGCGCGTGGCGGGAGCTTGCGAAGACAGAAAAATCGAGACGGATTTTGAAGGAGTGGCAGAACAATGATTATCCTTGCGTTTGACAGCACGGCAAAGGCGGCGTCCTGCGCGGTGCTCGACGGTGAAAAATGCCTTGCGCTTTACACCATAGATAACGGACTTACGCAGAGCGAGCTGCTTTTACCGATGGCGGAAAATATGCTTCGCTCGTTAAAGATGAGCTTTTCCGACGTGGACCTCTTTGCAGCAGCGGTGGGCCCCGGCTCGTTTACGGGCGTGCGTATCGGAGTTTCGCTCATAAAAGGTCTTGCCTTCGGCACGGACACACCGTGCGTGGGCGTTTCCACAATAGAGGCGCTGGCAGAAAACCTCCGTCCGCTTGACGGCATACTGGTTCCCTGTATGGACGCAAGGCGCGCGCAGGTTTACCCCGCAACCTTCCTCTCGTCGGGCGGCGAAATAAAGCGCCTGACCGATGAGCGCGCGATAGCTCTTTCCTCTCTTGCAGAGGAGCTCGGCGAATACAAGG
>JAZOMD010000183.1:0-10997 GCA_045653745.1 Eubacteriales bacterium | reverse complement strand
AGAGACATCGCGATGGTGTTCCAGAACTACGCTCTTTACCCCCACATGACCGTGTTTGATAACATGGCTTTCGGTCTTAAGCTCCGTAAGGTTCCCAAGGAGGAGATTAAGAGACGCGTTGAGGAGGCTGCAAGAATCCTTGACATCAGCCACCTTCTCGAGAGACGTCCTAAGGCTCTTTCGGGTGGTCAGAAGCAGAGAGTTGCGCTTGGACGTGCTATCGTCCGTAACCCCAAGGTATTCCTTCTTGACGAGCCGCTTTCCAACCTTGACGCAAAGCTTCGTGCATCGATGAGAACCGAGCTTACCAAGCTTCACAAGAAGGTTGAGACCACCTTCATCTACGTAACGCACGACCAGGTCGAGGCTATGACCATGGCGACCCGTATCGTTGTTATGAGAGACGGTATTATCCAGCAGGTTGATACTCCCCAGAACCTTTACGATATGCCCTGCAACCTCTTCGTTGCAGGCTTCATAGGCACTCCTCAGATGAACTTCCTTACCGGTAAGCTTGTTCAGCACGGTAACGACCTCTACGCTACTCTCGGTACCACCGAGGTTAAGCTTCCTGCAGAGAAGTCCAACAACCCCGACCTCAAGGAGTACATCGGTCAGGACGTTATCTTCGGTATTCGTCCCGAGGCTATTCACGACGAGCCTATGTACCTTCAGACTATGGCTGACACCACTCTCGACGTTAACGTTGACGTTACCGAGCTTATGGGTGCAGAGATTTACCTCTACCTCGGCTTCGAGGGTATGGAGGACGCTACCAACGGTAAGAACATTATCGCAAGAGTATCCTCTCGCTCCAGAGCACAGGCAGGCGACAACATTAAGGTTGCTATTGATACCTCTCGTATCCACATCTTTGATAAGGATACCGAGAAGTGCATCTGCCACTAAGAGACAGTTGGTTCGGCGAAACCGAACAGAAAAAAGATGCTTCGTTAACGCGGAGCATCTTTTTTGTTCTAACGGCGTTTCCTCGCTCGGAGTAGGTAACTACACCGTCGCTCCTCAGCCACCGTTTTTCTCTCAAACCAACTGCCTCTTAGTCGAGATTTGCTACGCCTTCGCTCGTTAGCCGACGATTTCTACTCGAACTAAACCCATCTCTCGGTGCCTCGCCCCTTGCTTGTTATCCGCCGTTTTTCTCGGGCCGACTGCCTCTTAGCCGAGGCTCGCTTTCGCTTAATTGCCCCCACGAATTTTCTTCTGCATAGCGACCGCCGCGCCCTCTTTGGTGGGGAAAGCGCCTCGTTTTGTAACCGTTTGTGTTCATTTTCGGGTGCTCGGGGCACTTTTGTTGCGATTTTTTCAAAAAAAGTTCCAAATTTTTTAATTTTTTTTGCATTTTCCTATTGACGAAGCACTATATATTTGATATAATATTAGTGATATATTATACCGCTATGCGGAGAAAGAGGTGCAAACCGGTGCGAGAAGGTATTGAAATATCCAAGAAAGAGAAGAAAGCAAGAGTTGCAGTGCTTCGTATATCCATACAGGAGAAGCAGAAATCTGTGTCTATGGAGCTCGGCTCTTACAAAGATGCAGCAAAGAACATAAAGTCTGCTGCAAAGGCTTATAAGGCCGCAGACAAGGCGTATGCGAAGAAGAGCTCTTCGAAGAATGCGCGCAAGTACAATGAGGCTCAGGACGCCCTTTGGGATTGCATTGCAGATTTTAAGAATATCGGAGCGTCGATTACCGACACGCTCGATCAGATTCGAGAGGATTACATAGCGCTTGACGGATACGCAAGTGCAAAGCAGGCAGGACGCGCGATTGACGAGTGCGATAAGTACAGCGATGACGTCCTTGCAAGAATGGACGCTGTAAAGGCTAAGGTTGATGCAGTCGTTGACCTTGACGGTGCTATGGCGGAGGTTCCCGAGGCAGAGGCAGAGCTCGAGGAAGAGATTGTTGCCGAGGAGATCTTTGACGAGCCCGAAGCAGAACCCGTAATGGCAGAAGTTGATAATGACGATGAAGAAGAGGAAGAAGAAATGGCTAAGCGTCCCGAACCCGTAGCAGCACCCTATCCCGTATACGCTCCCTATCCTGCGTATATGCCCCCTATGTATGCAGCTCCTGCATATATGCCCGCACCCGCGCCCGCTCCCCAGCCTGCGCCCCAGCCTGCGCCCCAGCCTAAGATAGCTCCCGTGTCTATCGACGTTTCGGCTGTTGTTGAGAAGGCTATCGCGGCTACTATGGATAAGTTCGCGCAGGCATTTGAAAAGAGAATCGAGGCTTACGTTGCAAGCCTTCCCGTAAATATCCCTGCACCCGAGGCTCCTGCAGCTCCTGCTACCGTTGAGCTCGTTGCTAACACCGCAGGTGCAAAGGAGATTGCAGCTCTCGAGGGCGTTATCCTTGATGACGAGCAGGCAATCATCGACAAGCTTTCCGCTATGGTAGAGAATCTTAAGACTCTCACCGCAGGTATGGCAGAGCTCAGCGCAGCTTATATGGAGCTCGCAGGAAAGCAGATGGAGACCAACAAGCTTCTTAAGCAGACTAACGACGTTCAGCGTCACACTCTCCGTGAGCAGCAGGGTATTCAGGTTGCACAGAGAGTTATCGGTCAGGATCAGATAGCAATAGTTGAGGCTCAGACCGTTCTCTCCGAGCAGCAGAAGACCATTCAGGAGCGCCAGCAGGCACTCAGCGATGCTCAGGTCGAGATCGAGGAGACTCAGGCAGTTCTCACCGAGAACCACGCTACTCTCGAGGAGTCTATGATGGCTGTTATGATCGCTCAGAAGGAAATCATCGGTGCACAGCAGGCTCTTATTAACGGTAACAAGAAGAACCTCGATGCACAGGCTGAGCTCACCGAGCGTCAGGCAGAGACTCTCTCGCTTCAGAAGACCGCGCTTTCCGCACAGAGACAGGTTCTCCGTGAGCAGAAGGCAACCGTTGCAAAGCAGAAGGAAGTTGCAGAGGGTGGCTCTCGCAAGAAGAAGGTTGAGGAAGCTCCCGAGGCTCCCGTAGCAGAGGCTCCCGTAGTTGAGGCTCCTGCGGCTGAAGCAGCTCCTGCACCCGAGGCTCCTGCAGCAGAGTAATTTTTAAAGTAATCGAAAGACCGATGCGAATTTCGCATCGGTCTTTTTTTTGTGCAACTTTCTACTAGAAATAAGGACGGCTAGGAAAAAGCAACCGCCTAGAAAAAACAGATTGCCCGGAAAAAGCAGGCCGTTAGAAAAAAACACGCGGCTGGGAAAAACGGAGGGCTAGAAAAAAGCAGACGGCGCACCCTGAGTTTGACGGGTGCGCCGATGTGTGTAAATAGGCTCTCACTCTTAAATAACGAGCGCGCCGTCCTCGTCGGACTCGAGTGCATCGTGCTCAGCGGCAACGAGCTGAACGTGATAGGCGTCGATAACCGCCTCCTCGAGAGCTGCTCGGAAATCCGAGTTGATGGGGTGAACGATGTCACGGTAGGTGCCGTCGGGATTTTTACGCGAGGGCATTACGATAAAATATCTCTCGCGTGCGTAGATAACCTTGATGTCGTGGACTGCAAGGCAGTCGTCAAACGTGACCGACACAACCGCCTTCATAGGTCCTTCCTCGAAGAATTTTCTGATTTTGATATCCGTTATCTGCATTGACTCAAGCTTCCTTTCCTTGGTGTAACCATTTTTCTGATAACCGAATATAGTATACAATAAGATTGTTAAAAATATTCACGAATTTCGTAATCATTTTTTTAAATATATGTTATATTTTTTGTCTAAAATATGGCGCTTTTGTAAAGTATGGTGGTAAATTGCCGCACTATGCCGATTTTTTTGACAATTTGTCTTATAAAATTTACCGCGCGTCGGTGACGGAAGGAGATTTGTATGAAACGTGGAGAGGGGCTAACGCATAGCGGAGTACTGAAAATCGCAGAGGACGAAAAGAAGTGCGTCCACTTCGTCGGTGTGGGAGGGGTGTCGATGTACTCGCTCGCCGTCCTGACGGCGAAGCTCGGCGCGCGCGTTACGGGCAGCGACAGAGAGGAGAGCGAGCGCACCGCAGCCCTGCGCGCACTCGGTATCGAAGTCAGTATCGGGCACGGGGCATCGGCGGTGTCGGGCGCGTCGCTCGTGGTTTACTCGCACGCGGTAAGCCCTCTGTGCCCCGAGCTTTTAGCTGCGAAAAATCTCGGAATAGAAGTCTTGAGCAGGGCTGAATATATGGGCGCACTTATGATAAAATATAAGGGTAGGATAGGTGTTTCTGGCACTCACGGAAAGAGTACCGCAACGGCTATGCTCGACCTCATATTCGAGCGCGCAGGCGCTTTGCCGACCGTGCTCTCGGGCGCAGACCTCTCCTCGGGCGAGCCTTATAAGCTTGGCTCTGATGGGGTGCTCATCTATGAGGCGTGCGAATACCGCGACTCCTTTCTGCGCTTTTCTCCCACCGTGGCGATAGCCCTCAATCTCGAGCTCGACCACACCGATTATTTTAAGAATATAGAGGCTCTGAGGACTTCCTTTGCCTCGGCTCTCTCGCGCGCGTCGAAGTTTGCGCTTATCAATCTTGACGACGAAAATCTCGCACGCATAAAGGGCGATATAAAGACTCGCACCGTCAGCTTCGGCACGTCGGAGGAAGCCGATTACGTCTACCGGATAACGGCTTTTCTCGACACGGGATACAGGTTTTCCATAAGCCGCCACGGTATGGTGCTCGGTGAATTCGTCATAAACCTGATAGGCGTGCACAACGTAGCAAACGCCGCTGCCGCCGCGGTATGCGCTCTCGAATACGGCCTCGCGGTAGAAGCCGTGCGCGACGGGCTCTTCTCCTTTCGCGGTATCCACCGCCGCCTTGAGCTTATAGGCAAACGGTGGGGCAGGGAGATTTATTACGACTACGCCCATCACCCGACCGAGATAGCCGCATCGCTGAACGCCCTTCGCCTGCATACGGGCGGCGAGGTTACGGTGGTTTTCCGTCCTCACACCTACTCGCGCACCGCCGCACTTTTCGACGGATTTCGCCGTGCGCTCTCGCTCGCAGACAGCGTTATACTTACCGAGATTTATCCTGCGCGCGAGGAGCCCGTCGTCGGGGTGAGCTCCGCGAGGCTTGCCGAGGCTATCGGCCCCTCTGCGATATTTCTTCCCGACACAGACGTAGTTCCCTATATAGACTCGCGAACGCAGGGGGCGGTAGTTCTTATGGGGGCAGGCGACCTTGACGAAATAAAAGCTGCTCTTCTTTCTTGAATTTTTTGGAAAATACTTGACATAGCCGCCGAAAAGTGCTAAAATAAAGCGTAAAAAAATGAAAGGAGACCCGTTATAATGTCCGACGGCAGTCGAAGTAGACGCTCTATAATTTTTAATAAGCACAGCTCGGTTGCCCGTATAGCGGAGTAGACCCTTTTGACTTTTCGGGCCCGAGTGGATAGGCGAGAGTGGATAACCACCCTCTTTTGCGCCGTTTTTGACGCACCTGTCCCCTATAAAGGAAAGGAGACCCGAAATGGATTTTGAAAAAGTTGAAATTTCGGGGGCAGAGGAGATTCTGACCCCCGAGCTTTTTTCCTCGCTTGCCGAGGAAAAGCGTTACGCACGCATCAAGGCTCTTGCAGAGGATATGCCTGCGCCCGACCTTGCAGAGCTCTTTTACGAGATTCCCGACAATAAGCACGCCCTGCTTTTCCGCCTTCTCTCTAAGGAGCACGCGGCAGAGACCTTCGTCGAGATGGACGCACCCGACAGAAGAAGGCTCGTCGATTCCTTCAGTGACCGCGAGCTCTCCGAGATACTCGCGGAGCTCTACGTCGACGATACCGTTGACATCATAGAGGAGATGCCTGCCGTCGTTGTAAAGCGTATTTTGCGCAATACCTCGGGCGAGGACAGAGCGGCTATAAACAAGATACTCAATTACCCGAAGGATTCCGCAGGAAGCGTTATGACCACCGAGTACGTGCGCTTCTCGGCATCTATGACCGTGGGTGCGGCGCTCGAGCACATCAGGCGCGTTGCGATAGATAAGGAAACTATATACACCTCCTACGTTACCGACCGCGACCGCCGTCTTATCGGTATAATTACGGCAAAGCAGCTGCTTATCTCCGACCCCGAGACTCTCCTTTCCGATATAATGGACGATGGAGTGATTTCGGTTCATACGAACGACGACCGTGAGGAGGTTGCGCGACTTCTCGACAGATACGGCTTCCTTGCGATGCCCGTAACCGATAGCGAGGACAGACTCGTCGGTATTATTACCGTCGACGATGCAATGGAGGTCATCAAGGAGGAGTCGGAGGCAGACTTCGCAGTGATGGCGGCGATAACCCCCGTCGAGACCCCCTACCTTAAAACCTCGGTGTTTTCTATCTGGAAGTCGAGAATTCCGTGGCTGCTCCTTCTTATGATTTCCGCCACCCTCTCGGGTACTATACTCTCGAGCTTTGAGTCGGCGCTCCCTGCGGTGCTCATAATCTTCGTGCCTATGCTGATGGGCACCAGCGGTAACTCGGGCGGTCAGTCCTCGGTTACCGTAACGCGCGGTATCTCGCTCGGAGAGGTGGAGTTCCGTGACATACTCCGCGTACTCTCAAAGGAAATAAGAATAGGTATTATGTGCGGCGTGTCGCTCGCCGTCGTCACCTTCCTTAAGGTTATGCTTATAGACGGCCTTCTGCTCGGCAACTCAGAGGTGACTCTGATGGTCGCCCTCATAGTCTCGCTCGCCCTTGCTATCGCGGTTCTGGTTGCGAAAATCATAGGTGCCGCACTCCCCATACTCGCGCACAAGGTGGGCTTCGACCCTGCGGTAATGGCGTCGCCGATTATCACCACTCTCGTTGACGCGTTGGCGCTCCTGCTTTACTTCGCGGTAGCGCAGGTGATGCTCTAAAGCAAGCAAAAATGCAAACTGAAATTTGCAAAAGTTTGCAAAATCGAACGAAAAACCGAAAAAACGAAAAATAAAAACGCTTGATTTTTATATCCCGCTTCGGGGGAAATCAAGCGTTTTTTTCTTTTTTATTTGGTGAGGGAAAGTGTTCCTATACCCGAGAAGTAGATAGCGGAATAATCTTTTCCTTCGGGGAATTCGATATACAGACGATAGCTGCCAGCCTCGGTCGGCGGTGAGTCGCAGCTCTCGCCGTCGCACCGGATTATAGGTGTAATTCCTTCTTCAATCGGGGTGTCCTCGCTTTCAAGTAAGAGCACCTCCATCTCCTCGACCGTATTGTAGAGCACGAGCCTTACAGTCGAACCCTGCATGCTGTCGACGCCTACGAGCTTTGCAGAGCCTGTATCCGAGCTTATGGTTGGCATTAAGTTTGCAGAGCCCGAGCTGCCTGCCGAGTTTCCGCCACCCGAGGGCTCCATCTTTCCCGAGAATAAGTCAAAGGCGCCGCCGAGAATGCCGATGACTATGCTAACCGTCACAAGAAAGGACGCCGCGATAGCACCTATGCGCGCCGTGAGCCTGCCCGTGCTTCTCGGTCTTGCCGCCTCGGCAATATATTTTTCATCTATCTCGCCTATCGCGGCGAGCAAAAATTCGTTAGCCTTCATTTCCGAGCCTCCCTCGTAAGACCTCTCTTAGCCTCTCTCGCATTCTGAAAAGCAGAGTCTTCACCCTCGACTCGCCGATTCCGAGGAATTTTGCAATACTCCCAACCGAATCGAGGTAGAAATATCTGCGCACGAAAATCACGCGAGAGAGCTCACGCTCACCCGAGAGAAATTCGTTGATAATCTCTGCCGTCTCCGCGAGCATAATGGGGTCGGTTACCTCGCCCTCGCTCGCAACGCATTCGGACAGCTCGTCGAGCGATTCGAGTACACGCCCACCGCGCTTCTGTGCGTTCTTCTCGTCGAGCCTGTCGAGGGCGAGATTCCTCGTGATTTTTGCAAGAAATGCCTTGAATATATTCGGGCGCGTCGGGGGAATTGTGTTCCAGGTGCGAAGATAGGTGTCGTTCACGCACTCCTCGGACTCGAAAATATCCGTGAGGAGATTTATCGCTATTTTCGTGCAGTAGCCGCCGTATTTGTCGGCAGTTTCCTTGATTGCACGCTCGTCACGCGCAAAGTAGAGCTCGATTATCTCCGAGTCCTGCATAGGCACAAATCTCCTTTCAAATAAAACCGTCCGTGGCCGCCCGTCGGTAATAAAGACGGAAAAACTCGGCACGGGTTACGCGTTTTATAAATATTTTTTTAGAATTTCTAAAAATTCTCCGTAGGTTTCGGGGGCTGTGTCCTTGTTTTCGCCCACCGCCTCGAGTAGCTCCTCGAACTTCAGAGAGCGAAGACGGGATTTTATAAAGCCCTCAATCCAGTAGTGGAACTCGGTCTTCGGGGAGAGCGGCTCGAGCGGCTTCATTCTCTCGTACATAGGTGCTCCGTCGGAAGCGTCGCGCCAGGTGTCAACGAAGGCGACCGTATAGCCCTCGCCGGGCATAACTCTTTCTGCATACTCGAAGGCGTCTGCCTCTACGATGCGTATCTTCTCCCCGTTCGGTATCTGAGGGAGAATATGCTTTTTGAAAAGTGCTATAACCGAAGGGCTCTTTTCCACCACCGTTATCGATTCGACCTCGGATTTTTCCGATACCATATAGGCGTAATAGCCGAGCCCGAGCCCGAAGGTAACCACCTTGCCGCGCGCGGCGGCGATAGCCTCCTCCGAGGTGTCGAGGTCTACGGGAGTGAGCGTCATCCACTCGTTTCCGTCCTCAAGCACAGCAGGGAACTCAAATCTCTCCCTGAAAAAGCCGAGAGGGGGAATATCGAGGAAATCTTCGGTCTCCATATCGCCTGCGATAAAGGCGCGGTATGGCTCGTACGCCTCACGGCGCAGCTCCCAGTTATCCTCTTTGATGTTGTCGATTTTTATGTTTTTGTAGTAGGGGTTGTTTAGGTATCTTTCGGTCTCGAGCACGCGCACCGAGCGAGGCAGAAGGTCGCGTATTATAATTCTGTCCTCGGGGGTGTCAAAGTCGAGAGAGAACATCTCCGAGAGAATAGCGACCAGCGCCTCTTTTTCGGAAAGCGCGCCGTCAGCGGTAAGCTCCGAGACGAGCTCTGCCGTTATAGCCTCGGGGTATCTTTCGAGATAATCGGCGTAAAGGCGGGCTATGCGATAGCCTCTGTCGAAGACGGCGGTCAGCCGCGCGAGGCGTTCCTTGTCGGTTAAATTCATATCATTTTACTCCAAGTCCTCTAAAGGCCTTCAGCAGAGCCTTTGAATAGAGTGTAAATCCGAGGGTCGAGGGGTGCTCGCCGTCAGTGAACATTTCGGGAAGGTGGGGGATAGTGTCAAGTCCGTGAATTACCTCGGCACCGTGCTCTCTTGCCGCCGCCTCGTAGCCGTCGATAGCTTCAAGGCAGTGCTCGTCAAGTCCTTTTGACCATATGGGTGAGACGTAGATTATTCTCGAATTCGGATAGAGTGCCGAGAGCTTTTCAAAGTATCTTTTGCCGTCGGGAACACCGTTCCAGTCGTTTGCGCCGAGGGCAACAGTGATAATATCGGGGTTGAAAAGTCTCTTATCCCCAAGTATCGAGGGTCTGAAGACCTCGCCGCCGATAGCCTGACACACCGCGTCAAATCCAAGCTCCCTTATAACCGTGTTTGCCGAGGTGAGCGAGGGGAAATGCGACTCTGCGCCGTGGGTTATCGAGTCGCCGAGCATAAGCACCTTGTATTTCTTGTTCGCAGGACGAACGCTCGCACCGTCGGGCAGGGAAACGTCCCATACGGTAGTCCTAAAAAAGCAGGGGAAGTAGACCGTCAGGTGCTTTTCACCCTTCGGGAGAGTGAGCTCGAGCCTGCCTTCTTTTTTCGTGTTATGGTATCTGCCCTCGTGCGCGACCATCATACCGTCGACCCATACGTCAATGAAGGCGTAGTTTATGAGCGGCCCCATCCTCGACTCGGTCGAGTAGGAGAAGGAGAAGCTCTCGGCGTCGGTGTAAAAATCGAACTGCACGCAGGTCGAGGACTCCGTCCTCGGTGCAAATCTCGGTGCTTCTCTCTCGTAAACTGCCACCTGCTCGGGCGCGAAGCGGAAAAAGTCGAAGTGACCCTCGTTTTCCGTAATTTTGAGCGCGCCGAAGGTTATTTTTTCAAGGTCGTTTTTCTTTAATAACATTAAAAAAATCTTCCTTTTGAGGATTAGTTTATGCCAAATTTACGAAGCACCTTAATGAGCGAATTTGCATACTGAGTGTAGCCAAGGTCGTTCGGATGTAAACCGTCGGTAAACATTTCGGGCATATGATGGAGCAAATCGAGTCCGTGAATGATTTCTGCTCCGTATCTTTTTGCGATTTCCTCATACTCGGAAACCGCCTCTATGAAGCGCTCGTTGGCACTCACACGCCAGATGGGAGATATGTAGAAAATTCTCGTGTCGGGGTAGAGCTTTACGAGCTTTTTGAAGAACGCCTCTGCCTCGGGCTGACCTTCCCAGTTGTTGGTGCCGAGAGCAACGGTGATGAAGTCGGGCGCAAAAAGAGCCTTCGTGCCGAGTATATCCGCGCGGAAGACCTCGCCGCCTATCGCCTGGTTTACGGCATCGAGCCCGAACTCTCTGATAACGGTGTTTGCGTAGTTGAGGGAGGGGAAGTGTCCCTCGTAGCCGTGGGTAATAGAGTCACCGATGACGAGTACCTTGTACTTCTTTTCTGCCGCTCTGAGGCTCGCGCCGTCGTCGAGGGTGACGTCCCAGAGGGTGGTCGCGAACATCGAGGGCATATATACGGTAACGCGCTTTTCTCCCTCGGGGAGTGCTACGCAGGCTTCGCCCGACCTTGCGGTGTTGTGGTAGTTGCCGACGTGGGCGGCTATCATACCGTCTACCCATATATCGATAAAGGCGTAGTTGATAAGCGGACCTGCCTTCGACTCGGTGGTGTAGGAGAAGGAAAGGCTCCTCGAGTCGGTATAAAAATCAAGCATAACCGACGCTGTGCCGTCTGCCTTTTTTCTGAAATCGTTTGTGAGCA
>JAZOMD010000182.1:0-5077 GCA_045653745.1 Eubacteriales bacterium | reverse complement strand
TTTTGAAAAGCCTCATTTCTTACACCGCCTCTCTCACTTGTTTTCTTCTTTGCGCTTGTAGTAGTATCCGTACTTCTTGCTTCCCTTTGCGTTAACGAGGTCGGGAATCTTCGCAAGAACGGGGCAGTCGTAATTCTGAAGAACGTAGTCCTCGTCGTGAATTCTGTCGTCCAGAAGCGTTCTGACGGTTATGACGGCTATCGAAATGAAGAAACCTATTACCAGCGCAACCGCCGTGTATATGGCAACACTCGGAGCAACCTTCTCCTCATTCACCTTAGCCCTATCAACTATTTCCATATGCGCGCCGTCGATAATCTCCGCAATCTTCTCGGGCAGGATCTCGCACACCGCCTTTGCAATCTTCGCAGCCTCCTCGGCGTCACCGCACTCAACGGTCACCTGCATAACCTCGGTGTTGTCAACCGGCTCAGCCTGTATCATCTTGGAAAGCTCGCGAGTAGTGTAGGATACGTCCGCCTCGGCGATGATGTCCTCAAGAGTCGTTCTGCTGTTAAGTATAACGCTGTACGTTCTGACAAGGCTCTGCGATGCAGTAAGGTCAGAGGAGCTTATGTTAGAGCTCGAGCCCGCCGCGGAGTCTCTGCTGTTGTTTACGTAGAGTCTGACCGAGGACGAATACTTCGGTGCTACCACGAACGCCGCAAGCGAGAAGCCGATAGCGGCGGCAAGCACGCCTGTCAAAACTATAATCCAAGCTTTATGCCAGAGTGTCTTGAAAATACGAGACACGTCAATACTGTAAAATTCTTCGTTTTTGTTTTCCATACCGTTTCTCCATTCAATTAGGTTTTGGTGCACAAACCATCATATTCACACACCCGGGCCGACATTCACACCGTGCGCGATAAAATCCCGCGCTCGCGAGAATATAATATGCTTTATAAATATTATAGCATACTATTCTACATTTTGCAACACAAAACGCGAATTTTTTCAGATATATCTTGCTGTCGATTTTCCTTTTGTAAAGAGCATAATTTGCCAACAGAAGGTGGCGCAAACAAGCACAAAACGACAACAACAGTTGTCATATATGGAACTTTTGGCGTTTTTTGACAAAAAAACACATCTGTTTTCATCTACACTTCTCCGCAGGCACAACAAAGGCAATCCCCGATAGCTCGGGAATTGCCTTAAAATCCTTTAAAGGTGAATATTGGTTACGAGCCGTCGAACTCACGCATACTGTGCTTGTTTGCGTACATCTTTCTGTCAGCCCTGTTGAAGACGTCCTCAAACGAGGTATCCATTCTCTCGTCGTAAACGGCTACGGCGCGAGCTATCGAAACGGCTATCTCGTCATCTCCAAAAGCGACGGGAGAGCTCGCACAAGCGGCGTCCATTTTCTCAAGAAGCTCGGTGTATTTCTCAAAGTCGTCTGCGCGGAGTATTGCGGCAAACTCGTCTCCGCCTATACGGAACACGGGGCTGCGCTTGAAGGTGTCGCAAATAACTCTCGCCGATTTGACTATGAGCTTATTTCCGACCTCGTGACCGTACTTGTCGTTAGCCGCCTTTAGTCCGTTTATGTCGGCTACGAGAACGGCAAAGGGCTCGCACTCTCCACTCTTGATTTTGATATCAATGCTGTTCGAGAAGTCGTTATACGAGGCACGATTCTTCACGCCTGTCAGAGTGTCCTTGTACGCAAGTGCGTTGATGTAGTTGGTATAACCCTTCATCTTAATTGCGGTCTTGTTGAACGCCCTCGCCAGAGTGCCAACCTCGTCACGGCGCTCGCAGGAGTCAATCTGCACGTCGAAGTTACCGTCGGCAAACAGCTCTGCGGCGGCGGTAAGATTTTTGAGAGGCCTTGTCATTTTCCTCGTCAAAACGAAGGTAATAAGCACGAAGCAAGCCATAAGCACGAAAACTATTATGACTATCATCCACACAACCTGATAGCTGTCCCTCTGGATATCCGAATAATCGGCGTGCACAACGAGAGTCAGACCGCTAATCAGAGCGTTGCGCTCCTCGGCGTAGCCGTGCTTGGAGGCCGCCCTATTGATGACGTGCGAATCCGCAGAGGAATAAACTATCCTTCCGTCCGAGCCGGCAAGGTATGCAAAGCCGTTATCGTAAACCGAAATCTTATCTACCATTTCGGTAATCCTCGAGAACGCGATGTCTATTCCGAGAACTCCGATAAACTGATAGTCTACGTATATCGGCACTGCGTAGCTTATCATCTTAACCCCCGTCCCGGCGTCTACGTAAGGGTCGCTCCATATCGCCTTACGCTCAAGCTTCGGCTTGGAAAACCAAAACAGTGCAGGGTCGGTTTCATAATTTTCAAGGTTGCTCGTCGGCATATCCGAAAAGCTCGCGCCCGTCGATGCTCTCGCTACGTAAAAGCCTGCCCTGTTATCGGTAAGCTCGGGCGAAAAGCGCAAAAAATACGAAAGTGCGCTGTCGCAGCCCTCGGCGATAGCATAGAATACAGTCTTCGCCTTTTCGCAATACTCCGCCAAAAAGGCGTCGTCCGTCAAGAACTGCGCGTCCTCTACGCTCGAGGAAACGTAGGTTTCCATCAGCTGTGCACTGTACTCAACCTCTCTGAGTGCGTCGTTTATTCTGAGCGCCTCGGTGCTTGCGACGCTCTCTGTTATAACGTTGGAATCTTCCTCAAGAATACCGCTTATATAGATTACGCTCACGGCACTTATAGCCAGTGCGAGAATAAGCATGCCTGAAATTACAACTGTTAAAAATTTGGTATGGATAGATTTCATAGGGTACCTCTCACGGGGATTTCTCGGGAAAAGTCAAAATCTAAAACGAAATCCCTTTACGACAATTATATCACATTTTCACCGCGTTTTCAATACGAATATGGCAAAAATCCACATTTTTTTGCCTTGGGGATTGACTTTTTTCATCAATATGTGTATAATTACTATTGGCGCG
Source organism: Eubacteriales bacterium (assembly GCA_045653745.1). GTDB lineage: Bacteria > Bacillota > Clostridia > Oscillospirales > CAG-272 > UBA1740. The sequence continues at coordinate 2,143 of JAZOMD010000182.1, read as the reverse complement.
ACTTTGATTTTGACAAAATTTAGCAAGAAAGGAAAAAATATGAGCACCATCTGTAACTACTTCGCCTTGGGAATTCTGCTTATAGTAGCGGTAATGTTCTTCCGCAACAGGTACTTCATAAGTAAATCCAGCCGTTATTTCAGAATATGTCTCATATTCACGTTTCTTACCACGGTTATAAACACCCTTCATACCCAAGCGCTCTCGAGCCTCTTGCTCTCTGCGGTGAATATCAAGATTTTCACGACCCTCGATATTCTCCTCTCGCTCTTAACGACATCTCTGCTCGCCCTGTACCTTATAAGCAAGGTAACCGAGCACGCGCTCAAGGAAGATAGCGACTTTTTGAGAGGAAAAATCGTTATCAGCTCGCTATACGCCGTTTTCACGGTGGTTATTCTCCTCAACCTTCGCTACGGATATATATTCTCCGTCAGCGCGAGCGGAGAATACACAGAAGGTTCGGTCTCCTTCCTTCCCTACGTCTTCCTCATACCGCAGGCCCTGATGGTTATGGTCTGCTGTATAGTACATAAGAAAACCCTGAGCTCGAACGTTAAGCACTCTCTCCTTCTTACTCTGCCGATAATCCTGTTCTGCATAGCGGCACGCTTCATTTACCCGAACACGTCGGCGTTCGTGCTCGCTATCACTCTTATAGAGCTCACCTTTTTCCTCAATTTCCAGAACCGCAGAATCAGTACCAACACTCTCACCAGCCTTAACGACGGCAGGAGCTTTTACGCCGAGATTGCAAAGCGCATTAAATCCGCGAAAAAATTCAAGGCCTACCTCATAAAGCTCGGCAACATCGGCTCCATCAAGGAAAACCACGGCCACCGAGTCGGTGACGAAATTCTTTACCACTTCGCATTTCTCTTAAGCAAACACGAGGGCGGCGCTCCCTTCCATATGTACGGAACAACCTTTGCGCTCGTTCTTCCCTCTCCCGAAAATGACGAGGAAAGCGCCGCGCAGACCGAAAGACTCCTCGCGCTCCTCGATACAACCATAAACTATAAGGGCCGCGACTTTACCCTCGAATACACCGTCGCCGAGCATATCTGGCAGGACGAGGCAAACGCCGACGCCATCTACGAGAAGCTCGAATACGCCATAACCCTTGCAAAAGAGGAAAAGAAGAAGCACATCGTCTGCTCTCTCGACCTCGAAATCGCGCGTCTCAGAAGAAAATATCTCATAAACCGTATGCACACGATAAGCGCGAACGCGGGATTTGAGGTATGGTTCCAGCCGATTTACAGTAACAAGAAAAATTCTTTCTCCTCTATGGAAGTGCTGCTGAGACTTAAGGAGCCTAACGGAACCTTTATCAGCCCTGCCGAGTTCATTCCCCTCGCGGAGAAAACGGGACAGATTATCCCGATAACCCGATTTGTCATAGACGCCACCTGCCGCACCCTTGCGGCAAATCCCGAGCTCGGAGATATGCGCGCCTCGATAAACCTGCCGATGGCACAGCTTATCGACCCCGAGTTTGAGGAAAATCTGAACGCCATAGTTGATAGCTACGGTCTTCCTCACGAGAGAATCAGCTTCGAGTTTACCGAAAGAGTTATCATAGACAACCTCGAGCTTGTGGAAAAGAATATGCGCCGCCTCGCAGAAAGCGGATATACCTTCTACCTCGACGACTTCGGCGTCGGATACTCGAACTTCAACTGCATATTCAGGCTTCCCCTTAAGACGGTCAAGCTCGATATGAGCCTTACCTCTACGCTGGAAAACTCGCAGAAGGGCGACCTTGTGCACATTCTTACCGACTTTTTCCACGATATGGGCTTGCAGGTCGTTGCCGAGGGCGCAGAAACCCTCGAGCAGGTCGAGAGGCTAAGCTCCTTCGGAGTCGACGGAATACAGGGCTACTATTTTGCAAAGCCTATGCCCATCTCCAAACTGAAAGCCTTTATAAAAAAGCAATCATAAAGAAAATACCTATAACCAAATAAGAAAAGCGAGAATGCTAAAGTCTAGCATTCTCGCTTTTTGCGTGGCGCGTCATAGCGACTCGCCCGTAATTTTATCCCGGTGGACTCAGATTTGTCGGGTCGTCTTTATCCTTCAGCGGCGTTACCGTAAAGGCGCCCGAAGTATCCGTCTCCGTCCAATTCATCTGCGTTTG
>JAZOMD010000181.1:0-26372 GCA_045653745.1 Eubacteriales bacterium | reverse complement strand
GGGGTGAGGTCGGTGCCGGGGTTGTGGGGGTCAAAGGACGCCGTACCTGCTCTGCCCGAGCAGAAAAGCATCGGGGAGTCGAGCTGCTCGTTGGTCGCGTCAAGCTCGAGAAGGAGCTCAAGCACCTCGTCGCCTATCTCGTCAAGGCGCGCGTCGGGGCGGTCAATCTTGTTGACTACGACTATAACTCTGTGGTTAAGAGCGAGCGCTCTCTCGAGTACGAAGCGAGTCTGGGGCATAGGGCCCTCTGCCGCGTCAACGAGAAGTATAACGCCGTTTACCATCTTGAGTATACGCTCGACCTCTCCGCCGAAATCGGCGTGGCCGGGGGTGTCAATGACGTTTATCTTGACGCCCTTATAGTGTATGGCGGTGTTCTTTGCAAGTATAGTTATTCCGCGCTCACGCTCGAGGTCGCCCGAGTCCATAACGCGGTCCTCCATCTCCTGATTCTCGCGGTAGATACCGCCCTGACGGAGCATCTCGTCAACGAGGGTGGTCTTACCGTGGTCAACGTGAGCAATTATAGCAATGTTTCTTAAATCGGTACGCTTCATCTTTTCGTTACCTTTCGACAAAATTGAATTCAATTAGATTAACCAATCTATTATATCACAATTTTTCGGAAAATGCAAATTTATTTTTTACAGAAATGATAAGAGTTTGAAAAAGGTTTTTTGTAGTATTTTTACAATTAAAAGTGCGACACCGCATAAAGAGGTGCCGCGTTCTATTCCTTTTTCAACCTCAGGTTGAGTGATACTCCACAAAAAGGTCGTTCGGAGTGCACTCGAGAATGTCACAGATAGCCTTGAGGTTTTCAAATTTTATACCGCTTGTCTGATTGTTGATTATGCGGTTAAAGTTCTGGTAGCTGAGCCCGAGCTGTATATACAGCCAATATTTCGTTTTACCCTTTTCGCGGAGTATCTCGTCAATTCTAAGCTTCATAATTCCCTCGCATTATCTAATGTGTAAATTATATAATAAATTTGTTATTGACAAATAGACTTGCATATTATATAATGTATACATTAGATGTTTCGGCAGACTTATCGCACTTTTCAACTAAAAGTGGCGAAATTCAACCAATCAGCTATTGATAAACTCAACGGATAGTGGTATCATAGAAATAAAAACGCAAGGAGACACCACGCATGACACTTGGAAAAAAGCTATCCAATTACAGAAAACTGCTCGGAATTACTCAAGCCGAGCTCGGAGAGCGCCTCAACTTGAGCGCACAAGCCGTATCAAAATGGGAAAATGACCTCGCAGAGCCCGACCTCGCCACACTCAAAACACTTGCAAATCTTTACAAGGTTTCTATTGATGAGCTTTTGGACGTTGACGCACAGCCCGCACAGACGATAAACGCGGAAAGCTTTGCAGAGGCGATAAAGGAAAAACTCGAGACGCCTCAGACGATAGGCTTCTGCAAATCCTGCGGAGTTACCGTTACGGAAGAAACGATAGGCGAGCGCACGCCGGTTATTAAATGTAAGGATTGCGTTAAGGCAGACGAAGAAAGAGCGCGCCGTGCAGCGGAGGCAGAAAAGAAGCGCCGCGCGGACGAAATAAAGAAAAAGGAAGCAGAAACGGAAAATATACGTCGCGGTCTGCGTAACAAACGACGCTTAAGCCTTATAGTTGCGACGGTAGTTGCCTCTCTCGTCTTCATTCTGGGAACGGTTGGCACTGTATCGTGGTTTTCGGGAGAGCTTCTCGTCGGAAGCCTTTTAACGGTAATCTGCTCGTTTACCTTTACCGCTATGCTTTTCTACGATACTGCGGTAACAGACGTTATTTCATATATGTGCTCGGCATCTATAACCTGGCCCGGGCTCATATTCACGTGGGATCTTGACGGATTTTTATGGGTAATAGGAATGAAGATACTCTTCGGAATTCTCGGATTCCTCTTTGGTCTTCTCTGCACTATACTCGGTTTCTTTCTCGGTCTCATTATTTCCCCGTTTGTGTTCATTTATGTAATGATAAGTGTACAAAAAGACATCATCAAAGGTGAAGAAGGAGACTATGCATGAAAAAATTAACTACCCTACTTATTGCTCTGTTGCTCTCGTTTAGCGCGAGTATCGCTCTCGTGTCCTGTGGAGGCGGCGATAGCGGAAGCAAATGCACTCACGCCGACAAAAACGACGACGGAAAGTGCGACGAGTGCGAGGCAGCGTTCGAGGACGGTAAGGACGTAAGTGAGCCCGAGAATCCCAGTGAGCCCGAAAACCCCGACAACGGCGAAGACGAGCCCGAAGGACTCGAGTTCACGGGAATAATCTTTAGCGATAATACCGTAACCTACAACGGTCAGGAGCACGTTATAGAGGTCTCCGGTACTCTCCCCGAGGGAACGGTGATAACCTACAAGAATAATAAGGGAACCGACGCTGGAACGTATAACGCGACCGCAACGCTCGTACGTGACGGCTACAAGGATAAGACGCTTACCGCAACGCTCACCGTAAACAAGGCTGAAATCACGGGCGTTAGCGCGGAGGCAACTCAGTCGGTAACCGAGGACGGAAACAACCATAAGCCCACGTACAGCGGCACTCTCCCTGTGGGTGTGAGTGTAAAATACATATTTGACGGTGCGGAAAGCATGGACGGCGTTAGCGCTGTTAAAACCTACGAGGCAAAAATCGTCATATCCGGCGATAATTATCTGACCCTCGAGCTTCCCGTAACCTTCAAAATCAAGTTCAACCTCTCCGGGCTGGCAACGAAGGTTATCAACTCCTTTGGCGCAGTTCCCGATCCGTGGTCCTTCCTCCCCGAGAGCTTTAATACAGAAAATTTCGTTGCAACGAGCACCCCTGATTATTCGAGCTTCGTAAGCATATCGCAAACCCCCGCCAACGGCAGAGGAAAGCAGCTTAACGCTGCCTACTCCGTACTCAACGTATCGGGGAAGGCGCTCGGATATGTGAACACCGTTTACGCATCTATGAACGTTGTAAAATCGCTCTACTCCTCATTCCTTGACGGCGCACCCGACGACTACAAGCACTTCGAGGGCAACGCAGGCGCATTCAGCTTCGTTATCGACATAACCGAAGACTCCTATACCCTTAGCGCAGGCGTCGGAACCGTTTCGGTTACTCTCTACTCGAATCTCGAAAGCGAGGAGTATGGAGCTAAAATACAGCTTACAGAGACTACAATTTTAAAGTGCCACGTGGCAGAAAGCAGCTTCACCGTAGCGCTCGACATTCTTGATACCAAATCTACGCTCATTGAATTTTGGCGTGATGAAAACGGTTATACCTTGGGTATGATTTACGACTACATAACTCTCGGCGATAAAACCGTAAGCTCCACCAAATCACTGATTGAGGTAGGAGAAGACTACACCGTCATAACCGGTAACAAGGGCGACTTCCTTCTCGGAAGCGAAGGCACCAACTGCGAGGTATATGACAACGAAACGGGAAGATTCGTCGGTTCGGAGGTCAAGGAGGTTACGAGCGTTCCCATCGTCGGCGACGTTCAGTACAACACCTACTGGTTCCCCCTTGCAAGCGTCAACGGTCTTACTTCCATAAAGAAGCTCGACGAGGCTAACAAGGTTAATCCCGACACCATCTGGATTAACGGTTATGCTGACGACAAACTTCATTCTGCTCTCTATGGCGGTCTGAGTGCAAAGTCTACCTCAAGAATGTTCGATATAGAATTTAAGACTATGTATTTCTATACGTACAACGCGAATACGCATGAGTACGAGGCGGCAGAAATCGAAATTCCTATGATATTCATACAAGAGGAAAAGATATCCGATTTCAACAAAAAATTCAGCAGCGAAAACGAGACTGCTCTTGCTAAAAACTCGGTAACTCTCACCGTGAAGGCTGAAGATTTTGCCGCTATCACGCGCGGTTACGACGTAGTTCTCCCCGCATACGAAGAGCTCAAAGATGCCGTAACGCACGCCGATATAACGAATTATTGCAAATCTTAGTTTACAAAACGCCCTCGTTTTACGGGGGCGCTTCTTTTTGTAAAAAAAGCAACCCGATTTTTCGTCGGGTTGCACTAAAGGATTTTATTTTAGATTACTCTTACGCGGATAACGCCGTCGATAGCTTCGATTTTTTCCTTGATTGAAGTGGGAACGTCAACGCCCACCTCGATAATGGTGTACGCGTAGTCGCCCTTCGAGCCGTTGGAAAGATTCTCGATGTTGATGCACTCGGCAGAGACTATCGAGGTAATCTGCGAGAGCATATTAGCTACGTTAAGGTGAGCGATACAAATTCTTGCAGCTCCGGTGTGAGGAATGGAAACGCTCGGGTAGTTTACCGAGTTCTTGATGTTACCCGAGGTAAGGAAATCAACGAGCTCGTGCGCCGCCATAATAGCACAGTTGTCCTCGCTCTCCGCGGTGGACGCACCGAGGTGAGGAATGTTCACAATGCCGGGAACGTTAAGGGTTGCCTCAATCGGGAAGTCGGTAACGTATGCGGCAACCTTACCCGAGGCGAGCGCCTCCTTCATATCCTCGGTGTTAACGAGGTCTGCTCTTGCAAGGTTGATAATACGCACGCCGTCCTTCATCTTCGCAAGGGTGTTCTTGTTTATCATTCCCTTGGTGGTCTTGGTAGAGGGCACGTGGAGGGTGATGTAATCAGCCTCGGCGTAGATTTCATCATAGCTTGCCGCGCTATGTACTGCACGGGAGAGGCTCCAAGCCGCGCTTACGGTGAGGTAGGGGTCGCAGCCGACTACGTTCATTCCGAGCGAGCGAGCGGTGTTTGCAACGAGACCGCCTATTGCGCCGAGACCGATAACGCCGAGAGTCTTGCCAAGGATTTCGCAGCCTGCGAACTTCGACTTGCCTGCCTCAACAGCCTTCGCAACGTCGGGCTCACCGCCGAGACCCTTCGCCCACTCAATGCCGCCAACGATGTCGCGCGAGGCGAGGATAAGAGCAGCTATCGCAAGCTCCTTAACGCCGTTCGCGTTAGCACCGGGGGTGTTGAATACGACGATACCGCGCTTTGCACACTCGTCGGTAGGGATATTGTTGACACCTGCGCCTGCTCTCGAGATAGCGAGAAGCTCGGGGTTATATTCCATTTCGTGAAGATTTGCCGAGCGCACCATTATCGCATCGGGGCTCTCGACGTCGGCTCCAACCTCAAAGAGGCTCTTGTCAAAAACGTCGGTGCCAACTGCGGCAATCTTGTTCATAAGCTTAATCTTTTTCATTTTTTATCTCTCTTTGCTAACTTTAGTTGTCTTATTCGCCGATTTTGGGATTGTTCTGCGCGAACTCCTTCATAAACGCAACGAGCTTTTCTACGCCCTCGTAAGGCATAGCGTTGTAGATAGAAGCACGCATGCCGCCAACAGAGCGGTGACCCTTGAGGTTCTTAAGACCTGCGGCAGACGCCTCTTTTGCAAACTTCTTATCAAGCTCTGCATCACCCGTAACGAATACGACGTTCATCATAGAACGGCACTTCTTGTCAACGGGGGCGGTATAGTAGGTCTGGCTGTCGAGGTAATCGTAAAGAAGGCTCGCCTTCTTCTCATTTCTGCGCTTCATCTCCTCAAGACCGCCGATGGAAAGAATCCAGTCGAAGACGAGCTTCGCCATATAGATGCACCAGCAGGGGGGAGTGTTATACATAGAATCGTTCTCCGCCATAAGCTGATAGTCGAGCATAGCAGGGGTGTCGGGGCGCGCGTTTCCGAGAAGGTCTGCACGTGCTATAACGATGGTAAGACCTGCAGGAGCAACGTTCTTCTGCGCACCTGCGTAGATGAGCGCAAACTTCGACACGTCAACCGGCTCGGAGACTATGCAGGAGGACATATCGGCAACGAGGGGAATGTTACCGGTGTCGGGTATATAATGGAATTTAGTTCCGTAGATGGTGTTGTTAAAGCAGATGTGGACGTAATCCGCGTCGGGACGGAAATCCGCACGCTTAGTCTCGGGAATGGTAGAGAAGGTAGGGGTTGCGCCTGCGGAGGATGCCGCTATTGCAATATCGCCGTACTTCTTCGCTTCCATTGCCGCCTTCTTCGAGAACTGACCTGAAACGACGTAATCTGCACACTTGTGCTCTGAGAGAAGGTTAAGAGGTACTGATGCGAACTGGGTCGACGCTCCTCCCTGAAGGAAGAGAATCTTGTAGTTTGCGGGTACGTTCATAAGCTTTCTGAGAGAGTCCTCGGCTCCGTGGAGAATCTCCTCGAACTCGGGGGTGCGGTGGCTCATCTCCATAACAGACATTCCCGATTCACCGTAGCAGAGCAGATCTGCCTGCGCCTGCTTGAGCACCTCGAGAGGAAGCATGGAGGGTCCTGCGGAAAAGTTATACACTCTATCCATGGTGTTTTGCCTTGATTACCGTTCGGTAATTCCTTTCGTTTCTAATAAAATTACGAATATTATACTACTTCGGTAAACTTTTGTCAATAGCTTTTTATTAAATATTTAAAAATAAAAATTTAGTTACCTAAAGCGACAAAAAACGCGAAATTAAGGCTCTCAGATTTGGAGCAGAAACCGTCGGCTGACGAGCGAAAGGCGTATTAACATACGACGAGTGAGTAAACGGCGGTAGAACGAAAATTTAAATAAAAAAACGGAGAAAACCGTAGGTTTTAACCTTGACTTTCTCCGCACTGTTATTTATATCAGTGATACTTTACAAGACCCTCCATTTTCGTTCGGTTATGCCCGAAGGTGAGAGCCTTACTTCTTTTTTTCGTGGTGGAACAGCTCTGCTATAAAGCTTCTGTGCACCTTGATTGCGCTCTTGGGGCAGAACTCCTGACAGCAGAAGCAGCGTATGCAATCGCCCCTCTTTATTTTTGCGACCTTACCCTTTATGACAATGGTCTTCGCAGGGCAGACGTCACGGCACACGCCGCAGCCGACGCACTCGTCTTTCTTCACGACGGGCTTTGTACGAAGGAGCGCGCCTGCTATCTTCGAGAACAGTCGCTTTGCAGGGTTCTTTCCGTCACCGCCGAACTGGAGCGAGCGGCGCTCAACTACTCTCTCAAAATCTCCGAGGATAAGCGAATCGACGTCACCGAAGGTCTTGACCCCGTCGGGAGTCTCGGGAGTCATACCGCGCCTGTACGCCGCCTCGAGTATCGGCAGCTCTCCGCTCTCGAATCCGAGAATCTTTGCCGCGACGAGATCGAGGTTATGCGGAGAATGCGAGGCGAGAAGACAGTTTATCGCCCTCGGAGTGCCTGCGGTCGGGCCGTTGCCCTCCATTCCCACAACCGCGTCTGCGATAGAAAGAGTGGGGTGGAAATACTCGTCGAGGTCGACTATCATATCCGCGAAATCCTCGTACTTCGGATAGCGGAAATGGTACTCGGGCTTTATAATTCCCGGCACTGCTCCGAACATATTCTTCGCCGCGCAGGACATTCCCATCATTCCGTGGCTTTTGAGCTTTGCAAAGTTGATTATAACGTCAGCCTTATCGAGGTATCCCGTGTAGGTAAACTCGTGCATAACCTTTCCCTCGGGAAAGACTGCGGCACACTGCGAGAAATCATCGTTAAGCTCGGCGCCGTGCTCGGCGAGCGAGTACATTCCCGACGCCTTGTATACCCTGCCGACGAAGGCGGAATTGTACACGCCTCCGGGGCTGTCACCGACGATAACGCGCGCACCGCGCTCCTTTAGCATATCGGTAAGCGCACCGAGAAGGATAGGGTGCGTCGTGCCTGCCGCCTCGGGCTTCATAGCCGAGACGAGGTTAGCCTTTATAACCACCGTCATTCCCTCTTTGACAAAATCGAGTCCGCCGAGCGGAAGAAGAAGCCTTGTAAGCGCCTCTCTTGCCGACTCGGGAGTGTATTCGGTAAGCGGTACTACCGCGACGGGGTCTTCCTTTTTATAATATTTTGACTGAAATGGCGTATCTTCCATAAAATTCTCCAAAACAATTTTATATACCTATTATATAATCAAAGGAGCGATTTGTCAAGAAAAAAGAATAGATGCTCCGCAAACGCGGAGCGTCCCTGTAGCTTTATTTTAGAAGTTTATCTCGCCGAGAACGAACTCAAGAGACTCTGCCGCATCTGCAAGGGTTGCTCTGTCGAGCGCCTCGCCTGCCTTTGCTCTGTCGGTGAAGTAGAGAAGCTCGTTGTAGTAGCCGCCGAGGTCGGAGATGTTGCCGCCTACGTTAGAGGTTGCAAGCTCCTTCTTCTCGATCTTGATTTCCTCTGCCGCGCCGACCTTGTAAAGAAGGAACTTGCCACCGAGATTTGCGATAACAGCCTTCTCGAACACTACGCGGAAGCTTGCGGTGAAGGGGTAGTTGCCGGGAAGGTCCCAGGTACCCTCAACGCCGATTACGCTATCTGCATACTGCATAAGGGTGTTAACGTAGGAATTGCCCTCGCCTATTCTGTTCTTTACGGTATAGAACTTCTCGGGCTTTCCGAATACGGAAAGAACGTAGTCTACGTCGTGAACGTGAAGGTCCTGTGCCGCGCCGCCCGAAAGAGCGTTGGTGAGCAGCCAGTCCTCCCAGCCCCAATCGGGACGGGGGCTGAGTCTTCTGAAGTTTGCGTTTACGACCTTGCCGTACACGCCCGACTCGATAATCTTCTTGAGCTCAACGTACTCGTCCCAGAAGCGGATAACCTGGCCTACCTGAACGTAAGCACCGGTCTTCTTCTGTGCTGCGAGCATCTCCTTTGCCTCATCGTTTGTAAGAGCAACGGGCTTCTCTACGAATACGGAGCGAACCTTCTCCATAGCAGCTATCGCGTACTTTGCGTGAAGGTAGGTGGGAAGACAGATGTCGATAACGTCAACCTCGCCTGCCTCGATAAGCTCCATACCGTCAGCATAAATTTTAGCACCGCCTGCAAGAGCCTCTGCCTTGTCGCGTCTGATGTCTGCAACTGCAGCGAGCTCGACGCCCTCGATAGCACGGTAGCAATTAGCGTGCATAGCGCCCATAAAGCCGCAGCCTATAAGTCCAACCTTAATCATTTCTTATTTCCTCCCAAGAATTTTGTCCATAGAATTAGAAGTATTGTAAATTATGGTTTCGGGGTAGTAGGTGTATGCAGGAATCATCTCTGCGCTTACCCAACCGTCGTAGCCTATCTCCTCGAGTGCCTTCATAACCTCGGGATAGTTTACGTCACCTGCAAGAAGGTCAACGAAGCCGTGAAGACCGCCTGCAGCTACGCGGTAGTCCTTGAAGTGTACCTTCTTGATTTTAGAGCCGAGGGCTCTTATCCAGTGCTCGGGGAAGCCGTTGAACACGACGTTTCCTACGTCGAAGTAGCTTCCTACGAAGGGAGAGCCAACCTTGTCGATAAAGTCGCCCATCTCGATGGGAGAATTGAGGAATCTGTTCCAAACGTTCTCAAGACCGATGGAAACGCCAAGCTCCTCTGCGTAGGGAGCAAGCTCCTTTATTGCCGCAAGGCTTCTCTCGTATGTAGTCTTGTAGTCGATGATTCTGCCGGGTGCTGCAAACTCGGCGTTAACAGTGCCGGGGATAACGAGAATGGTGTCGCAGCCGAGCACCTTCGCAACGTAGAGCTGGCGGCGCACGATAGACTTCGCCTTTTCTCTCTCCTCCTCACAGTCGGAGTTGAGCCAGTAGCTCCAATAGAGACCGCTCGCAACGCTGTAAAGCTCAATGCCTGCGTCCTCTGCCTGCTTCTTTATTGCAAGAAGCTCCTCGTCGGTGGTGGTAAGGCTGATTTCGCCTACCTCGTCGAGCGCAACCTCTACACCGTCAAAGCCTGCGTCCTTTGCAAGAGCAAAGCTGTCCTTTAAGGGCTGTGCGGGGAAGGACCAAATGCTAATACCTTTTTTCATAAAAAACTCCTTGTAATTGAATTTTTTTTGTGCTATAATAGTCTTACACTTATATAATACAGTATTTCTCCTTAAAATGGAATATATTTTTTTCCTCTATACTTATACTTTCGTGCGCAAGTTAAGATACAAGGGCACGAAGAAGCCAACAAGAAAGCGAATGGAGACGGCGCATGAGACCTACGTATATAAGAACGAAGCCCGAGAGCATTGTGAACGTTACGAGAATAGTCACGGTGCATTACTACGAGTTCGACAAGAGCTTTGTCTTCGGGGGTGAGTCACACGACTTCTGGGAGATGGTGTACGTTGACAAGGGAAGGATTCTTGTCAGGAGCGGAGACGAGGAGCTGGTGCTCGGTCAGGGGGAGATTATCTTCCACGCGCCCGACGAGTTCCATTCGGTCAGGGCTCTCGACTCCTCGCCGAACTTCTTCGTTATCTCCTTTGAGTGCGACTCTGCGGTAATGCAGAGCTTCGTGAAGCTGCGCGCGACTCTGAGCCGTGAGCTGCGCCCCTTCATTTCCTCGATAATCTCAGAGGCGGAGCGCACCTACGTTATTCCGAAAAACGACACCGAGCTATGCGGTCTTGTAAAAAAGGAGAGCGCCGACCTCGGCGGAGAGCAGCTTGTCAAGACCTATCTCGAGCAGCTGCTGATAATGCTCCTCAGAAGCGTTACCGTCAAAAGTAACGCCTCGTTCTTCCCCTCCAAGGAGAGCCTTGAAAACCATATAGTCAAGAGCGTCAAGGAGTACATAGAGGAGCACGCGCACGAGGTGCTCAGGCTTGAGGACATCTGCACGAAATTCGGCTACGGAAAGACCTACCTCTGCCGCCTCTTCCGCGAGCAGACGGGAAACACCATCGGCAAGTATGCGATAGAAAGAAAGATACACCTCGCGAAGGCGATGATACGCGAAAGGGAGAAAAACTTCTCCGAGATTGCCGAGGAGCTTTCCTTTGACAATCAGCAATACTTCGCAAGAGTTTTCAAGAGGACGACGGGTATGAGCCCGACGGAATTCAAAAATTCCCTAAGGCGCGAGGGGTAACCGAGCCAAGCTTTATATAAAAATCCACCACGGACTTTTTGCCGTGGTGGATTTCGTTTTGTTTGCTTTGTTTTTTCTAAGCCTTACTTAGAAAGCCACTCCTGAGGAGTCACGACGGGCGTGCTCGCAGGGTTGGTGGAGTTATAGTACTCGAGCATAATGCCGAGGCCTATATAGTACATAGTGATATACTCACCGGTGTACATTTCGGGAGCGGTTGCGAAGCTCATATCAGAGCCGTAAAGGCCGGGGCCGTCAAACATAGAGGCACTGATATTACCGAAGGAGGTGCCGCCCACGGAGGACTCGAATATGGGAGCCTGACCGCCGGTTGCCTCCTTGTACGCATAGTACTGAGGATTCTTGGTAGTGGAGAGGTCTCCTTTTGTCTCGGGGTTGTGCATATTAAGGCCGACAACGCTCGAAAGCACGTTTCCGTTACCGTCGGTGGTAACCTTAGTGAAGCTGCCCTCGTAGCCGAGGTCCTCAAAGCCCAGACCCGAGCCCATATTTACCATTATCATATTCATCGTCTCAACGCCGTTTATCTTGGACTTCGAGAGATAGGAAACGTCCTTGAAGATTTCCGCACCGGGAACACCGTAAGCACTCATCTGCTGATATATACCGTTTGCAGTTCCGCTTACGAGCTGGTCCATAGCAAGAATCTGACCTGCCATAGTGGTCTGACCTACCGCAACGAACCACGCCTCCTGACCTGTTACGTAGGAGTAAAGAACCGAGTCGGTAGCAACGACGTCTGCACCGCTGCCCACGTTATATATGGAATTTTTCTTATTCTGCTGGGAGAGGATTACGGGACCGCCGCACTTTGCAAGCATAGAGTTATTGATATTTATCTTTATGTTCTGGTAGGTTGCACGAGTCTCGGGATTAGCATCGGCAAGTTTATCGTCCCAGTTGTGTACGGTATAGTGATGATAGTTATGGTTCCAGATGAAGATGTGACCCTGCCAAGCGTTATAGAACTTCGACTCGTTGATATTTATGGTAAGGTCGTCGTCCTCTGCGCACATAGAAACGTAGAAGGCATCAACGTTGGTGTTGTAAACGGTAACGTCCGCAAAGCTGAACTTAAGGCAGGAAAGACCTCTCATGTGTCTTTCGGAGTCTGCCTGAACGTTACTGTTCGGGTCGTTATCTCTGAACGCTACGTTGTTTATATTGATCTTGAAATTCTTGTGATCAAAGTCTTTTCCATACTGCCATGTTTGCAAGGTTCTGAAACGGAAGAGCGCACCGTTCGAAACGTTATCGTCGTTGGTGGGATGATCTCCGGTTCTTACTACGCAGGGAAGCTCGTAGGAGTAGATGGTGAAGTAGTTACCGTAGAAGTCAAAGGTCGGGTTCTGCGCAGTTACGGCGTGGTGGAAAACTCCGAATTTATCGTACATAACGGTTTCAGGAAGCGGTCTGCCGCTACCGTCGGTCTTACAGATATACTCCTCGGGAATGTCGGCAAGGGTTATCGAGAGATTTCCGTGGATTACCATACCCTTTATGGTATCGATTATCGCCGAAGGATCTGCGATTTCGTGCTGCTCGTTAAGATATCTGTTTACTGCGGTGCGGTGATCAAGCACACCGGGAATACTGTTTCCGTCGAGGTCGTCTTCGCCTACGGGAAGGTTGGAGAGGTAGTTAAGCTCCCACGCCTCGTAGACGTTGTATGCGTCAACAACCTTTACAATATGGCTCGCAGAGAGGTCCTCGAGGTCGCCGATAACGTTATCCGCGTCGGGAGTGAGGGTTATCTCGAAGATTCTGCCCTCTGCCGCCTCGGTGAACTGATAGCTGTTTTGGACTACGCTGACAACGGAGGAGAGGTCGTCTATCGCGGTAGGCGTGCCGTTCTTGATTTCCTTAATATCGTAGATGAAGGAGGATTTCTTACCGTCGCGGTCGACTATCTTATCGTTTGCATCGAGAACGACAAGCTCGAGGTAGAACGTCCAAGGATTGTTGTGACCTACGTAGTAGTATTCGTCCTTGACCTTGAAGTTGTTGGAGTAGCCCTTGTGAGAGAGAATGTCATCGGGAAGCGCAACGCCCACGATAAACTCGCCCTCGGTAGCGCCCTCGTCTACCTTAATTACGGTTATGGCAACTTTTACCTCGAAGCCCTTGTACTCTGCATTAGCAAAATACACACCCGCCTCGGTTGCGGAGGTTATCGCGGAAACGTCAAATCCGTTTTTGAAAGATTCAATGCCTATCTCGGTCTGCGTTCCGTTGGTGAAGTCAACTATAAATCTTATCTCGGAGAGGTTCGGAGTTTCGCCAAGCTTTATGGAGCTTACGTAGCTGTCGGTAACGGGAGTAATCTTGGTAACGCCCTTTACGTGTACGCCGAGGGTCTTCTCGAAGCCCTTATACTTAACGGTAAGAGCCTTGTCACCAACACTCGAGGTGTCGGGAGGAATAACCTCGAGGGCGCTATCGCCGAGCTGTACTACCTGCTCGATTCCGGTTGTCGGGTTGCCGTCGCCGTCCTCGTAAACTACTATTATCTTAATTCCCGAGTAGTCGTACGTCTCGCCGAGGATAGCCTCGTTGCTTACCGAGGTACTGAGAATTACAATCATCATTACGTCAGCGCTGACGGTAATGCTGCCGCTCTCGCAGGTAGCACCCTTATACTCTACCGCAAAGGAGGTGGTGCCTGCCACGGAGGTATTGACGTCTCTGGTTATATTAACGCCATCGGCAGAAAGAGGAATGGTAACGGGCTCGCCGACGGAGTAGGTTACGGTAAGGTATATTGCGCTCTTATTGAGTACGGTGTCAACGTACATATAAGCGGGAACGCCGGACGAGAGGGCGATTGCGGTTACGTACTTAACGTGAACGGTGACTTCGGCACTCTCTACTCCGAGGTAGGTTACGGTGAGGGTGGTATCACCCTTTACGCTCGTATCAATTACGCTCGCGGTGTACTCGCCGTAAGGAACGTTAACGGTCTCGGTGTTAGTTCCGTCGGAAATAACGGCACTTACTACGAGAGCGGTGTAATCGTACTGTGCACCGAGGTCAACCACGGTGGGTGCGGTAACCGAAACCGATACTACCTCGAGGACGGTTACGTAGACCTCTGCGGTAAGAGCGTCTGCGCCCTCGCCGTAGGTTACGGTAAGGCTCTTTATGCCTGCCGCGGAGGAATCGAGGTCTGCTACGTTGAATTCGGTCACGGGGCTTGAGGTATTATTGTTGTAGTATGCGATAACGCTTACTGCCGACTTATCAAAGGCTGCGCCCTTGAATATTCTGTCCTTGCCTGCCGAGACGGTGGCGGTAATGGAAACTACCACGGGGGGCTCGGTGGAGAAGGTGACGGTGCAGGTCTTTATGCCGAAGGCGCCCATATCGTAGGTTACGGTGAGGACGTCGTCGGTCTCGTCGTCAAAGTTGAGGGTGTCAAAGTTGGTGGTAAAGCCCTCGGTAACGCGCACCTGAGTAGCGTTAACGTCGTCGTAGACTACGTAGATTGCAAGAGTGCTTACGTCGGGTCTGAGGCCCTGAGTAACGGTGGTATTTACCGAAAGTCCGTCAACTCTGATTTCCTTAACGCCGTAGACTTTTACGGTGTAATTTACAGAGCCGTCAAGATATGCAAGCGCGAGAGTCTTGTTGCCGAGGCTCGCGGTATCAACGCTGCCGGTAACGGTAAGGTCGGAATACTTAAGGTTTCTCTGCGTACCGTCGGTCATAGTTGCAACGGCAACGACCGCGTCGGAAGCAGGGTTAAACTCACCGCCGAGCTTTATCTCCGAGGGGAGAGCGCCCGTGAGGGTCACGGAAGAAACACCTACGACCTCTACGGTTGCACTGCCGCTGACACCCATATAGGTTGCGGTAGCGGTCTTATTGCCAACGCTATCGGTTGCGGGGAGGGAGAGGGCGAGGTCTGCAAGAACTATGACGTCCTTCTTCTGGCTATGCCAGGTTACGAGCGCGTTTACGCCCGAGGTATCGATAGCCGCGCCTATATCAACCTTCGTAGGAAGGTTCTGGATAGCAACGCTAACTACGCAGTCAACGTAGACGGTGCTGTTCACCGTTACGCCGAGGTAGCTGACAGAGAGGGTCTTCTCACCGGGAGTGGCGGTATCGAGAGCGGCGATCTGAACGTCAGCTGCGGTAAGTGCCGCGGTGCTGTCGTCGGTGTAGGTAACGACAATCGAGAGAGTATCGTAGCTCGGAGTGTCACCGACGAGAAGATTCATCGAGCCTGCTCCGGTTATGAGCATTTCCTTAACACCTATTACGGTAACGGCAGCGTTTACCGACTTTCCGCCGTAGGAAACGGTGAAGCTTGCACTTCCTGCCGCAGAGGTGTTAGGTGTAGTAATTTCAAGCTCGTCTGCCGAAATTACCTTGGTAGTGCCGTCGCTGTAAGCGGCGCTTACCTTTATTGCGGTAAGGTCGATAGACTGTCCGACAAACACCTTTGCAGGAACGGTGTCGGTGAGCAGCGATATTCCCGTGATAACGGGAGCTGCCGACTCAACGGTGATATCGAACTCGGCGGTGAAGCCCTTGTAGGTAACCTTGAGCTTCTTGGTGCCGGCGGTAGCGGTATCAGGCTTCGTTACGGTGAGCTTATCTGCGCCGACCGTGGCGGTTTTTCCGCTCTTGTAGGTAACGAGCACCTGAAGACCCGAGGCGTCAAAGTCCTCGCCCTCGGTAACTACCGTGTCGATACTGCCCTCTACGATGGAGAGTGCGGTTATTTTGTCCTCCTTGTCCTTGCCGCAGGCTGTGAAAATACCTACGATGCACACGGTTGCAAGGAGCAACATAAACAGTTTCTTTAACATTTCTTTTTCCTTTCCCGACACGAAAACCGTGCCGACAGCGCTCTGGCGAGCGCAAAAAGTTTTTGCTATATATAAACGCAAAACGCCGAAATATTAGGCGAAATGCAAATTATATTTTACAAAATGCGGGTTATCTTGCTATGACGGTTACTTTTTTGCTGATACCGGTGCCGTCGTTTGCCGTAATCATTACGGTTATCGTTCCCGGCTTTTCAAAGACGACAAGACCGCTGTCGTCAACCGTGGCAACCTTGCTCTCTCCGGTGAAGGAGACGCCTCTGTTGCTCGCGTTATCGGGGTAAACGCGGTACTCGATACGGAAGGCGCGCACGCCGTCCTCATCGGGGGTTATGATGAAATAATCGCCCCATCTGTCGTTATATTCTCCGCCCTCGTTGAGTATCTCTATTGAGGATACGGGCACAACCTCGTCGAAGACCTTGTGCTTGAGCCCAAAGAAGCTTACGAGAGCGATAGCGGAAACGTAGATTATTGCTATTAAGATTACTACCGATTTTTTCATTTCTCAAGACCTCCTATCACTTTTCCTTGAAATAAAGGCGCAGCTTCTGGAAGAATATATGCACCTTATAAGAAAGGGCGGCGAGGGCAAGCAGGAAGAACTTCAGATAAATGCTGATACCCGAGCCTGCGAGGAAAAGAAGGAACATTACTCCCGCTATAAGGAAGGAGATGAGGAATGCGGTGAGAGCCGCCTTCGTTTCGTTGGGGTTAGACTCACTCTGACCGACCGTCGCGTACAGCTCTACCTGCGGATTCATAAGGTCAAGCTGAGCGCAGTAAAGCATATGCGCGATATACGTCATTCCTATCGAGAGAAGAAGGAGTATGGTGTTACCCGTGCCGAGAGGAAGGGTCGTAAGGAGAACGACGAGCGTTCCGAGCAGTGCAACCGAGGTGCAGAGCGTGCCTGGCAAGAGCTTCGAGAGCACGAGGAGCGGATACTTTGGCGGTTGGGTTTTAAGCAGATAGCTGCTTCTTCCCTGCTTTGAAAACACGCTTGCCGCATAGCAGTTCGAGTTAAGCGCGACGAGCAGGATTATAAGAACGTTGAAGGCAATAACCATCTGCTCACCGAATTCTCTTGTGTTCATCGCAAGGAAGGTTTTGTTCAGGAAGAATGTGAGCATAGGTATCGCTATTGCCACGCCTATACTCGAGAGGGTACGGCTCGAGCTCTTGAACGCGATAAGGAACTCGTAGCGTACGGCACTGACACGGCGTGCGTGCACGACGTTCTTCTTCGGGGGAACGCTTCTTTTCAGGTACTCGAAGGGCGTGCTCGCCATCTTGTAAAAGAGAGGACGGACGACGAGAAGACCGACGCCGAGAAGAAGAAGCGAGGGTAAGATGATGTAAAGCAGGCGAAGGAAGGTCGCAAGCGCGGGAAACAGGGGCGCACCGACGAGGCGCGACTCTCCGAGCACGAGAAGGCTGACGTCGTAGAGTGCGGAGAAGTTCTGCATATAGGCGTTGAGGAAATCCTGAATTTTCCAGAAGGTCGTGCGCCAGGTGGCGAGCAGGTCTATGTTCTCGGGGATAAGCGATATCGCAAAGAACACAAGTGCCACGGCGAGTGTAATCACCGTACCTATACCGATATGCTGCACGCGCTTATGCTGCTTGAAGAAGTTTGCCACCCACATTGCGGGAATGGATACGAGCGCGCCGATGGACACCTCGAGAAGGGATATCCATATCATCGAAAACAGCATCCACGGATATGCAAAGAAGCCGTATCCGCCCATTATAAAGTAGGCTATGAACAACGGAATGAGGAAGGAGAAATTCCTTTTTATCTCAAATATGAAGAATATTATAAGCTTCGAAAGATAAACCTGTATCGGACGGCACGGAAGGGTGAGGAGCACGGCGTTGTCGCGCGCGTAGTACATCGCCTGCGTAAGACCGACGATAGAGGAGAGGACCGAGGCAAGGAACATCACCCAGAAGACGATAGAGATTACCGATGCCGGAACGAGTGCGTTCTGAGGACCGAAGAGGCCAAGCATCTCGGAGGCAAAGAGGAACACTATGCAAAGTCCGATAACGAGAGCAAATTTCACTACCGCGCCTACCGCGGAGGCTATTATGCTGAACTTGCTGACGTTCTCGACGTCAAGGCGCTTGAAGTTAAGCTGCTCCTTGAGCTGCATTTTTACGAGAATCCAGAGATTCTTCATACGCAGGGCACCTCTTTCGGCTCGGCTGCGGGCTCCTCCTCGGGAGCGTTGATTATCGAGAGATAGAACGCCTCGAGCTCAATACCCTTCTCGTTAAGCTCCTTAATGCTCGTAACCGCGCGGAGTCTTCCCTTCTTTATAACGGCAATTCTGTCGCATATCTTCTCAACGACGTCGATAATATGCGAGGAGAAGAAGACGACGTTACCCTTCGCGGCGTGCTCCTTCATACATTCCTTAACCTCGTATATACTCGTCGGGTCAAGGCCTGTAAGGGGCTCGTCGAGAATCCATACCTTCGGGTTATGAACGAGGGCTGCCATAATGGTAATCTTCTGCTTCATACCGTGGGAGTAGGTCTTCATCTGGTTATCAAAGGAGCCTACGAGCTGGAAGCGCTCGACGTACTTCTCTATAACCTCGTCTCTGTACTTTTTGTTTACCTCAAAGAGGTCTGCTATGTAGTTAATGTATTCTCTGCCCGTAAGGTTCTCGTAGAGTGCGTAGTGGTCGGGGACAAATCCCGTGTGCAGCTTTGCCTGCACGGGCTGCTTCTCAACGTCGAAGCCGCAGAGCTCGATATTACCCGAGGTGATGGTCTGTATTCCGACCATACTTTTTATTATGGTGGACTTTCCCGCGCCGTTCGGGCCGAGGAAGCCGAATATTTCTCCACCCTTAACCGAGAAGGAAACGTCCTTTACCGAGTAATGGGTATTGCTTCCGTATCTCTTGGAGAAATTCGTTATTATTATTCTCGGAGAGGAATCTCCGCTGACGGGCTCGTGAATCGACCTGCCGCCGAGATATTCTTTAAGTTCTTTTTTCATACGCTGATAATCTCTTTCTCTTAATCTTCTGTCTGCCGAGGCGTCCCACATAGAAAAGAGGAGCTCGTAGACGAACCACATACCGACGGTGAAGCCGATATATACGACGTAGAATAGGCTCTGGTAGACGGGATAGAAGGTGAGGGTGTACTTACCGAGCTTCAGGCTCGCGGTGAGGTCCATAGTCTTCTCCGCCCACTCACCGAGGGTGGATACTATAAAGTCGCCGTTGGTGAAGAAGAAGTCGCACTCGCTATACTTCACGGTGAAAAGGGCGTTTATAAACAGGATAGCTACGTAGTAGACCGTGAGCTCTATTACCGAGTAGACCCACTCGCGGAACTTCGGACGCTTGAAAACGCCGAGGACTATTATCAGAAGCGGCATACCGAAGGCTGCCCAGTGGTTGAGCCAGAAATTGACTCTCTCCGTTCCTATGGCGGTAAGGTCGGCGTACTCGTTCGGGATAGCCATCGCGAGCATTGCTCCGAGGACGTTTATAAAGAGCGAGAAGTTAAAGAGCTTTTCCCAGTTGAATATCAGCATAAGCGGTATGAGTATCATAGCCGTGTTGCAAAGCTGAAGCGGCCACGCCGTAGGGTCGATCCATCTATCCATATTC
The DNA here is from genome assembly GCA_045653745.1 of Eubacteriales bacterium. Lineage (GTDB taxonomy): Bacteria > Bacillota > Clostridia > Oscillospirales > CAG-272 > UBA1740. Next base: position 6,973 of record JAZOMD010000181.1, on the reverse strand, counting down.
CATCTTCCTATGTAGGACCAGAAGAAGGCAAGGGACATATAAATCATCAGAAATCTCTTGACGTCCTGGGGTTTATCCTTAAAAAAGCGGAAAAGCACTACGGGTATGATTATCGAGAGGTAGATCATAAATCTGTGTCCCTCGGTAAGATCGTAGAGTATCGGATTGAATCGCGGAGCGCCTATGAACGCCTCGGGAATGAAGCAGGGCATCGAGGCTATGACCGTAATGAGCAATATCGGAATAAAGCGAAGCACCTCGTGCCGTCCGACGGGGATCGGAAGCACACTCAAGAGCGGAGCCTCACCCCTGTTGTTAGCCCTCAGGATAAGATGCGAGGCGATAAGCGAAAGTCCTATCGCAAGCTCGGCTATCATCATATAGAGTCTTACCGTCGAGAAGGCGACGAGCTCTCTGCCGAGGGAGCTTACGGCAAAGAAGTCGAAAAAGCAGGTCGCGATAAGGAAAACGGGTGCTCCGAATACCGAGGCAAGCGAGTCGAGCGTCTTATAGGAGAAAAATTCCCTCACCACCAAAAGGAGCATCGCCGCGTACGAGAACCACAGTAAGAGTAGACCGAGCGCGGTTACGAGCGACGAGGAAAAGGGCGAGGCGGCGGTGTCAAGACCCACCGTGAAATAGAGCGGCGGCTGGTCGTAAACGTAGCGCAGCAGGGTTATGAAAAAGAGACCTACTGCTACCGCCTTTCTTATAAGCACTTGGCAGTTGCATTTCTTATTATCAATGTAAATGAAAAGAAATGTGAGAGCTGCGGCAAGAATAAGTATGCTCGCAGTCGATATTATACCAACCATCAATAAAAACCTCAAATATAAATATTTACGACATTATTATATTTAATTCGCGCGTGAAAGTCAACAAAATATAGGCAGAAAAAAAATTAACCTTGTCGTTACAAGGCAAGGTGCACAATTTGTGGTGCCCGTTTTTGTGAAAAGAAAACAAACGATCACTCCCCTCGGCGAGAAAAAATCCGCCTCGGGCACTACTGCCGAAGCGGATTTTCATTTTTTTAATCAAATCAATATTCGTTGCAGAGAAGGTGAAGGGGTGCTTCGTCCTCCTCGATTTCGGGGAAACGGCCCACCTTGTCGTAGAAGCGGTTGTCGTTTGCATCGTCGTTGCACATAGAAACCTCGCCGACGATAACCGTGCCGCACCCTTCTTCGCCCCAGAAGCGGTGATAGAGACTGGGGGTGAGGGTTATGCTCTGTCCGGGCTCGAGCTTTACCTCGCTGCCTGCAGGAAGAGTGTACAAAACTCCGTCCATCGAAACTACGACGTCGGTGTCTGTAAGCTCCTCGTTTTCGGTCGAATTGTAAAGTTTTATTATCAAATTACCGCCACTGCGGTTGATAATGTCTTCCATCTTGCTCCAGCGGAAGTGCATGGGAGTAATCTGATTTTCCTTTACAACCATAAGTTTTTCAGCGTAGGGCTTCGGATATTTTTCGGGGCAAAGCTGATTTCCGTTTCTCACGGTGATAAGGAGAAGTCCCATCTTCGAGAAGTCTGTGCCGCCGAAAGCGGTGATATCATTTGCGGTTTTACCAAGCATATCCTCTTTATGCTCATTTTCGCTCTGCACGACGGGGCAAGATTTTACTGCTGAAGTTCAGTGAGCCTTTGCCCTCTCTCGAGGCTCGCAATTATCTTTTTGAAGCGGAAGGCAAAGAGCACCGCCGTAAAGCTTACCGCCAGAATATCGGCTACGGGCTCTGCAAGATAGACCGAGAGTGCGGGATTCTCGGTAAAAATTCTCGGAAGAATAAGGATAAGCGGCAAAAGCAAAACGAACTTTCTCATAACCGCAACCAGAACCGAGTCAAGCGCCCGACCGAGCGCGACGAAGGTCATCTGGCAGGCAACCTGTATTCCGAAAATCAGGAGTGCCGAGCAATAAACGCGAAGCACCGAGGCGGTATATCCGATAAGCTCGGGGTTAGAGGTAAATATCCCGGCAAAGACTCTCGGAAAAAGCATAACCGACGCCCAAAGGAAGAAGGAGTATCCGAGGCTCACCGAGAGGAGCACACGGAAAACGCGCTTTATTCTTTCCGGCATTACCGCACCGAAATTATATCCGATAATAGGCTGCGCACCCTGAGCAAGCCCCTGAAGGGGAAGCATTGCAAATTGCATAACGCTCGTCAGAATAGTCATAGCGCCTACGGCAATATCCCCACCGAAGCCGCGCAAGGATGCGTTAAAGGCTATGGCGATAACACTCTCGCTCGCCTGCATAACGAAGGGAGCAAGACCGAGGGCGACCGAAGGAAGAAGATACTTCATTTTCACCGCGAGAAAGCGCGGGCGCAGACGCAGATACGAGGCAGGACTAAAGAGAAATCCGACTGCAAAAAGCGCCGAGACTGCCTGCGAAATAACCGTAGCGAGGGCTGCCCCCTTGACACCCATTCCGAAGGCGAAGATGAAAATCGGGTCGAGCGCAATGTTCAGAGCCGCACCGATAAACACCGTCGTCATTGCAACCGAAGAGCGCCCCTCGGCGGTAATATAGGCGTTCATTCCCAAGGTAAGCTCGACGAACACCGTTCCGAGCGTGTATATTTTCATATAGTCAAGCGCATAAGGAAGGGTACTCTCGCTCGCGCCGAACAAAAGCAGCATATCCTCCTGCCATATAAGAAGGACCGCCGTCAGGGCAAGGGAGACGAAAAGCTGCGCACCAAAGCAACTACCCATAGTCCGTTCGGCACTCTCCTTATCACCGCGCCCCATAAATATCGAGGCGTGAGGAGCGCCGCCTGCCGCAATAAGCGCGGCAAAGGCGGATACAAAAAGTATTATCGGCATACAAACGCCCACCCCCGTAAGGGCAAGGCTACCCGTTTCTGCTATATGCCCGATGTAAATTCGGTCGACGATATTGTAGAGCATATTTATAAGCTGCGCGGCTATGGTAGGCACGGAGAGCTTAAAAAGCAACCTGCCGATGGGAGCCGTTCCCAGAAGCTCTTTATTATTGTTTAACATAAAAAATCCTTGATTTTGTAGCTTATTGTTTACATTCTGCCGTAAAGCTCGTTGATTTCACGCAGGCGAGCTCTGTCTATGCCGTCGAGCTGTGCGCGAGTTATTCTGTAAGTCCAATTCCCTTTTGCACGCCCGGGCGTGTTCATTCTCGTATCAGAGCCGAAGCCGAGAAGGTCCTGCACGGGGAATATAGTAAGAGCCGCCGCACTCGCCAAAAGGGTACGGACTACCGATTTCACTCCGAAGGAGAAGTCCTCCGTGCGCTCTCCTATATAATCGAAAACGCGACGCCGCGTCTCGGGTGTCATCTCCCAGATGTAGGCAAGAAGGGTGTTGTTATCGTGAGTACCGCTATAAGCAACGGTGTTTTCCGAATATTTATGAGGGAGGTGCACCGAATCTCTGTCACCGAGAAAGGCAAACTGAAATACGCGCATACCGGGAAAGCCCGAATATTCGAGCAGCGAATACACCTCGGGAGTTATATCGCCAAGGTCCTCGGCGATAATAAGAGCGTCGCCTGCTTCCTCGCGGATAGCCCTGACGAGTGCCCTTCCGGGGCCCTTGACCCATCTGCCGAGCCTTGCGCTCGGAGCGCCGCTCGGAATACTGAAATAGCTTTCTATTCCGCGGAAATGGTCTATGCGCACGCCGTCAAAGAGCTCGAGCGCATAGCGGATACGGCTTCTCCAAAACGCATAGCCGTTTTTCTTCATTTCCTTATAATTATATAGAGGATTGCCCCAGAGCTGTCCTTCTTCGGAAAAATAGTCCGGCGGCACGCCTGCAACCTCGGTTGGATATCCCTCGGAGTCGAGCAGAAATTCTTCCTTGTGGAAGTAGACGTCGGCACTTTCGAGGGAGACGTATATCGGAAGGTCGCCTATAAGCTTTATTCCGCGAAGGTGGGCGTACTCCTTGATTTTTTTCCACTCGAGGAAAAACTCGTACTGAATAAACTTTTCCGCAAAGAGCACCTCGCCGTCGCACTCCTCGCTCGACCACTCCTGCCACGGACGAGCACCGTTTTTCTTACGCAGGGCGTGATAGCGCGCGGCAAGAAGAAGCTCGGGGTAGCTATCAAAAAAACGCTCAACCTCGCTCCTGTCTCTGATTCTCGAGGCGGCAAGGTAAAGGAGCTCCATTCTCTCGTCAAGGCGCTCGTATTCTGCCGCGTAGGGGGTATTTTCTCTTGCTTTTATAAGCTCGGACTCGGTAAGAAGCCCCTTTTCGTAAAGGGTAGGCAGGTCTATAAACCAGGGGTTTGCGCCGAAGGCGGAGTAGGACTTATAGGGCGAGTTGAACTCGTCGGGCATACAGAAAGGCAGGACCTGCCAATAGGAAAATCCCGACTCGGAAAGAAAATCTATAAAGTATTTTGCCTCATCGCCGAACGAGCCGACCGAATAGCCGCCGAAAAGCGAGGAAAGGTGCATAAGGACACCGCTTGAACGTTTCATAAAAACTCCGTTTCAAATATTCTTCACTATTATATTATCACAAAAAGCGTGGAAAATCAATGATTTAGAGTATTTTCTCAAAGAAAGACACGCCGACAAAAAGAAAGGAGAATCGGGAAAATCCGACTCTCCTTAAAATAAGTTAGCTTATATAGTGAGTATTCCGAATGCGTCAAGCACCGACGAGACGAGAATTGCGACGATGAACACGGGGGCAACGTACTTTATAACCGCCGAGAAAAGACCGCGCCACTTGAAGTTACCCGAGAGCTCAATCTCATCGATAACAGCCTTAGGCTTCAGGAAATACGCAACGAAGATTGCCGTGAAGAAGGCAACTATCGGCATTACGACGCCGTTGCTGACAAAGTCGAAGAAGGTGAGAATATCCATTCCGAGAGGAAGGATAGAGCTCCAGATGCTGAATCCGAACGCCGAGGGAAGACCGAGAAGGATACAACCGATGAGCACGAAAACGCAGCAGAGTCTTCTCTCAATCCTGAACTTATCCACGAAAATGGAAACTATTGTTTCCATAAGAGATATCGCCGAGGTGAGGGCTGCAAAGAATACCATCACGAAGAATACCGCGCCGATAATAGAACCGCCGGGCATAGCGTCAAAAACCTTCGGCAGAGTTATGAACATAAGGCCGGGGCCCTTGCCGAGTGCCGCCTCGTCACCGCCCGAGAAGGCGAAGACCGCAGGAACTATCATAAGACCTGCAAGGAATGCGATACCGGTATCAAATATCTCTATCTGGTGCGCAGACTTCTCGATGCTGATATCCTTCTTCATATAAGAGCCGAAGGTTATCATAATTCCCATCGCGAGCGACATAGAATAGAAGAGCTGACCCATCGCGGCAACGACGGTCATTACCGAGAACTTTGAGAAATCGGGCTTGATATAGTAAACTATACCGTCCCACGCGCCCTCGAGAGTTACCGAGGTATATACGGTGATAAAGAGAATAAGCACCACGAGTGCAGGCATCATAACCTTACTTACCGCCTCAACGCCCTTGTTAACGCCGAGGATAACGACAACGGCAGTAATTATGATAAAGAGAAGGAACCAGATAACGGGCTCGCCCGTCTTGGAGATATATCCGCCAAAGTAGGAATCGTTTGCCATATCCGAAAGACCGCCGGAAACGAAGCCTGCGAAATATTTCATTACCCAACCGCCGATAACAGAGTAATAAGGAAGTATCATAACCGGCACGAGGGCTGCTATAATTCCGACAAAGCCGAAGCGCTTATCGAGCTTCTTGAATGCGCCTATCGCGCTGAGCCCCGTCTTTCTTCCTATTGCAATCTCGGCAACCATAAGCGAGAAGCCGAAGGTGACCGAAAGCGCAATATATACGAGAAGGAAAATTCCTCCGCCGTACTTTGCCGCAAGATACGGGAATCTCCATATGTTTCCAAGACCGACCGCCGAGCCTGCCGCCGCGAGCACGAAGCCTATCTTACCTGTAAAAGAACTGCGTTTTTCATTTTTCATACTAGTTTAATCCAATCATTTTGCTGTACAGATTTAGTTATTATATCACATTCAAAGAAAAAATACAAGTGGGCAGGGGAAATATTATATGCTTTTTTCAAAAATCCCCTTGACAAACAGAAAATTGTCTGCTATAATTGTATGGCATTAAAGCGGAAGGTTAGCTCAGTTGGGAGAGCATCTGCCTTACAAGCAGAGGGTCACAGGTTCGAGCCCTGTACTTTCCACCAGTATTTAGATGAGAGTCATCGGGCTCGAACAGAGACGGTAGTGAATGACTGTTAATAACAGTCAGAGCCGTCGGCGACCAAGGCGCGCAGTCCGCGCCGCGACCGAGCCCTGTACTTTCCACCATAAAACACGCGGATTTAGCTCATTTGGTAGAGCGCCACCTTGCCAAGGTGGAGGTGGCGGGTTCGAGCCCCGTAATCCGCTCCAAAACAAAAACCACTTCCTTGCGGAGTGGTTTTTGTTTTGGAGACTCATTACGCGGCTTCTCCGCAATCGCGGAGATAGCCCCAGCAGCAAAATCCCACCAAAGGGATTTTGCGCCAAAAAGCGCTCGTCGCTTTTTGAGCGACTTACGCGAACACAAATCGCGGAAGTCGTGTAATCACGCTCCCCAAAAACCATGTCTCGCTGCGGCTCGGTTTGCCGCACGGAATAAAATTCCATAAAAGCGCGTGATATATTGCAACCAATAAACAACTTCTCCGTGCTTGGCAATATACCGCAAGCGGTATGCACTCTCGAGTCTTATCAATACCTCGGAGCCGCTTCGCTACTCGCTGCAGCTCGCTCACTCCTTAGAGTGCATCTTTCTGTACCTTAGCGGCGTAAGCCCCGTATCGTCCTTGAAGACCCGACAGAAATAGGATATGCTGCTGAAACCGCAGCGCTCGCTGACCTCGCTGACCGAGCCGTCTCCCTCTCGCAGCATATTTGCGGCGAGGATTATACGAGTTTTCAGAATATAGTCCATCACC
>JAZOMD010000180.1:0-14794 GCA_045653745.1 Eubacteriales bacterium | reverse complement strand
CGGCAGCCCTCGCGTGGGTGAAATCCGTCACTCTACTCACTCGGGCAGCAAAAACAACCTTACATTTCACTATTTTACCATAAAACTATAATAAAATCAAGAGTAAACGGGAATTTTCAATATAAGAGTATGCCTTGGCGTCATACCAAAGCCGTAACCTGCAAAAGCTCGGTCGTTTCCGTTAGCACTCACCGCCAAGGAGTGCTAATGTTTACAGTTAATACATATTTTTCGCTTAATTCGTTCATAAAACAGTGGTAAACTATAAGCAAGCAGAGACGGCGATTGCGATTTTTTTCGTTTTGCAATACAAGAACGCCTTTGCTTTAACCTATCATCGTTAAATGACGGCAGTATTTGCCGACGGTATAAAAGGAGGTAATTTTATGAACCCCGAAAAATTCACTCAAAAAAGTATGGAGGCACTTGAAGCCTCTGTTCGCCTCGCAGAGAACGGCGGCTGTCCCACGGTCGAGCCGATACATCTTTTGCATTCTCTGCTCTCATCCGAGAACGGACTTATTCCCGAAATTATAAAAAAACTCGGCAAAAATCCTTCGGAGCTTCTTTCCGCCGCGAAAAAGGCGGTTGATTCACTTCCGAGGGTCGGCGGCTCGTCGCGCCCCTACGCCTCGCCCGAGTGCGAGAGGGTTTTCTCGAGAGCAGACTCGGTGAGAGCCTCTATGAAGGACGATTTTCTTTCCGTCGAGCACCTTATGCTCGCACTTATTGACGAGGGGGGGCGCACGGTTTCTTCCCTGCTTTCTTCCCACGGAATAAAAAAGGAGGATTTCCTCGGCGCCCTCGCCGAGATACGCGGCAGCGCGAGAGTTAGCTCGGAGAGCCCCGAGTCGACCTACGACGTACTGAACAAGTACGGTCAGGACCTTGTGGCAAGGGCTCGCGAGAAGAAGCTCGACCCGGTTATCGGCAGAGATGACGAGATAAGAAACGTTATAAGAATACTTTCTCGCAAGACGAAAAACAACCCCTGCCTTATCGGCGAGCCGGGTGTCGGAAAGACGGCTATCGCAGAGGGGCTTGCACAGCGCATAGTGCGCGGCGATGTGCCCGAAAACCTCAAAAACAAGAAGGTCTTCTCACTCGATATGGGTGCGCTCGTAGCAGGCGCAAAGTATCGCGGCGAGTTTGAGGAAAGGCTCAAGGCGGTGCTCTCCGAGGTCAAGGAGAGCGAGGGCGGTATAATTCTCTTTATCGACGAGCTGCACACGATAGTGGGCGCAGGCAAGACCGACGGCGCAATGGACGCAGGAAATCTCCTAAAGCCTATGCTCGCCCGCGGAGAGCTCCACTGCATAGGTGCAACGACGCTTAACGAGTACAGAAAATATATCGAAAAGGACGCGGCGCTCGAACGAAGATTTCAGCCCGTGCTCGTGCCCGAGCCGACGGTCGAGGACACCGTTGCCATTCTGCGAGGACTCAAGGAAAGATACGAGGTTTACCACGGCGTAAAAATCTACGACGCGGCACTTATTGCGGCGGCTACCCTCTCGAACAGATACGTCAGCGACAGATTTCTCCCCGACAAGGCGATAGACCTCGTGGACGAGGCGTGCGCTCTGATAAAGACCGAAATGAACTCGCTGCCGACCGAGATGGACGAGATTTCAAGAAGGATTATGCAGCTTGAAATAGAGGAAGCCGCACTCTCAAAGGAGAAGGATAAACTCTCGGCACAAAGGCCTTCCGCCCTGAAAGCGGAGCTCTCCGAGCAGAGAGATATATTTAAGGAAATGAAGGCGCGGCTCGAAAATGAGAAGGCGTCTATCGGAAAGGTTCAGCGCCTGCGCGAGGAGCTCGAGCAGCTCGGCAGAGAGATAGAAAAGGCGGAGTCCGAATACAATCTCACGCGCGCCGCAGAGCTGAAATACGGCAGACTCCCCACGCTCAAAAAAGAGCTCGAGGAAGCCGAGCGCTCTGCAGAGAGCGAGAGCGAAAGAGTGCTCCTTCGCGACTCTGTGGGCGAGGAGGAGATAGCAAAAACGGTTGCGCGCTGGACGGGCATTCCCGTATCGAGGCTTATGGAGGGCGAGCGCGACAAGCTCCTGCGCCTTGAGGATATTCTCCACGAAAGAGTGGTAGGTCAGGACGAGGGTGTAAAGAAGGTTGCCGACGCGATACTTCGCTCTCGTGCGGGAATACGCGACCCGAAGCGCCCGATAGGCTCGTTTATGTTCCTCGGCCCGACGGGTGTCGGAAAAACAGAGCTTGCAAAGGCTCTCTCCGAGGCGGTTTTCGACGATGAGAAAAATAACGTCAGAATAGATATGTCGGAGTATATGGAAAAGTACAGCGTATCGAGGCTCATCGGAGCTCCTCCCGGCTACGTCGGATACGAGGAAGGCGGTCAGCTGACCGAGGCGGTAAGACGCCGTCCGTACAGCGTGGTGCTCTTTGACGAGATAGAAAAGGCGCACCCCGAGGTCTTCAATACGCTCCTTCAGGTGCTCGACGACGGAAGAATTACCGACAGCCACGGAAGAACGGATGACTTCAAAAACACCGTTATCATAATGACCTCAAACCTCGGCTCGGATATAATTCTCGACGGAATAAAGGACGGCGAAATAAGCGAGGCAGCACGAGGCGGAGTTAAGGAAATCCTGCGCCGCTCCTTCCGTCCCGAATTCCTCAACAGGCTTGACGATATAATATTCTTCAAGCCTCTCACAAAGAAAAACATCGGCGCGATAGTTGAGCTCGCTCTCCTCTCGCTCGGGGCGCGTATCGCCGAAAGAAGGCTGTCCGTTTCGGTTTCCGAGAGTGCGAAGGCGGCTATAATCGAGGCGTCGTTTGACCCCGTTTTCGGTGCCCGTCCGCTAAAGAGATTTATCTCCTCGGAAATAGAGACTCTCGTTGCAAGAGCCATTCTCAGAGAAAACCCCGCGGAGGATTCCGAAATATCCGTGGATTTCGCTGACGGCCTCTTCACCGCGAGCGTGAGCTAATCCCGAAAAAATTTATATTTTCCTGCGCGGAGACCGTATTGCAAGGCGAGCGGTTTCCGCGCTTCTGCTTTGTTTTTTCTGTCGTTTTCTGATTTTTTCTCATTTTCGAGGGCTTGTCGGCGCATCATTTGAACGGCTGGGCGGAAGGCTCTCTTGTGCGAGGAGAAATTATTAAAAATTATTATTCTTTGTAAGTTAATTAAATCACCAAAAAAAGTTCACATTTCTGCTTTATAATATAAGCGTAAAAAGATTTCGGAGAGAAAATATGTTGATTTTAAAGAACATCAGGAAAGACTATACGACCTCCTCGGAGACCGTGCACGCCCTTCGCGGAGTGGACGTTTCCTTCCGCGACCGCGAGTTCGTTTCGATACTCGGTCCGTCGGGCTGCGGAAAGACGACGCTGCTCAACATCATAGGCGGTCTTGACAGATACACCTCGGGAGACCTCGAGATAAACGGAAGGAGCACAAAGCTCTTCCGCGACAGAGACTGGGACGTATACAGAAACCACAGAGTAGGCTTCATTTTCCAGAGCTACAACCTTATCCCTCACCAGACGGTCCTCGGCAACGTGGAGCTCGCTCTCACCATTGCCGGTATGGGGCGCGAGGAAAGAATAAAGAAGGCGAAGGCGGCTCTCGATAAGGTAGGTCTTTCGGGTCAGTATTATAAGCGTCCCAACCAGCTCTCGGGCGGTCAGTGCCAGAGAGTTGCAATTGCAAGAGCGCTCGTGAACGACCCCGAAATACTCCTTGCAGACGAGCCTACGGGAGCACTCGACACGGTTACGTCGGTTCAGATAATGGACCTTATCAAGGAGATTGCAGGCGAGCGACTTGTCATAATGGTAACGCACAACCCCGAGCTTGCCGAGCAGTATTCGACGAGAATTATAAGGCTCCTTGACGGCGAGGTGCTTGAAGATACCAACCCCGTATCCGAGGACGAGATTAAAAAAATCAAGGCAGAGGAAGCGGCGAAGGCGGCAGAGCCCAAGGAAGCTCCGGTGCCCGAAGCAGTTCCCACGGTAAAAGCGAAAAAGAAGAAGCGCGAGGAGGCGAAGATGTCCTTCTTCACAGCCTTCCGTCTTTCCGCAAGAAACCTTCTCTCCAAAAAGGGCAGAACCACTATGGTCGGCATAGCAGGCTCTATCGGCATTATCGGTATCGCAATGGTACTTGCCTTCTCCGCAGGTATAAAGGGCTACGTTGCCTCAATGCAGGACGATATGCTCTCGGGTAACCCGATAACCATAACCGAGACCGCCTACGACCTCAACGCCCTTACCGGTATGATGCAGACAGACAAGAAGGAGCCCGAGAAGAAGCTGCCGGGATACGCGTATATAAATTCTCTGGTAGAATATATCGCCGAGATGAGCGCAACCAGAGATGCTACGATAATCCAGAACGATATTAACGAAGCCTACGTTGATTTCGTCACGTCTATGCCGAGGGATTACTACAAGGCTATGCTCCTCGATTACGGTATAGATATGACCCACAGCATATACACAAACTACAAGATGGGACTTGGCACAGAGGAGCGAGTAGAAAAGGTAGTTTCCATAGCGGCGCTCACCGAGATGTACACGGCCATCCTTAACGGCACCGACTTTTCCGACTACGCGTCGTTCGTCACCCAGATTGCCCCCACCTTCAAGCAGGCACCTAACAACAAGGACTACATAATGGAGCAGTACGACGTTCACGGCGAGATAGCCGATGAGGCGGGCGAGGTTATGATAGTTCTGAACGGCAATCAGGAGCTTACCGATATGCTCCTTGCGCGCCTTGGCTATTACACCGAGGAGGAGTTCTTCAACATCGTCTATAAGGCAACGGGCGACGAAAGATACAACCCCGAGCTCGACGTCAAGAAGCTCAGCTACTCCGAGCTTATGAGCGAGGATAAGACCTTCACTTGGTACCCCAACGATGCAATATACGATAAGTGTGAGGAAACCATCACACTTCCTAACGGTATGTCCTTTGCAAATCCGAAGAAGTTCGACTATAAGCACGACGCATCCGAGATAATCTCGACCGAGGGCATTGAGTTAAAGGTCGTTGGCGTGCTTATGACCAACGAGAATACCACCTACGGCTGTCTTTCCTCGGGAATTTACTACACCGAGGCGCTTACCGACCTTGTGCTTGAGAAGAATCTCGATTCGCAGATAGCACAGTACGTAAGGGAAAACGGCGAGATTACCTCGATGAGCTACAACGGCACTCCCACGGGCATTTACTACAACCTCGATTACAGACTTATCGAAAAGGACGATAACGGAAACAATAAAACGGCTACCGCAACCGCGTTCGTCGGCAGCCAGTTCGGAATAGACGACCTCATTTCTATGGGCGGCAGCTCCGAAGGTGGCTCTGAGGGCGGCGCCGGCAGCGCAGGCGGCGGAATGGGCAACGTAGACCTCAGCGCGATAAAAACCGTTACCGACCGATTCCTTGGCGGCGTTGACCTTGCAAACGCAATTTCCATCTACCCCATCTCCTTTGATGCAAAGAGCCTCGTTACCGATTATCTCGACCTTTGGAACAAGGGCGGCGAGCTTACCTACGGCGAAAACGGAGAAAAGACCGCTCCTGCCGACAGACTCGACGTTACCTACACCGACACCCTTGAGCTTGTAATCAACCTCATAAACGGTATGATAGACGTCGTATCCTACGCTCTTATCGCGTTTACCTCGATTTCTCTTGTGGTTTCCACCGTTATGATAGGAATTATCACCTACGTATCGGTTGTCGAGCGTATAAAGGAGATAGGCGTTATCCGTTCTCTCGGCGGAAGAAAGAAGGACGTATCCCGTCTCTTTACGGCAGAGACCTTCATTATCGGTCTTCTCGCAGGACTTATCGGTATTGCCGTCACCTACGGCGTATCGGCCATTGCAAGTGCGATAGTATTTAATCTCACGGGCATACCGAACATTGCCCTTCTCCCCGTTGGCAACGCAATCTTCCTTATTGCGCTCAGCATAGGCCTCACCCTTATCTCGGGTCTTATGCCTGCAAGAAGCGCTGCAAAGAAGGACCCCGTCGTTGCTCTGCGCACCGAGTAATTAAGTAAAAATCCGAAATGGGATGCCCTCCGAAAAACGGTCGGCATCCTTTTTTTGCGAAAAACCTCATCTTTACTATTGACATTGCGCGCGATATATGTTATAATAATACGAAATATTTAGAAGGACGGTTTGAACTATGAAGGTGCTTTTCCGAAACGCCAAGGTTTACGAGGGCGGAAGCTTTAAGGAATGCAATATGATATTTGACGGTTCAACTCTTTCTCCTTTTTCGGGCGAGGTATTCTCTTTCGCCCCCAATTCTGTTTTTGATAATACGGTTATTTTTCCCGGTTTTTGTGACGTGCACGTGCATTTCAGAGAGCCGGGATTTTCTTATAAGGAGACGGTGAGGACGGGCTCTCTTTCGGCAGCGCGCGGCGGATATACCGCGGTATGCACTATGCCCAACCTCTCTCCCGCGCCCGACTCGAGAGAGCACCTCGGAGTGCAGCTCGACATCATTGAGCGTGACGCGGTTATACCCGTCTTCCCTCTCGGAACGATAACCGTGGGCGAAGCAGGAGAGGCGCTGTCGGATATGGAAGATATGAGTGAGCTTGTCGTAGGATTTTCCGACGACGGACGCGGCGTGCAATCGGACGATATGATGCGCGCGGCGATGGTAAAGGCGAAGGCGCTCGGTCTTCCGATAGTTGCGCACTGCGAGGACAATTCCCTGCTCCGCGGCGGATATATTCACGACGGAGAGTACGCAAGGGCGCACGGTCACCGCGGAATATGCTCGGAGAGCGAATGGGGACAGATAAAAAGAGACCTCGAGCTCGTAAGAGAGACGGGCTGTAAGTACCATATATGCCACGTTTCGACAAAGGAGAGCGTGGAGCTCATAAGAGAGGCGAAGAGAGAGGGGCTTGACGTTACCTGCGAGACAGGACCGCACTACCTCACCCTCGACGACTCGTATCTCGAGGAAGACGCGCGCTTCAAGATGAATCCGCCGCTGCGCTCGCCCGAGGACAGAGAGGCGATGCTCAGAGGACTTCTCGACGGCACGGTGGATATGATAGCCACCGACCACGCACCGCACTCCGCCGAGGAAAAATCGCGCGGTCTCGAAAAGAGCACGATGGGCGTTGTCGGACTTGAAACGGCGTTTGCGGTAATGTATACGGACCTCGTGCTTTCGGGTAAAATAAGCCTCGAGATGCTCGTTGACAGAATGTCGATAGCACCGAGAGCGCGCTTCGGCATAGATTCCGACCCCGGATTTACGGTATTCTCCCTCTCGGACGAATACGAAATAGACCCGAGCGAATTCCTTTCTATGGGTCACTCAACACCCTTTCTCGGCAAGCGCGTATTCGGAAAATGTCTTCTGACGGTCTACGACGGACACGCGGTCTACAATAACATTGGTTAAAATTTAGGAGGATATATAAAATGGCAAAGAGAACCGACATTAAAAGAGTTATGATAATCGGCTCGGGCCCTATCGTTATAGGTCAGGCAGCAGAGTTCGATTATGCAGGCACCCAGGCGTGTCTTGCGCTTAAGGAGGAGGGCTACGAGGTTATTCTCGTAAACTCTAACCCCGCAACGATAATGACAGATACCACCATAGCGGATAAGGTGTATATGGAGCCCCTTACGCTTGAGTATATCGCAAAGATTATAAGATACGAGCGTCCCGACGCGATAGTTCCCGGCATAGGCGGACAGACCGGTCTTAATATGGCTATGCTTCTTGAAAAGAAGGGCATTCTTAAGGAAAGCGGCGTCGAGCTTCTCGGCACGAGCTCCGAGAGTATCGAGAGAGCCGAGGACAGAGAGCTCTTCAAGGAGCTTTGCGAGTCTATCGGCGAGCCGGTTATCCCCTCGGATATCGCAAACACCCTCGAGGAGGCTGTTGCGGTTGCAGAGAAAATCGGCTACCCCGTAGTTCTCCGTCCTGCGTTTACCCTCGGCGGTACGGGCGGCGGCTTCGCTTACGACGAGGCAGAGCTTCGCGAGCTTGCAGTAGGTGCGCTTGCCGCTTCTCCCGTAAGTCAGGTTCTCGTTGAAAAGAGCGTTAAGGGATACAAGGAAATCGAGTTCGAGGTTATGCGCGACTCCGAGGACAACGCAATCACCATCTGCGGCATGGAAAACATCGACCCCGTCGGCGTTCACACCGGAGACAGTATGGTTGTAGCTCCCATTATGACCCTTAACGACCACGACCTCAAGATGCTCAACGACAGTGCGATAAAGCTCATAAGAGAGCTTAAGATTTCGGGCGGCTGTAACGTACAGTTTGCTCTTAACCCGAACTCCTCGGAGTACTACCTCATAGAGGTAAACCCGAGAGTTTCGAGAAGCTCCGCACTTGCTTCGAAGGCATCGGGCTACCCCATCGCAAGAGTTACCGCGAAGATAGCACTCGGTATGACCCTCGACGAGATAGAGGTTGCAGGCACGAAGGCTTCCTTTGAGCCCGCCCTTGACTACGTCGTTGCAAAGTTCCCTCGCTTCCCCTTCGACAAGTTCACCTCGGTTCCCAACAAGCTCGGCACTCAGATGAAGGCTACGGGCGAGTGTATGGGTATCGGCTCCAACCTCGAGGAGTGTATCCTCAAGTCGGTTCGTTCTCTTGAAATCGGCGTATGCCACCTCTATATGGCGAAGTTTGACGAGAAGAGCGACAAGGAAATTCTCGAGTATATAAACGAATTCCACGACGACAACGCCTTTGCAATAGCAGAGCTCTACCGCAGAGGCCATTCGATAGACGAAATACACGCTATAACCAAGATAACCCCCTACTTCCTTGAGTCCTTCAAGAAAATAACCGATATGGAATCCGAGCTCCGCGAAAACGTACACTCGGCAGAGGTTCTTGGCCGTGCGAAGGTTATGGGCTTTGCCGACAAGTATATCGCAAAGCTCTGGAAGTGCTCCGAGCTCGAGGTTGTTGCCGACAGAAAGGCAGCAGGCATTATCCCCACCTTCCGTATGGTTGACACCGCGCACGTAGGCGCATACACTCCCTACTTCTACTCCTCTTACACGGGTGAGAACCAGTCTATCCTCACCAACAGAAAGAAGGTTGTCGTTCTCGGTGCAGGTCCTATCCGTATCGGTCAGGGCGTTGAGTTCGACTACTCCACCGTTCACGCGGTTAACACCATAAGAAACTCGGGCTACGAGGCAATTATCATCAACAACAACCCCGAGACGGTTTCCACCGACTACACCACCTCGGACAAGCTCTACTTTGAGCCCCTCACCGTAGAGGACGTTATGAACGTTATCGAGTTTGAGAAGCCCGAGGGCGTTATCGCCTCTCTCGGCGGTCAGACGGCTATCAACCTTGCAGAGCCTCTTGCGGCACGCGGAGTAAAGATTATAGGCACCGACTGTCAGGCAATAGAGCGCGCGGAGAACCGCGACTCCTTTGAGAAGATTCTCTCCTCTCTCGGCATTCCCCAGCCTCAGGGTCAGGCGGTAACCAAGATAGAGGACGGCGTTAAGGTTGCAGAGAGAATCGGTTACCCCGTTCTCGTGCGTCCTTCCTTCGTTCTCGGCGGCCGCGCAATGCAGCTCGTAGGAAACGAAAAGCAGCTTCGCCACTACCTCAGAACCGCGGTTGAAATCGACGAGGACAAGCCCGTTCTCGTAGACCACTACATTCAGGGTAAAGAGGTCGAGGTTGACGCTATCTGCGACGGACACGACGTATTCGTTGCAGGAATTATGGAGCTCGTTGAGAGAACCGGCGTTCACTCGGGCGACAGTATTTCCATTTACCCCGCCTTCTCGATTTCCGATAAGGTAAAGGGCAAAATCCTCACCTACTCGAAGAAGCTCGGCCTTGCAATAGGCATCGTCGGACTTTTCAACATTCAGTTTATCGTTGACGACAAGGAAGACGTTTACATCATCGAGGTAAACCCCCGTTCCTCGAGAACCGTTCCCTTCCTTTCGAAGTCCACAGGATACAGCCTCGCGGATATCGCAACCGAGGTTATTCTGGGCAAGTCCTTAAAGGAGCTCGGCATCTTCTCGCTTTACCCCGAGGAGAAGAAGAGATGGTACTGCAAGGTTCCCGTATTCTCGCACAAGAAGATTAACGGCGTTGACGCCTACCTCTCTCCCGAGATGAAGTCCACCGGTGAGGCAATCGGCTACGACGACGACCTTTACAGAGCATTCTATAAGGCGCTCCAGGCATCGGGTATGAACGTGCAGAACTACGGCACCATTCTCGTAACCATTGCAGATAAGGATAAGGAGGAGGCTCTTCCTCTTATCAAGCGCTTCTACGACCTCGGCTTCAACATTGAGGCAACGAGCGGCACCGCTACATTCCTTAAAGAGCACGGCATAAGAACGAGAGTAAAGGGCAAAATCTCCGACGGCACCAGCGACATTCCCGACTCTATGCGTCAGGGACACATTGCATACGTTATCAACACCAGCGACGTCGGCTCCTCCGACCAGACTATGGACGGCTACGAGATAAGACGCCTCGCCGTAGAGACGAACACCACCCTCTTTACCTCGCTTGATACCGTAAGAGTTCTTCTCGACGTCCTTGAGGACATCACTATCACCATCTCCACTATCGACAGCTAAAGGAACAGAACAGTGAAGGATATACTTTTAAAGGTAATTTCCAACGAAAAAATTGCAAAGAACACCTATGAGGCAAAGCTCTCGGGAGACATCTCGGGAGTCTGCGCCCCGGGTCAGTTCGTTAATATCAAGCTTGACGGCTTCTATCTTCGCCGTCCCATCTCGGTGTGCCACGCTGTGGAAGACACTCTCACGATAATCTATAAGACCGTCGGCCACGGCACCGAGGCTATGGCGGCAGCCCCCGTCGGCACGGAATGGCTCACTCTCGTCGGTCTCGGAAACGGATACGACACCTCTCTCTCGGGAGAGAAGCCTCTGCTTATCGGCGGCGGCGCAGGCGTTCCCCCGATGTATATGCTTGCAAAGAAGCTTATTTCCGAGGGCAAAAAGCCTACGGTTATACTCGGATTTAACACCAAAGACGAGGTATTTTACAAACAAGAGTTTACAAATCTCGGCGTAAACGTCATCGTTGCGACCGCAGACGGCTCCGAGGGTGTGAAGGGATTTGTCACCGACGCTATGAAGGGTCTTGACTACACCTACTTCTACACCTGCGGTCCCGAGCCTATGTTAAAGGCTATCTACAACGCGAGCGAAAGCTCGGGTCAGTTCAGCTTTGAGGAGCGTATGGGCTGCGGCTTCGGCGCTTGTATGGGCTGCTCGTGCAAGACTCTCACGGGCTACAAGAGAATATGCAAGGACGGTCCCGTTCTTCGGAAGGAGGAGATATTATGGGAGAAATGAAGGTAAACCTTCTCGGAATAGAAATAGACAATCCCGTTATCCCTGCGTCGGGCACGTTCGGCTTCGGCTACGAGTTTGCCGAGCTCTACGATATTAACCTTCTCGGCACCTTTTCCTTCAAGGGAACGACGCGCGAGGCGCGATTCGGAAACGCGACCCCGAGAATTGCGGAGTGTACCGCAGGACTTATAAACGCCGTCGGTCTTCAGAACCCCGGAGTTGACAAGGTTATCTCCGAGGAGCTTCCGAAGCTTGCAAAATGCTTTAACAAGAAGGTTATGGCAAACGTATCCGGCTTCTCCGTCGAGGACTACGACTACACCTGTGAGATGCTCGACAAGTGCGATATGGTCGGCTGGCTCGAGGTAAACGTCAGCTGTCCCAACGTCCACGGCGGCGGTATGAGCTTCGGCACGAGCCCCGAGGCGGCGGCAGAGGTCGTGCGCGCAGTGAAGGCGAAGACCACCAAGCCCGTTATAGTAAAGCTCTCGCCCAACGTCACCGACATCGTTGCTATTGCAAAGGCGTGCGAGGAGGCAGGCGCTGACGGCATAAGCCTTATAAACACCCTTCTCGGAATGAGAATAAATCTTAAAACCAAAAAGCCGGTTATAGCAAACACTATGGGTGGCTTCTCGGGTCCTGCGATATTCCCCGTTGCCGTAAGAATGGTATATCAGGTATCGAAGGCTGTGAAGATTCCGGTTATCGGAATGGGCGGAGTAAGCACCGCAGAGGACGTAATAGAAATGATGCTCGCAGGTGCGACTGCCGTTGAGGTAGGTGCTGCAAACCTTATCGACCCCTACGCGTCGAAAAGAATTATTGAGGACCTGCCAAGGGCTATGGAAAAATACGGAATAGAAAAATTAAGTGATATAATAGGAGGCGCACACTGATGGGAAAGGACGTAATTATTGCTTGTGACTTCGCAAGCGCAGAGGATACCTTTAAGTTCCTCGATAAGTTTGAGGGCAAGAAGCCCTTCGTTAAGATAGGTATGGAGCTTTACTATGCCGAGGGTCCCTCGATAGTAAAGGAGATAAAAAAGAGAGGCCACAAGATTTTCCTTGACCTCAAGCTCCACGACATACCCAACACCGTAAAAAAGTCTATGGCTGTGCTTTCAAGACTCGACGTGGATATGACGAATCTCCACGCGGCAGGCACCGTAGCAATGATGGAAGCGGCCCTCGAGGGTCTTACCCGTCCTGACGGAAGCCGTCCTCTCCTTATCGCGGTAACTCAGCTCACCTCTACGAGCGAGGAAAGAATGAAGTCCGACCTTCTTATAAACGAGCCCCTTGACAAGGTCGTTATGCACTACGCAGGCTGCGCAAAGAAGGCAGGCCTCGACGGCATAGTCTGCTCTCCCCTTGAGGCGGGCAAGGTGCACGCACAGTGCGGCGACTCCTTCGTTACCGTTACCCCCGGTGTCAGATTTGCAGACGGTGAGAAGGGCGACCAGGTAAGAGTTATGACTCCCGAGGAAGCAAAAAGAATCGGCTCCGACTACATCGTAGTAGGCAGACCCATCACCGCAGCACTCGACCCCGTAGCAGCTTACGAGAGATGCTGCAGAGAATTTATCGGTTAAGAAAAGGAAGGCAAAAAAATGGAACAGTACAAAAGAGAATTTATAGACTTTCTTCGCGGCGCAGGAGTGCTTAAGTTCGGTGACTTCACCGCAAAGAGTGGAAGAAAGATTCCCTACTTCATCAACGCAGGTATGATTAAGACCGGCGACGATATTGCAAAGCTTGGTGAGTTCTACGCAAGAGCCTACTTTGAGAAGCTCGGAAAGAAGGCCTCCGTCCTCTACGGCCCTGCATACAAGGGCATCTCGCTCTCGGTATCCGCAGCAGTTGCGCTCTCCAAGAACGGACTCAACGTTCCCTTCTTCTTTAACCGTAAAGAAGTAAAGGACCACGGCGAGGGCGGCGTTTTCGTTGGATACGTTCCCACCGCAGGCGAGGAAATCGTTATTATTGAGGACGTTATCACCGCAGGCACCGCTATCCGCGAGAGCATGGATATCCTCTCCCACCTTGAGGGTGTGAAGGTTGCGGCAACCTTCATTATGGTAGACCGTAAGGAAAAGGGTCAGGGCGAAAAGGGTGCTATGGCAGAGATAGAGGAGCAGTTCGGATTCCCCGTATATTCGATAGTTGACGTTTACGACATCATCGAGTATCTTGAGGAGGACGAGGCTAACAGAGAGAACGTCGAGCGCATCAAGAAGTACCTCGAGGTATACGGCGCAAAGGCGTAAAACGCCACAAAACGCAAACTTCGCTTTACAAGGAGAAGAAAAAATGAGAAATCTCGTTAATATTCTTGACCTAACCAAGGAGGAGATAGACGACCTCGTCCGTACCGCCTCCGATATAATGGAGAATCCCGACATCTACTCCGACGCTTGTCGTGGAAAAATTCTCGGAACGCTCTTTTTCGAGCCCTCTACTAGAACCCGACTCAGCTTCACCTCGGCTATGATGGGGCTTGGCGGAAACGTGCTCGGCTTCTCGCAGGCAGGCAGCTCGTCGGTTTCGAAGGGTGAGACGGTCTCCGACACTATCAGAATGGTAAGTGCGTACTCGGACATAATAGTTATGCGCCACCCCAAAGAGGGCGCTCCGATAGTTGCCTCGCGAGTATCCGACGTTCCGGTTATCAACGCCGGTGACGGCGGTCACTTCCACCCGACCCAGACACTTACCGACCTTCTGACAATAAAGAAGAAAAAAGGCAGATTCGACAACCTGATAGTCGGAATCTGCGGCGACCTAAAATATGGAAGAACGGTACATTCTCTTATCTCCGCGCTTGCAAGATACGAGAACGTAAAGTTCATTCTTATATCTCCCGAGGAGCTGAAGCTCCCCGACTACGTAAAGGACGAGTATCTCTTTGCAGGCGGCTGCGAGTACGCAGAGACCGAAAACCTCGAGGCGGCAATTCCCTCTCTTGACATTCTCTATATGACGAGAATCCAGGCAGAGAGATTCGACTCTCGCGAGCAGTACGAGAAGCTGAAGGATTCCTACATCCTCACCGCCTCGAAGCTTGCCACCGCAAAGGAAGACCTTTCGATTATGCATCCCCTTCCCAGAGTAAACGAGATTGCAGTAGACGTCGACGACGACGAGCGCGCTCACTACTTCGACCAGGCGATGTACGGCAGATATATCAGAATGGCGCTTATCCTTATGCTTTTGAAAACGCGCGGAGTTGACGACCGCCGTATACACGGTACGGAAAATCCCCGTCTTGCGTGCAGAAATCCGCATTGTATCAGCGCAACCGAGCGCGGCATAAAGCTCCTCTTCGACGAGGAAGACCGCTGCATCTACTGCGACCAGACCGCAGAGAGAAGATAAAACAAAGATGCTTTCTCCGCACTTCA
>JAZOMD010000179.1:0-21258 GCA_045653745.1 Eubacteriales bacterium | reverse complement strand
GTATTTCCCCTATCAGCGATGAGGTTTTCTTCGATCTCGTGTCGAGAACCGAAATCTCGAAGTCTTCTTGTGCTGAAAATGCTGTTAGCTGTGAGACAATAGAGAGCGGATTTATTAACACGACTTATATCTATGATAAGGAGACCGAGGAGATAGTGTGCTCGGTTACTAATTATGAGCCTGTTGACGGGGAAACCGTTCCCGAAAGACTTACGTTTAAAAAGACGGGGCTTATTGCAGAAAAGCCTGACGTTTATTGGACTGCAGATGAGATAGGCTTGACGCTTTGGTCTTTTCAAGACGCAGATAACTATATGCAGGGCGAGATAGAGATCAATGGAGAGAAGTATCTCGTTCATGCGCTTGAGCGCGGAAACAGCGCTTACTACTGCTTATCTCTTGGAAACGGATGTACGCTTGTTAATATGTATTTTGAAAAGAGTGGAGATAAAATCGTAGCACGGATTACGGACGATTATTATTTGAGCTCGGATGTGATTGAGCCGACGCCACAAAATCCTTATTGGTTACACGGGGATAAAATTATCACATTTAAAAAAGGAGCCTCGGGGGTAGCCGAGTCAAAGAAAGGACTCTCTTATGAAGGAGCTAAAGGAAATAATTGCTGAAAATATAGCCGCGCTTCGCGTAGACGCAGGACTTACACAGCTGAAGCTTGCCGAGAGGCTTAATTACTCGGACAAGGCTGTCTCGAAATGGGAAAGAGCCGAAGCGCTTCCCGATATTACAGTCCTCAAGGCTATTGCAGACCTTTTTTCGGTCAGCGTGGATTATCTTATCACCGACCAGCACGGCGTGCCAAGCGGCGCGGCGCTTGATTATAAGGCGGTAAAGAGGCGCAAGCGTGCCTTCTTCTCCGTGGCGGCGGTTATTCTTCTTTTTCTTGTGGCGAGTGCGGTATTTGCCGTGATGCACTCCTTCGAGATAATGCGCGAGGCTTGGCTCGTCTATATATACGCTCTCCCTGCCGAATTCACGCTTATGCTCGTGCTTAACTCGGTGTTCGGTAAGCGCAAATTGAATTACGCCTTCGCGGTCCTCACGCTATGGTCGGCGATTTTATCGGCGTATCTTACTCTCCGTTGCCTTTTTGGGATAAACCTCTGGCTTTTGTTCGTTCTGGGAGCGCCTGCCGCAATAGCCCTGCTGTTCGTTCCCGGCGTGAGCTTTGTTAAATTCAGAATGAAAGGTGGATATAGAAAATGAGACCTGTGCATATGCGTAAGCCACCGCGCGACGGCATAGAAAAGCCGAAAAGGCTTCGCGAGGTGCCTGCCTACGCCGTAAAGCGTATAAAGGGCTTTTTCTCGAGGCTTTTTTACATAGTCTCCCTCGTTTGGGCGGCAGCCCCCGTAATGCTCGTTCTTATGATGCTCCTCTGCCTTGCAGACGGCGTTTTGCCCGTTCTCGGTGCTTATATATCGAGCGAGCTGCTCAATTCGGTTGCCTCGCTTATAGGCGCATCGAGCCTCGGCAGCGTTTACGAGGATATATTCGTAACTATGAGGCCGCTTATCTTCCTTTTTGTCGCCTACTTCCTCTATACCTTCTTAAAAAAGGTGCTCGCAAGGTTTAATTCGATGGTAACGAGCATCTCGGGCGAGCTTGTCTGTAACCATATAAAGCTTAAAATAATAAACAAGGCAAAGGACACCGACCTTGCCTCGTTTGACCGCCCCGAGTTTTACGAGAAGCTCGAGAACGCAAACCGCGAGGCAGGTATGCGCCCGATACATATTCTCTCCTCGACCTTCGGTGTGGTGAGCGCGTTTATCAGCGCCATCTCCTTTGTCGTCGTGCTCGCGACCCTCAGTCCGTGGGCGCCCGTCGCAATAGTCCTTGCGGCAATCCCGGGCGCTGTTGTAAACTACGTTTACAGGCACCGTAACTTCTCTTATATGCGCTGGCATTCCAAGGAGCGCCGCGAAATGAATTACTATTCGGGACTTATGGTAAATAAGGATATGGTCAAGGAGGTAAAGCTCCTCGGTCTTGGCGATACCTTTATTAGCAAATATAAGACCGTCTTCGGTAAGTATTTCGGTGGGCTTAAAAAGCTCATACTCAAGGAAGGCGCAACTCAGCTCTCCGTCGGACTTATCTCGACGGTTATGAACTGCTTACTCTTTCTTTACGTTGCATACAGCGTTATATACGAAAACGGCAGAATAGGCGACTATTCGCTCTATACCGGTGCGCTCAGCTCCATTTCGGGCTACGTCACCACCCTTCTTACTTCATCCGCCGCAATATACGAGGGTACGCTCTTTATAAACAATATGATGGAGTTTATGGAAGAAAAGAAAACCGTCGTGCCCACCGTCCAGGATGGGCCAAAGCCAGAGCGCGGGGTGCCGCACACCATTGAATTCCGTAGCGTTTACTTCAGATACCCCGGCACCGAAAGATGGATTCTTGAGGACGTCAATATCAAGTTCGAAAATAACGACTCGGTAGTCCTCGTCGGTCTTAACGGTGCAGGAAAAACCACCTTTATAAAGCTTCTCACAAGGCTCTACGACCCCACCGAGGGAGTTATTCTCCTTGACGGACGGGATATAAGAGAGTACGACACCGAGGCGCTCTACGATATGTTCGGAATCATATTCCAGGACTTCGGCAAGTATGCCGTGAACGTATCCGATAATATAACCTTCGGTGATATAAGCCGCACCCCCTCGGACGAGGCGGTTGAAAAGGCGGCAGTGGAGGGAAATGCCGACGAGTTTATAGAGAAGCTTCCGCGCGGCTACGAAACGCCTCTTACGAGAATGTTCGAGGAGGACGGAGTTGAGCTTTCGGGCGGTCAGTGGCAGAAGCTTTCTGTTGCCCGTGCCTTCTATAAGGATTCGGATATCCTTATTCTCGACGAGCCTACCGCCGCACTCGATGCGATAGCCGAGCGCGAGGTCTTCGACAGATTCTCCGAGCTCGCCGAGGATAGGCTCACAGTCTTCGTCTCGCATAGACTCTCGAGTGCCGTCGGGGCAAACAAGATTGTCGTTATCGACGGTGGCAGAATAGCCGAGGTCGGAAGTCATAAGGAGCTTATGGCGCTCCGCGGTAAATACCATATGCTTTTCTCCACGCAGGCAGAACGCTATACTCAGGATTGACCAAAAAATCGAATATTCAGTGCGAAAGGACCGTTCTTTTCCCCGAATTGACGGTCCTTTCTTTTTTGCGATTTGGCGCTACTGCTCCAAATCTTGCGTCTGGCATTTCTTTTTGATTCTTTATACCGTCATAGTACAAAATCTTTGATTTATTACATTTTTCTTCATTTCCCGAGTTCAAAATTCCGTTTTCGGAAAAAAGCGAGCAGCCACTCTCTTTCGCGCCTCGTGTGACGCCCATCGCGGGTTCATAGAAAGTTAACAAAATTAGTTTTAGAAAACTATTGAAATATCCACAAAAATAGTATACAATATATCGCGGCAGAGAAAAAAGACGCTCGGATAAGCGAATACGAGGTTAGTACCGACGCGCGCTGCCCTGACACTTAAAAAGGAAATTGATATGAAAAAATTCGTATATGCAGATAACGCTGCAACCACCCCCGTCTATCCCGAGGTGGTGGAGGCGATGCTCCCCGTATTTAACAGCGAATGGGGAAACCCCTCGAGCCTTCACGAGAAGGGCAGAGATGCAAAGGATATACTTGACGACGCGAGAGCGCGCGTAGCCGCCGTTCTCGGCGCAGACCCCTCGGAAATATACTTCACCTCTTGCGGTACCGAGTCGGATAACTGGGCTATCCGCGGTGCGGCGATGCGTATGAAGGCGAAGGGAAGAACACATATAGTTACCTCGAAGATAGAGCACCACGCGGTGCTGCACACCGTAGCCGCGCTCGAGCGCGAGGGCTTTACCGCAACCTACGTCGGCGTTGACTCTGACGGAGTCTTGCTTCTGGACGAGCTCCGTGCAGCCGTAAGCGACAAGACCGCACTCGTTACGGTAATGTATGCAAACAACGAGGTCGGCACCATTCAGCCGATAAAGGAAATAACCGAGATTGCGCATTCGGTCGGAGCTCTTATGTTCACCGATGCGGTTCAGGCTGTCGGAAACGTTGATATCAACCTTCACGAGCTCGGTGTGGATATGCTCTCTCTTTCGGGTCATAAGCTCCACGCACCCAAGGGTATCGGTGCTCTTTACATTCGTAAGGGCGTCGTTATATCCAACCTCATCGAGGGCGGCGGTCAGGAGAAGCGCAAGAGAGCAGGTACCGAAAACCTTCCTTATATAGTAGGTCTTGCAAAGGCGCTTGAGATAGCTAAGGACAGAGCTCCCGAGCTTGCAAGAGTGCGCGCGATGAGCGAGCGCCTTATAACCGAGCTTACCAAGGTTCCTTATTCCAAGCTTAACGGACACAGAACGAACAGGCTTCCCGGCATTGTCAACGTCGGATTTGAGTTCATAGAGGGCGAGAGTCTTCTTCTCTGGCTCGATATCGCAGGCATTTGTGCCTCGACCGGCTCTGCCTGCTCCTCGGACTCGCTCGACCCCTCGCACGTCCTTCTTTCTATGGGCGTTCCTCACGAGAAGGCGCACGGCTCGCTCCGTATCTCTATTTCCCACGATACCACCGACGAGGATATTGATTATATTCTCGAGAAGGTTCCCGAAATTGTGGAAAAGCTTCGTAATATGAGCCCGCTTTGGGAAGAAATAGTGAAAAAGGAAACCGTTTAAAAACGAAAATTAAGAATTAAAACATTTGGAGAAGCGATTATGAAGTACAGTGAAAAGGTAATGGACCACTTCACCAACCCGAGAAACGTTGGTGAGATAGAGAATGCCGACGGCGTAGGAGTAGTAGGAAACGCAAAGTGCGGCGATATAATGAAGATGTATCTCAAGATAGACGAAAACGACGTTATCACCGATTGCAAGTTCAAGACCTTCGGCTGCGGCGCGGCAATAGCAACCTCGTCGATGGCTACCGAGCTTGTAAAGGGACACACCGTGAAGGAGGCGCTCGCGCTTACGAACAGTGCCGTCGTTGAGGCTCTCGAGGGGCTTCCGCCTGTGAAGATTCACTGCTCGGTGCTTGCCGAGGAGGCTATCAAGACCGCCGTTGCGGATTACTACGGCAAGATAGGCAGACCGGTTGATTTTGAGATAGAGAAGTCTCACGAGGAATAAATTGTGCAGCTCCCGAAAAAACACGGGAGCTGTCTGATTATATAGGGTATTTGACAACAATTGTTTGCAAAAACTGTTGATTTGGAGTTTTTTTGATGAAAATTCTTTTAGGAATGAGCGGCGGAGTTGATAGCGCGGTTGCGGCAAGAGTTCTTCTTGACGAGGGGCACGAGGTCGTCGGCGCGGTGCTTAAAATGCACGAATATACCGAGCTTTGCGCGGCACGCACGGCGGCAGAGGAGATAGGAATTCCGCTCGTGGAAATCGACTGCACCGAGGATTTTGAGAGGGTCGTAAAGGCTAATCTCGTCAGCGAGTACGCGAGCGCGAGAACGCCAAACCCCTGCATAATCTGTAACGAGCGCGTCAAGATGCGCCGCCTATACGAATACGCCGTGGAGTACGGTTTCGATAAAATTGCCACGGGTCACTACGCACGCATAGTCGCACTTGGCGGCGAAAGCTCTCCAAGACACGCGGTAGCAGCCGCCTCGGATATGAAAAAGGACCAGAGCTATATGCTTTACAGGCTTCCCGAGGAAATTCTTGCGATGCTGCTTCTTCCTCTTGCCGATGCGGATAAGGAAAACGTGCGTGCCGCGGCAGTGCGAATGGAGCTATCCTCGGCACAGAAGCGCGACAGTCAGGAAATATGCTTTCTTCCGAACGGTGGGCACGCGGAATACGTGGAAAGCGTGCTCGGTAAATCGCCCGAGGGTGATTTTATAGATACGGAAGGGAATATCCTCGGCAGGCATAAGGGTATAATAAGGTACACGGTAGGGCAGAGAAAGGGGCTTGGAATTGCGCTCGGAGAGCGTATGTTCGTTACGGAAATCAACCCCGAAAATAATACCGTTACCCTTGCTCCGCGCCTGCTCGGAAGGCACACCGTAGAGGTTTCCGATACCGTCTTTTCGGGCATCTCCGAGCCGGCGGCAGGACAGAGGCGCAACCTTCTTTGCAAGCTCCGTTATACGGCGGCAATGCTGCCTGCGACGGTGGTTTTCCACGGCGAGGGAAGGGTAACGCTCGAGTTTTGCGAGGCGGTAAAGGCGGCTCCCGGGCAGTCTGCCGTTTTGTATGATAACGGGGTAATTTGCTTCGGCGGAATTATAGAATAAGCGGCTAAAACGGCACCCAAATTCCGCTTATTTCGCCTTCGGATTTTCTTCCTTTATAATTAAATATTAAATATTGAGCACTTCGTTTCACCCTTTTTGGGGGGCGGAGTGCTTTTTTACGCAATTTTTAATGTGTAGAAAAAACCGTTCATAATTTGTGCAGGTTGCACATAAAAATTTTTAAGGCGAAAAAAGTCCGAAAACCCCGAAAAGCGTGTTTTAAAGTAAATATAATTTACATCAAGGCGGCAAATGGCAATATTATCGCCAAAAATGGGCGCAAATAAGTAAATTTAAATTACTTTAATTGTTTTTTGCCAGGAAACCCGTTGCGGCTTTGTAAAGTATAGTTTGCATTATCGGAAATGGGTGGAAAATATTACCACAACACGGCGCGCCCACGCTCGGACCGGCGATATTTTTTGTCTTGACTTTCAGTGTTTCGTGTGCTATAATTTTTATACGTATATTAACGGTGCGCTCGGAACGGCGCGCAGAACCGTTTTTATTCAACGAATTTTTGGAGGAAATCAGCAAATGAAAAGAACGATGTTTCAGAAAGTAACCTGTTTGCTTCTTTCTGTGACGCTCATTCTCGGAGCGCTCAGCATCACCTCACTTGCGGCCGGCGAAGAGATAAGACTCAAGCCTAACGGCACGGCGGCTACTCTCGAGGAGATGCAGGCTCTTATCGGCACCTCGTCCTACGACGACTACATTGCCGACTATAAGGGCGTGAACGCAGGTAAAGGTGAATACGAAATCGATATTGACCTTATCGAGGATTCCGTCATCGGATCGGGGCTTTCGAGCGGAGACGCCGTGATCGTAGGGAAGAGCCCTGTGTGCTTCCCTGAGGATTGGGACGGCTTCTACGTTGCGACCGACGGAAGCGGTGCGCTCACCAAGCAGGAGAAGGACGAGGCGCTTTATCTCCCTGCTACCGTTACCAACTCTGCAGGTAAGGTGGTTGCAGGCAACGCGTCCTGGAACTTCACCGTGCCCAACGGAGAGGAAGGTCTCTACTACCTCTACATTGAGTATTACAGCGCAAAGACCTCGGAGAGTAGCGTCAGTGCTATTCAGCGTAAGCTCAAGATAGACGGCAAGGTGCCCTTCAGCGAGGTCAGCAGCGTTTCGCTTGATAAGAACTGGGCATACAATAACGTCTACACCCTTGACCCCGTCGAGGCACCTGCTGGTGCAAAGGTGGGCACCAAGGTGAGATACGACGAGGAAAACGAAAAGTACGGAGGATACTGCAAGTTCGTCACCAAGACCTACGAGGAAGGTGACAAGCTCATGCAGCAGACTACCGTTTATAAGATTACCGCGGACATTAACGGTAACCCCATGTCTCCCGAGTCCCTTGAGTCTCCCGAATGGACTACCTACATTTGCCGCGATAACTCGGGATACCACGATGGCTATTTTGCGTTCTACCTTCCTTACGGTGAGCATACTATCACCCTTGAGGCAGAGCGTGAGCCTATGGTTATCAAGTCGATAACCTTCAAGCGTGCAACCGACCTCGACGACGACTCCGCACCCTCTGCGGATTCTGCTACCCTTAAGTACGATGACTACCTTGCGCTCCACGCTGATAAAAATAAGGCTACGGGCAGCATAGTAAGACTCGAGGCAGAGTTCCCCGATGCGGTTTCCGACTCCTCGGTTATCCCCAGCAACGCTAACGACTCCTCGGCTAACTTCCCCATCAGCTCCAAGGCGCAGCTCTTCAACGTTATTGGTGAGACGAGCTACAGCGCGGTAGGTCAGTGGGCAGCTTATAAGTTCACCGTAAACGAGTCGGGTATGTATAAGCTCGCTATGAGATACAGACAGGACGCCCTTCAGGGTATGTTCATCTGCCGTACCATCAAGCTCTCCGGCGGTCAGTACGGATATAGGAGCGAGGACGGTACCATTACCGCAACCGTTCCGTTCGCGGAGGCTCAGAACGCGCGCTTTGATTACAGTGACGAATGGCAGTCCGAGTACATCGGCTACTACGCATATTACGATAAGGACGGAAACGTTCTCGACGTAGCAGGCAAGAATGAGGACGGCAAATACATAGACTCTGACGGAAACGTAGTTGAGAACGTAAAGAGACAGGCGAAGCGTAACTTCGAGCTCTACTTCGAGGCGGGCGTGGAGTACACCGTTTACTTTGAGTGCTCTCTCGGTGATATGCGTGACTACATCCGCGAGGTAGAGGGTATCCTTAACAAGGTTAACGATTGCTACCTTCGTATTCTTCAGCGTACCGGCTCCGCACCTGACGAGAACCAGGACTATAACTTCAAGGGCACTATGCCTGACGTACTCGTTACCCTTCTTGAGTCGGCTATAAGACTTGAGGAGATTGCAGACGAGCTTGAAGCACTCAGCGGCACCACGGGCTCGCACCTTGCAACCCTTGATACCGTTGCCCGTATCCTTGATACGATGGGCTCGGAGGACGGTGAGGATATCGCCGCAAACATGTCCTCTCTTAAGACGCACCTCGGTACTCTCGGTACTTGGGTAAACGACTCCAAAAAGGGAACTCTTGTTGTTGATAATATCGGCATCGTTCCTGCCGCCAGCAAGGCAGAGCTTCCTCGCGCAAAGTCTAACTTCTTCCAGTCTCTCTGGTTTGAGATTTCCTCTTTCATACATTCTTTCTTTACCAAATACGACCAGATGGGTCTTACCAAGATTCCCGACGAGAATACCTCTACCGTAGAGGTATGGATTGCTACGGGTCGTGACCAGTCTCAGATCTGGCGTACGATGATAGACTCCGAGAACGGATTTACCAACACCTCGGGCCACGCAGTTTCGCTTAAGCTTATCACTGCCGGCACGCTCCTTCCCTCGATACTTGCGGGAAGAGGACCTGACGTTTATATGGGTCTTGGCTCTGCTGAAGTAATTAACTACGCTATCAGAGAAGCTATCGTAGGCGTCAACGGCAAGGATTCCACCATGACCGAGGCGGAGAGAGCAATCTTCACTACCAATTTATATAAAGACGCAACCGGCGCAACTCACAGATTTACCGATGCTGAGATTGCCGGCAGAGATATGGCGGCTGAGGGCTACACTCTCGTTTCCTCGAGCTTCAACGCGGCTATGGTTAACCCCTATACCGGAGAGGACCACTTCTCTCCCGCGGCTATTAACACCATCGAGCTTCTCGGCGAGACCTACGGTGTACCGCTTACGATGTCCTTTGCAATGATGTTCTACCGTATGGACGTTCTTGCAGAGCTTGGTAAGGAGGTTCCCGAGACCTGGGATGAGCTTCTTGCAATCCTTCCCGACCTTCAGACCAACAACATGACCATCGGTGTATCCTACATCTCCGCTCTTGACTTCATGATGTATCAGAGAGGCGGTAATATGTGGAAGTACACCAACGACGTTGTCGGTGCAGACACCTATTATCCTTATCCCGAGTGGGAGGGCTCTCAGATAGACCTTGACTCGGATATCGCACTTGAGGCGTTTGAATTCGTTTGCCGTCTTTACACCGATTACTCGCTTCCCGTTTCGTTCGATGCGTCCAACCGTTTCAGAACCGGTGAGATGCCTCTCTTGATCAGCGATTACATCAGTACCTATAACACTCTCATTATATTCGCAACCGAGCTTGGCGGTCTTTGGGAGTTCTCCTCGCTTCCCGGCTCTTACAACGAGCATTCCGAGGGCGGCATTAACTACGACTCTCTTGCAAGCGTCAGCGCGAGCATCATTCCCAACGGCTGTGATGACTATCAGGCAGCTTGGGAGTTTATGCAGTGGCACACCGGTGCTGAGGCTCAGGCTACCTACGGTAACAAGATAGTTGCCCTTATCGGTCCTGCGGCTAAGTACGAGACTGCAAACATCGACGCTATCAACAACCTTTCCTGGACTGCAAGCGAGAAGGCTGCAATCCACGACCAGATGGCAAACCTTAACGCGATAGTTAACTATCCCGGCTCTTATATCTACTCGAGATATATGAAGTTCGCATTCCTTGATGCGTACAACGACGGCGCGGTTCCTTACGAGGCAATGCTCTCGTACATACCCGCTATCAACGGCGAAATAGCGCGTAAGAGAGAAGAGTTCAATCTTCCTACCGCTACCAGCAAGGAAGAGGCACTTACGCCTCCTCCGAAGCAGCTTGCAAAATAAAGAAAGGAGAGCAATAAATGTCACAAGAAAACGTTAGCACCGTCGACACTGTTGCAGACGAGACCCCAAAGGCGCTTGAAAGGCCTAAGGCTCGTGACGAGATGTCGAAGCTGCAATGGACCTGGAAGGAAATGAAAAACAATAAGACAGCGTACTTTATGCTCGCACCTTTCCTTCTTCTTTTCATAGTATTTACGGTTCTTCCCGTTGTACTTTCCATGATACTCAGCCTTACGGACTTCAATATGCTTGAAATGCCCGGCTTCGTAGGTATCAAGAACTACACGAGACTCTTCCTTGACGACGGGATATTTATGCTTGCCGTACAGAACACTCTCGTTTTCGCAGCGGTAACAGGCCCCGTTTCCTACCTTCTCTCGCTTCTCGTAGCGTGGTTCGTAAACGAGCTTGCACCTAAAATCCGTGCGGTAGTAACCCTTATCTTCTACGCACCCTCTATTTCCGGTCAGGTTTACCTGATTTGGAAGACGCTCTTTGCTTCCGACTCTTACGGTTGGGCAAACGCAACGCTTATGAACCTCGGCCTTATAAATCAGCCTATCCTCTTCTTCGAGGACGCTGCATACGTAATGCCTCTCTGTATAGTAGTTGCGCTCTGGACCTCTCTCGGTACCGCGTTCCTTTCCTTCATAGCCGGCTTCCAGACGGTTGACCGTTCTATGTACGAGGCAGCAGCGGTTGACGGTATCAAGAACCGTTGGCAGGAGCTCTGGTTTATAACCCTTCCCACTATGAGACCGCAGATGATGTTCGGTGCGGTGCTTGCTATAACGAACTCGTTCGGCTTTGGCGGCGTCGTTACCGCGCTTTGCGGATTCCCCTCTGTTGACTATGCGGCGCATACCATAATGCACCACCTTGATGACTACGGTGGACAGCGTTACGAGGTAGGATACGCTTCTGCGATTGCCGTAATACTCTTTATAATGATGTTTGCATCTAACATTCTTATAAAGAAGGCTCTTTCTAAGGTAGGTGAGTAATATGGCGAACGAAAAAAAGATGAAGAAAATCAGAATACGTGGCCATAAAGTCATACTCAACCGTTCCAGGGGCGGTGACGCGGGCATAACCTTTATGCTCACCGTTCTCGGCGTATTTATGTTCGTTCCTATGTACTACGTCGTAATTCAGTCCCTGAAGCCTCTTGACGAGCTCTTTATGTTCCCCCCTCGTTTCTACGTTATCAACCCCACGTTTGCTAACTTCGGCGAGCTCTTCTCCCTCATGGGAGACGCTTGGGTGCCCTTCTCAAGATACATATTCAACACCGTGTTTATCACTATCTGCGGTACTCTCGGTAACCTTATATTCGCATCTATGGCGGCATACTCCCTTGCAAAGCTTCGCTTCCCCGGAAGAAACGCGATATTCCAGATTATCGTCATGTCCCTTATGTTCCACTCTACGGTTAACCAGGTAACACACTTCATCATCCTTTCTTCTTTCGGATGGGTCGATACTTACCTTTCTATTGTAGTACCTTCGATGGCAACCACGATGGGTCTTTACCTTATGAAGCAGTTCATGGAGACATCGGTTCCGGATACGGTTCTTGAGTCTGCACGTCTTGACGGTGCCAGCGAGTTCCGTACATTCCTTATCATAGCAATGCCCATGGTTAAACCCGCGTGGCTCACGCTTATGATCGAGTGCTTTAAGTCTCTTTGGAACTCGGGTTCGTCTATCTACATCCATTCCGAGGAGCTTAAGACGTTCAACTATGCTATCAACCAGATCGTTTCGGGTGGTATTGCCCGTTCCGGTGCCGGTGCGGCAGCGATAGTTATTATGATGATCGTTCCTATTGCGATATTCGTTATCAACCAGAGTAAGATTATCGAGACAATGGGTTCATCGGGTATGAAAGACTAATTGGGAGGGCAGAAATGAAAAGTAGAATAACTAAAGTATTAGTTCTCGCGTTTGTATGCATATTGCTTTTCGGCACTATCGCTCCCGTGGCATATGAATCCTACGATACATATACCTATTCCATAGACGGTGAGCCTCTTGCATCTCCTCACGCATACACCCCCGACGTTGAGACTTATGATTCGCGTACGATGGGCTTGCTTGCCGGATATTATTGGAGCTACGATGCAGACGGCAATGTTGCTATCTGGAACGGCGATGGTATGGATACCACGCCCTCCGGAATTGAGTTCACTTCTGAAGGACTTGAGTTCCAGCTTAGCGATGACGAAACGTATTATACGGTTGTTGGTTTTTCCAACAATACCGAAACAGTTGTAAAGTCGATTGTCATCCCCGCAACTTACAAAGACATTCCTGTAACCGAAATCGCTGATGGCGCATTTGAGATTACAAAGGAAGAGGTCGAGTCTGACGAGGACAGAGCTGCTGTTGCAAAGGTATTTAGCGCTATCGAGAACGTTGTTTTGAGCGAAAACATAACTCGCATCGGTGTGCGTGCTTTCGCAGGAACATCACTCAAAGCAGCTTATACAGAGCTCTATGAAAAAGATTTTTCCGACGTAGTTATAGCTTCCGATAACAAAAAATTCACGGCCGCTAAGCTTTACTATTATTCCGATATTACCAAATTCGGAAATACCGAGCTTTCGTCACCGAAAGATTTGGTTGCTGATAATGAAGGTAATCTCTATATTGCAGATACCGGAAACAACCGTATAGTAGTTCTTAACGGCAGAGACTACAAGACCGTCGGTATAATAAAGACCTATACCGATGAGTATGGCAGAACTCAAAAGTTCGACACTCCTTCCGGTGTGTTTGTTACCGATCCCACCAAGATGGTTGACGGATCCAGCCACGTGTTTGTTTGTGATACTAAAAACAAGCGTATTGTAGTATTCGATAGAGATCTCGAGTATGTGAGAACTATCGAGGAGCCGAAAAACGCCTTGCTTGATGACAGTGATTTCACTCCTACAGCTATGGCGGTTGATATTTACGGACGTATCTTCGCAATTTCTAACAACTGTAGTGATGGCGTTATGGTAATGTCAAATGAAGGTATCTTCACCGGATTTATCGGAGCACAGAAGGTAACCAAGAGCGTTATCGACCAGATTTGGGAGAACTTCAAGAGCGCGGATGATCTTGACAAAACATCCAAGAACCTCGCAGTTCCTTTCAATAACATAACAGTTGATGATGCCGGCTTCGTTTACGTTACTATCAACTTTACGGATGCCGATGATTTGACTCAGCAGTTTAATTCTATCAAGAGTAAGCAGGCTACCTATTCTCCCGTTAAAAAGCTCAACTCTATGGGTGTTGAGATAATGAAACGTAACGGCTTCTTCGATCCCGGTGGAGAGGTTGTGCTTTCTACAACTGGTGCGACTTCCAAAGACGTGTCCAATATTATCGATATATCGATGGGTCCCGAGGGCTCATGGACTATACTTGACTCCAAGAGATCAAGACTTTATACCTACGACCAAAACGGTAACCTTCTCTTCGCATTCGGTGACATAGGTGACCAGGTTGGTAACGGTAAAAGTTACGTTGCTATGACGTATCAGATGGTTGGTAAGGGAACCGACGATAACGGTGATGGAGTAGAGGATGTGTCTTACAACCTCGTACTTCTTGACAATACCGGTGAGACAGGATACAAGGTAATTGTTTATCATCCCACTGAGTACTGCGATATGATCATGCTGGCTCTTCGCAACCAGAACAACCACAATTATTCAGAGACAATTGCAAACTGGCAAAACGTACTTACCAGCAACAATAACTTCGATCTTGCTTATATAGGTATCGGTAAAGCTCTCTTCAACCAGGGCAAATACGAAGAGGCGATGGAGATGCTTTCCAGCGCGTACGAGACCGAATATTACTCGAAGGCATTTGCCGAGATAAGAAAAAGCATGATAGCTGATTATATGCTTCTTCTTGTTGCGGGAGCAATAATCTTGCTTGTTGTTGTTGCTAAGCTGCTTGGCTGGGCAAAGAAGAAAAACAAGGCGACCTCTCTCAAGGTAGGAAAGAGAACCTACGGCGAGGAACTGTTGTATGTATTCCATCTCGTATTCCATCCCTTCGATGGATTCTGGGATTTGAAGCATGAAAAGAGAGGTTCTGTCAGAGCCGGTGTTACCATACTTGGAGTGACCATTGCCTCGTTCTTCTATCAGGCTATCGGTAGAGGTTATATGTTTAACCCGAGAGACACTTATTCGACTGTATTCATTCAGGTTATCTCTGTTTTGGTTCCCATTCTTCTGTGGGTTGTCGGCAACTGGTGTCTTACCACACTCTTTGACGGAGAGGGAAGTATGAAGGATATCTTCGTTGCGACCTGCTATTCGCTTGCACCCCTTCCGTTGTTTGTAACAGTTTCTACTATTCTCACTAACGTTCTTACCATTTCCGAAGGCTCGATAGTAAGTCTGCTTGTTGCCTTTGGTTATGTTTGGGTTGCAATCCTGCTGTTCTTTGGTATGGTTGTTACTCACGATTACTCAACCAGCAAGAACGTAATTGCAACGCTTGGTTCTATTGTTGCGATGGCTATAATTATGTTCATAGCAATACTCTTCTCGAGCCTTGTTATGAAGATGATAACCTTCGTTATAGCGATAATCACTGAGCTGTTCAGCAGATTGGCGTAGTATGAGGAGGAAAAATAATGAAGATTAAAAAGTTAATATCATCTGCGCTTGTCTTCGTGATGTTGTTCACAACGATGGTTGCCGTGCTTCCGATTTCTTCTTCGGCGCAAGAGGCTAACATTGAAAAGGTAATTGCGGAACCCCAAGAAATCGAAGGCGAAGTTGTTCAGGAAATCTGTGAAGATTACCGTCTCTACGGATCCAAGTTTACCGATAGGGATGGTCAAGAGGTTCTCCCCTTCACAAATGCAAGAGAGACTCTTGATTATGAGCTCTCCAAGGGCTATATCGACTATGTCAAGTACGCTAACGCTGCTGTGTACGTAAATCGCTACACGGGCCTTATGTACTACGAGAATACTCTTACCGGTCAGATTATTACTAGTAATCCTTATGATCCCGCATATAGTACTAAAGATGGCGGAACATTTGTAACGATCGGAGACGATAAGCTTAGCCAGATCGAGCTTAAATATTTCGAGGCAGCAAACACCTCCAGAACCGGTGACTTTAATACGCTCTATTGGATAGAACAGAATGCCATGGCTCCTGTTGTTTCCGGAACTGAGGACGGATTGGCTGTCGAGTATATTCTCGGTTCTGCCTTGGATGCATTTATTGCTCCCGGTGCGATGCTTTATTCAACCGCTCTCGAGCTTGTAATTTATCCTATGTTTGATAATCTTGCAGCTCTTATGCAGAAACAATACGGTGATTTCAATGCTGAAATCGCTCCTATTGACGGTGACGGTGAAAAGCTTCATTCCTATAATGTTAAAGATCATCTTGAGGCTGATGAAAGCAGACCTGAAGAAAATCTTTACAAGAGGTCGGAGATCATCGATACGATCAACACCGTGGTTAATTATGCGAAAAAATATGACGAGGTTAATAAGACCTCGACTAGCCAGAGTGTTGTGGAATTTGCTTCGCAGCTTAAGAACTTCTTTAACAAATACAGCTTTGTTGACCCCGCAGTGTTCGGTGATAACACTGCGATGGCCGATGCTATTACAGCCTTTGGTGAAGGAAAGGTAGTAATGGTTTTGGATGGAGCTGCAACCGGAGACACCACACTTACAAATGTTCGTATTATAGATAAAGCGCTTAAGCTTACTTGTCCAAGCTTTACTATGGATGATGTTTCGGCATCAGAGGAAGAGTGTGGCTATGTCGCAGGCAGTATAGATGTACCTTACTTTAAGGTTACATTGTGTTATTCGCTTGATGACAATGGCGATCTTTTGGTATCCATCCCCAAAAACTGTATAGACTACAAACGTGAATTCATTTCTTTAACTAGTATTACCCCTCTCAAATATTTTGGTACGGGTGATATGGATAATGACGGTTATGTATTCTTCCCCGACGGAAGCGGCACTATCGTTGAGTTCGAAGATTTCTATTTCGGTTCAACCAGTGATAAGACCAGCGTAGCAATAACTCTCGGAGAAGGTATACCGATGTACGGTTCGGATTATTGCTATGCAAACGTAACCGGTCAGCATCGCGAACAGCTTATAATGCCCGTTTATGGACTTGTTAATGAAGCTGCTTCAACCGGAAACGGATATTCTTCTGATCTTTCAAGAGTTACCAATGGTTTCTTTGCAGTGATAGAGCAGGGATCTTCTCTCGCAAGTCTTACGTATCTTTCCGGTGGCGGTACGCACAAGTACATCTCTGTGTACTCCTCGTTCACGCCTTTCCCCACTGATACATACGACCTTTCGAAGTCTGTTTCTGTCTCCGGTCTTGGATCCTATACCATAGCTACCGAGGCGAAGTATGAAGGCGATATAACAACAAGATACACTATGTTGGTTGACCACGAAGTTTATGCAAAGGCAACTGCTGCTGATGCTGATTTCAGCGGTTATCTTGCTGATTACGTAGGTATGGCAACCTATTACAGAGAATATCTCGAGAAAAACGGTGTAATCGAGCTTATCGCAGACAGTGAAATCTTGCCTGATATACCTCTTTACATTGAGGCACTTGGCTCTATTGACATAATAAAGAAGATTCTTTCGTTCCCTGTAACGGTTTCGGAATCACTTACCTCGTTTGAGGATGTGGAGAAGATGTATCGAGAGTTCTCTGATGCAATCGGAACACTCAACAACAAGGCGGCAGCGTATGATGCCGCTGCTGATGAGATTGAAAAGCTTGAACATCACGAGCTTCGTCAAGACGAGATAGATCAGAACAGAGCTCTTGCCGAAAAATACAGAGCACTCGCTAAAGAAATAGAAAATATCAAAAATATTAACTTCAAGCTTACCGGTTTTGCAAATGGCGGAATGCACAGCACTTATCCTGCAAAGCTTAAGTGGGAAAGCTCCGTAGGCGGCAAGCGCGGATTCAAAGCACTGCTTGAAAATGCGAAAAACGCTTCTGCTGATGAAGACAGTAACTTCGGCGTTTATCCTGACTTCGATTTCATGTACATTAACAACACAGCATCCTTCGACGGTGTAGGCCGCAGAGGAATTGCTGCTTGCATGGTTGATAACCGTTACGCATCTAAGCAGGAATATAACTCTGTTAACCAGAGATTTGAGTCAATGTTTGCTCTTGTAATTTCTTCCGATTCTTTGGATAAGCTTTATACAAAGTTCGATAAGAAGTATTCATCTTACGGAGCTACTACACTCTCTGTTTCTACCCTTACATCTGATCTTAACTCCAACTTTGACAAGAAAAACGCATTGGTTCGTGAGGAAAGCTTGAATAACATCACAGCTCTTCTTGGAAAGATGTCAGAGAAGTACAGCTTGATGGGTGAAAAGGGAAATATTTACACTCTTAAATATCTTGATCACGTTCTTAAGGCTCCCATAGATTCCAGCCATTACAACGTAACTTCTTATACAGTTCCGTTCTATGGCATGGTTCTTCACGGATACATTAATTACACGGGATCTCCTCTTAACTATTCCGGATCTCCTGAGTATGAAATTCTTCGTTCCATAGAGAACGGTGCATCGCTCTACTACATTCTTTGTATGGAAAACACCAATTATCTGAAAAACGATCCTATTCTTTCGGATTATTACGGTGTTGACTATAACAACTGGTTCGAGAAGATCGTTTCGCAGTATAAGACTATAAACGATGCATTGGGCGATCTCCAGAATTATAGAATAGTAGATCACACCAAGATCTTGGCAGAACGTATAATCGATAAAGAGGAAATGGACGCGAATTATCGCAGCCTTATCGCTGAATTTGCAGAGGTTGTAAGCGAGAAGATTTCTGAGAATATTGATATTGCTATCAAGTCCATGAGAGTCGAGGGCTCTATTGACGCAGGATTGAAGTTTGAAGTTTCTGATGATGATCTCAATGCAATTCTTGGAGTTCTCGCAGAAAGAATAAATCTTTCTGTTGAAACTCTTTGCGAAGAGTTTGAATTGGATAAAACCATCAAGGCAGTCATCGATGGTTATGCTACACAGTATAGCGAAGGTAGCGAGCAGGTAACATTAAAGGCTGATGACGTAAATGATTATAAGTCTAAGTACGCATACATCACCGATTCTACAATGACTGCAAAAGACTACGTTGTTACCGATTTTACCTGTGACAACGGTAACGTTGTTATGGTTACATACGAAAGAGAAGTTGACGGCAACAAGGAAACTACTGTGTTCCTTTTGAACTACAACGTGTTCTCCGTTAAGATCAAGCTTGACGGTCTTGCATACGAAAAGCTTGCAGATCTTTGCGACGAGGATGGTTGCATTACTCTCGATAAGTATGATTTCATTAAAGGATAAGGAGGATTGAACTGTGAATAATAGTTTAAATATTAATGACGGTAACTTGGATAAAACCAAGGGAAATCCGGTTATGAAATTTTTCAAGTCATTTTTCGGAAGAAAATCCTCCCTTGATGCGAGAAAGGCTAGATCCGGTTATATCTTCGTTCTGCCTTTCATACTCGGTATAGTACTTATATATCTCCCGATTCTTATTGACTCTGTTTGGTTCAGCTTTAATGAGGTTGATAATATCCAGATAGAAGGAGTTAACCAACTGCAATTAACCTTCCGTGGCTTCGATCATTATAAAGCGGCGTTTGAGACAAAGGCGTTTACCGTTGCTCTTCTTGCCGGACTTCAGCAGCTTGTGTTCGAAGTTCCCGCAATAATAGTTTTCTCGCTTTTCATTGCGGTTGTTCTTAACCACAATATGCTCGGTAGAGCTATATTCCGTGCGATATTCTTCGTTCCGGTTATTATTTCTACCGGTATTATGGAGAGCATAAACGCATCCGATATTATGTCGGATAATGCGGGTAGCGGTATAGACGATGGTTCGGGAAGCTCCGGAGCATCAGAGATTATCTCGGTTCTCGACGTACAAGCGTTGTTCTCGAGTATGAAGGTCGGAGGCGAACTGGTTGCATACGTCGTTCAAATCGTAAATAATGTGTACAACATTATTAACTATTCCGGCGTACAGATGCTTATCTTCCTTGCGGGCTTGCAGTCTATCTCGCCTGCAATTTACGAGGCGTGCCAGATTGAGGGTGCTACCGGCTGGGAGACATTCTGGAAGATTACTTTCCCGATGATATCCCCTATGATTTTGGTTAACGCGGTTTATACGATAATCGACTCGTTCACAAGAACAACGAACCCCGCGATGTCTTACATTAACAAATATAACGGTCCTGCCGATGAGGTTGCGATCGCTATGGCATGGATGTACTTCCTTATAGTTATGGTGATAATCGGTGTGGTTGCGGCAATTGCTTCGTCGTTCGTGTTCTATCAGAGAAGAGATTAAGGAGGTGCTGATTAATGGATTCAACAAAACCTGTTATTACT
The DNA here is from genome assembly GCA_045653745.1 of Eubacteriales bacterium. Taxonomy (GTDB): domain Bacteria; phylum Bacillota; class Clostridia; order Oscillospirales; family CAG-272; genus UBA1740. The sequence continues at coordinate 1,320 of JAZOMD010000179.1, read as the reverse complement.
AAAGAAAGCAAAAACAAGATTTCAGTTGACTATGAAGGCAAGCTCTCCGTGAAAGAAAGACTTAAGAAGAAGCTGTCAACTTCCAACACTTGGATAAAAGGCGGCGTCGGCGTTCTTAAGTTCATCTTGATGATGGGTATTTCTTACGTAATACTTTTCCCCTTCTTCTCGAAAGTAGCTGGCTCGTTTATGAGCAAGTCTGACGTAGTTGATGCTACGGTATCTCTTATTCCCAAAGCACCTACGCTTGAAATCTACAAGTGGATAATCATTGATAACCGTTATTTTGAGGCGTTCCTGAATACTCTCGTGCTTGCTCTTGCCTGCGCATTGATTCAGACCTTCGTTTCATGTCTTGTAGGATACGGTCTCTCGAAATTTAAGTTCAAGGGAAATAAACTTGTGATGGGCTTGGTTGTCATAATGATGATCATTCCTCATAGCACCCTTGATTTTGCGATGCTCAAGCATTTCATTAATTTCGACTTGGCTGACCCCATCTCTGTTCCCGGAACCGGTATTTTGACCTTGATATTCGGTAAGATCGAGCTTGTTGATACCTTCTGGCCGTTTATTATACTTTCGGTCACCGGTCTTGCGTTTAAGAATGGTCTCTACATTTACATGATGAGACAGTTCTTCAAGGGCGTTCCTGACGAGCTTGAGGAATCGGCATATGTTGATGGATCTGGTACTTTCAGAACCTTCATTCAGATTATCCTTCCTCTGTCCGTACCTATGATGATTACCATATTCCTCTTTGCCTTCTCTTGGCAGTGGACCGACCAGTTCTACACCGGTTTGTTCTTTATGGGAAATCCCGAGGTGCGTCCTTGGATGATGCCTGACTTGATTAAGAACATCCCCGAACACTTGCGTACCGAATACGCCGGAAAGACACTTTATGAGAACGTTATAAAGAATACCGCAGGTATTATGATCATAGCGCCCCTCGTAGTTGTTTATCTCTTCGGACAGAAGTACCTTGTGCAGGGTATAGAGCGTTCCGGTCTCGTAGGCTAATAGTACGAACCGCACACCTTCAGCTCATATTTTGTCGAGTGTTTGCTTGACGTACGCGCGTACGCCTGCGCTCGCATTCGACAAACTCTGAACTAAATCTGCACGGTTCTGATTAGCACAAATCTAAAATAAATGCTTAGCGCCCCTCGTTTTTGAGGGGCGCTATTTTAATTAACCACACACCTTCAGCTCATATTTTGTCGAGTGTTTGCTTGACGTACGCGCGTACGCCTGCGCTCGCATTCGACAAACTCTGAACTAAATCTGCACGGTTCTGATTAGTACAAATCTAAAATA
>JAZOMD010000178.1:0-13227 GCA_045653745.1 Eubacteriales bacterium | reverse complement strand
GGTATCGGAGTGCGACAAGTCCACCTTCGGTACGGAGATAGTATTATATATTAAGGAAGACGCAGAGGACGAGAAATACTCCGAATTCCTCGACCAGTACAGACTCCGCGCACTCGTCAAGAAGTATTCCGACTATATCCGCTATCCGATAAAGCTCCCCGTGGAGAAGTCAAGAAAGAAGGACGGCACCGAGGACGAATACGAGACCGTCACCGAAATAGAAACGCTCAACAGTATGGTTCCTCTCTGGAAGCGCCCCGTCTCCGAGGTAAAGGACGAGGAATACCGTGCCTTCTACACCGAGAAATTCTACGACTTCGAAGCGCCTGCGCGCGTTATCACCCAGAAATCCGAGGGCACCGCGACCTACACCGCGCTTATGTTTATTCCTCAGCACGCCCCCTTCAATTACTACACCAAGGAATTTGAGAAGGGCCTTGAGCTTTACTCGAGCGGCGTTATGATTATGGAGAAGTGCTCCGACCTTCTGCCCGACTACTTCAGCTTCGTGCGCGGTCTTGTGGACTCCTCCGACCTCTCTCTTAACATTTCAAGAGAGACCCTTCAGCACGACAGACAGCTCAAGGTGATGGCGAAGGCTATCGAGAAGAAGATAAAGAGTGAGCTCGAAAAGATGATGCAGAGCGAGCGCGAGAAATACGAGAAGTTCTTCGACGCCTTCGGAATACAGCTCAAATACGGTCTCTACTCCGATTACGGTATGCACAAGGACGTGCTCACCGACCTTCTTCTTTTCAAAAACTCGGGCGAGAAAAAGTATCTTTCCCTGAAGGAATACACCGAGGGAATGAAGGAAGGACAGAAGGATATTTACTACGCCTCGGGCGAGAGCGTGGAAAAGATAGAAATGCTCCCGAGAGTAGAGGCGGTAAAGAGCCGCGGCTATGAAATTCTCTACCTTACCGACGACGTTGACGAGTTCGCGCTCAAGATGCTCGGAAAATACGGTGACTGTGAATTCAAGAGCGTCAGCGCAGAGGCTATCGACGTCGGAAGCGAGGAAGAAAAGAAAAGAGCCTCCGAGGAAAACGACTCCGGCAAGGAGATGCTCGAGTTTATGAAGGAAGCAATCGGAGAGGTAAGTGCCGTGCGCTTCACCGCATCGCTCGTCAAGCACGCGGTATGCCTTACCGCAGAGGGCGAGCTCTCGGTTGAAATGGAAAAGGTATTAAAGAAAATGCCCGGTGCCGATGCGGATATACCCAAGGCTACGACGGTGCTCGAGATAAACGTCGACCACCCGATAGCGAAAAAGCTCTCCTCCCTCTACACATCGGACAAGGACACCCTCGCAAAGTACGCGAAGATACTCTACTCCGAGGCCTGCCTCATAGGCGGCGTTTCTATAGAAAATCCTGGCGAGCTGTGCGAGCTGATATCCGAAATTATGGTAAAATAAGCACAAATTGGAAATAATTATTTACTTTTTTCACAAAATCCCTCTCCGCGGAACGGCGGAGAGGGATTTTTTATATATCGTAGCGAGTAATAAAACGAAAAATTGTGCGTTTAAAAAATATTTTTAAAAAATATACAAAAGATCTTGTTTTATTTAACAGAGTATGCTATAATATAATTAAAAAAATACATAGAGGATATTAACATGTTAGATCTTGCTAAGTTCTTAAAATTACCCGAAGCGATAGTTAAGCTTCTCGAGGGCAACCTCATCCCCTACACCGTGCTCCTCGCTGTATGCGGAGTTGTTCTTGCGTTCTGGGGATACAGATTCGTGAAAATCGCACTTATCATCGGCTCTGCGGCAGGCGCAGGCGTGGCAACCAACCTTTTCCTCGTTCCTCTTTTTGCGGATAAGGTAAGCGACGTTTGGATCATCTCCGTCACCGGTATCGCAATCGTTGCAGCAGCGGCAATCGGCGCTGTAATCGCGTTCAAGGCTCCCCGCTTCATCATCTTCTGCGGCGGCGCGGCGTGCGGATATTTCCTCGTAGGTCCTTACGTTCGTGACTTCGCAATCAAGACCTTCTCCAAGGTAGAGTTCCTTGCAGGCGACATCGCAAAGATTGCTATCTTTGCTCTTACCGCTCTTATTCTTGCCATTATCGTTTCGGTATTCTTCAAGTTCCTCTTTATCACCGGAACCGCATTCGCAGGCGCAGGAGTTACCGTTACTGCGGTGTTCTCTCTTGCTCTTACCAAGAGCCTTGCATCTCTTGCCATTCCTTGCATCGCAATCTCTGCGGCACTTGCAATTGCAGGCATCATCTATCAGTACATAAGAAGCGACAGAACAAATCTTCTCTACTATTAAGATTTAAGCTCGCAGCTTCATAAAAACAGGCACGCCCCCGGGGCGTGCCTCTTTTATTTTCATATTAGCTCATATATCTTCGCAGCTTTTCTATTGCTCCCTTTTCAAGCCTTGACACCTGAGCCTGCGATATTCCTATCTCCTCGGCTATTTCCATCTGCGTGCGCCCTTTATAAAAGCGGCGTTCCACTATCCCCATTTCTCTCTCGGACAGCTTCTTCATCGCCTCGCGCAGGGAGATACTCTCAATCCACGCCTCGTCGGATTCGTTCTCGTCGGCGAGCTTGTCGATGATATAGACGGTGTCCTCGCCGTCTCCGTAAGCAGAATCAAAGAGGGATATGGGCTCTACTATCGCTTCCACCGCCTCGCCTACCGCCTTCTCGCTAACTCCGAGACGCTCTGCTATTTCCGCCGTGCTCGCCTCCCTTTGCTCCAAGCGAGCGATTTCTTCCTTTGTCTGAAGGGCGCGATAGGCAAGGTCGCGCATTCCCCTGCTTACGCGCACAGCGTTATTATCGCGCTGGTATCGCCTTATTTCACCTATAATCATTGGAACGGCGTAGGTGGAAAAGCGCACGTCCATATCAAGATTGAAATTATCAATTGCCTTTATAAGACCTATACAGCCAACCTGAAAGAGGTCGTCAACGCTGTCCCTTTTCGGATTGAAGCGCCCGACGACGCTTAAAACGAGCTTGAGGTTTCCCACGACTAGGCTGCTGCGCGCCTCGTGGTCCCCTGCCCTTGCCTTTACAAGAAGGGCGCGTTTTTCCTCCTCGGAGAGTGCTTTCAGCCTTGAAGTATTGACACCGCAGATTTCGACTTTATTCATTCGCATACCGTACTCCGTATTAAGTTATACGGTAGTTATTATTGCCTCTTTTGTCGAAAATAAACTCTCGCGGTACAAAAAAAAAAAACCCGAGTTTACATTCTCGGGTTTCTTTTCACAAAATATTGTTTTTTTGAAGAATTAAAGCTCGTTTCCCTTTTCGTGAAAAAGAGGAAGCTTTTCAAGGTAGATTATGTCCTCTCTCTCGGTAGCGTCGCCCTCTGCGAGTATAGCCATCTTTCCTACTACCTCGCCGCCCGACTGCTTTACAAGGTTTTCAAGAGAAGCGAGCGAGCCGCCCGTGCTGATAACATCATCAACGATAAGAACTCTCTTGCCCTTAAGATATTCAGCGTCGTCACCGTTTATGTAAAGGGTCTGCACGGCACCGGTGGTTATAGACTTCGTTTCACAGGCAACGACGTCACGCATATAGAGCTTAACCGACTTGCGCGCGAGAACGTAGCGATTCTTGCCCGACAGACGGCACATCTCGTAAACGAGCGGAATTCCCTTCGACTCTGCGGTTATCATAACGTCGTGCTCGGGTGCCTTCTCATAGAGCGCCTTCGCACACTTCTCGGTGAGCTCAATGTCTCCGAAAAGTATAAACGCACCTATATAGAGCTTGTCATTTATAGGGCAAAGAGGCAGGTCTCTTTCTATGCCTGCTACCTTAAGATTATATACCATAAAAAATCCTCCAAAAGGTATTTTAATTATTCCTCTAATAGTATACTACACTTTCCAGAAATTTTCAAGCGGTTTAGAGAAATTTTCGCCAACTCCTTTGAAAATGTGTCTATAAAAAATATATTTGACTTTTAAAAAAACATGCCTTGTAATATAAGTATGACAAACTAATAATCAGGAAGCCGTGTTATGAAAAGACTACTCGCGTTTTTTACTCATTCTGACAACTCTTACGGGAATTTTGGCAGGCTGCGGTGGCAGCAGCTCGCCGGGCGATGCTCCGTCGGGTGATACTCCCGTCAATCCCCCGAAGAGGACGGCGGTCCTTTCGTCGGAAACGACGCTAAGGCAGAGCTCTGCGTTGTTATAGGCGACGCCGACACCTTCCTTGCGACCCTGTATATAGACGGCGAAAACGTAGGCACAACGAACGTCTTCCTTAACCCGAACAAGGCGTCGGGTTATCAGCCGAGCAAGGCGGTGAACGGAGTGTTAATCGCATGCCAGTCCGCGGCAATATTCACAGCATACATCGACAACGTAAACCTCTCTGTAAAATGATTTTTTCATAATTTTAGGGCATTTTGCAAATAATTGTTTGCAAAATGCCCGTTTTTTAAAGTTTCGTGCCCATAAATAAAAAATGGCAGAGGTATAAAAAGCCTCTGCCATAAACAATATTTATCTGTAAAAATCGTGTCTGCCTATTGTGAAAAGATAGGGTCTGTTCTTCGGTATCCAAGAGGAAGTTGAAATATTCGGCTCGAGAAAGAAAAGAGCGCCTGAGGAAATATCGTAGCCCTCGAGGCAGATTTTTGCCGCGAGCACGGAGTTGTAGGTCGGAGTGTTATAAATTGTTCCGTTAAGTATGGGGCTGAACTGCACGCCGTATTTTCTATCGAAGATAACCCCGTAAATAGTGTTCGGGTAGTCTCTTGAATTGCGTCTGTTGAGAACCACGTTTCCGACGGCTATCTGTCCGAGAAGCGGCTCGCCCGAGCTCTCTGCGCTGATAATACGCGAGAGCCAATACACCTCGTCCTCTCTGTAAAATCTATCCGCCGAGAGGATAGGAGAATAGGAGCCCGAAATGCTCATCGAGCGACTCGAGCGAGAAACAGTCATGCCGACCGCTTTTGCAAATATTCCGGCAGGTATGTAGAGTCTGCCGTCATTCATCAAGACGGTTGGAGAAATCTCGAAAAGACATCTGTCGTTAGCATAGCTGACGTAGCAGCCCGAGGTCGCGGTGAGAGTGAGGCCGCGCGCCTTTACGGTAGCACTTTTTTGCGAGGAGCTGTAAGTATACGAGGCGCCGATAGCCTCTGCGGCGGATTTTAGATGTATGTACTCAACGCCGTTTGCCTTGAAGCCGTCAACGGGAAGTCTTGTACCGCCGACGCTCACGCTTATCCTCTCGTACGCACTTACTCGCTTATCCGCGACGGGGAGCGTAGAAAGATAGCTCCTGCTGAGTGCTCTGTAATATGATGTGCTCCCATAGCTTCCGCTCTCCGTTATTACGCTCTTTTGCGCCGATGTAGCGTCGCTCTCGAAAGAGGTCTTAGCCGTGGCAGAGAGAGGTGCTGTGAGGAGTCCGACCGCCGTCAGGCAGGCGAGAGCCATACTCGCGATTTTTTCATTTTTTCTGTTCATTAAAATACCATCCTTTCCTTTAAATCGCTTAATAATTATACCAAATTATAGCCGACAAATCAATGGAAAGAATATGGCAAAGAAGTCAAAAACTACCTAAAATACGCCGATTTTACCAGAATAGTCTTTGTTTTTTCCTCTTTTGGAATATCTTGTTAGGAATAAAACGGACGCACCCGAGGCTTTTAAATGCGGGCTTTCTTCGATGAGTCACAGAAAAAAATAAAAGGCGGCAGAGGTAAATCCTCTGCCGCCGTCTCCGGACAAGCCGTGAGTTTTTAATTATTCAGCGTCTGCCTCAACCTTAACGGGAGTAAGCTTTACGATAGCGGTTTCAGCACCGTCTCCGCGGCGTGCGCCCATCTTATAAACCTGGGTGTATCCGCCGTTAACGCTCGCATAAGCGGGAGCGATAACGCTGAAGAGCTTCTTCGCTACGTCTTCCTTGGTGATGTATGCAAGAGCTGCGCGGTAAGCTGCGAGGTCGCCCTTCTTACCGAGGGTGATCATCTCGTCAACCTTTGCGCTGACCTCCTGAGCTCTGGTGTAGGTGGTCTCAATCTTGCCGTTCTCAAGGAGAAGAGTTACCATGCCTCTGAGCATAGCCTTACGCTGTGCAGTAGTTCTGCCGAGTTTTCTCATCTCTTTTTCCTCCTAATTATTCTTCGTCTTTCTTCAGAGCAAGGCCCAAAGAATTGAGCTTCTGGATAACCTCCTCGAGGGACTTACGGCCAAGGTTACGAACCTTGATCATATCCTCCTCGGTGCGGTTGATAAGATCCTCGACGGTATCAATGCCCGCGCGCTTCAAGCAGTTGAAGCTACGTACGGACAAATCAAGTTCCTCAATGGTCATCTCGAGTACTTTTTCCTTCTTTACTTCTGCTCTCTCGACCATGATGTCGTCGCCGTTCTTGGCAACGTCAGACATATCGATGAAGAGCCTGAGGTGCTCGTTGAGAACCTTGGCTGCGAGGGATATCGCTTCCTTTGCTCCGATGGTTCCGTTAGTCAGAACCTTCATTGTGAGTTTATCGTAGTCGGTGATATTTCCTACACGGGTATTCTCGACGTTGTATTCAACCTTATATACGGGTGCGAATATCGAATCGACGAAAATGAGACCGATAGGTGCTCCGACGTTTCCGCCAACGCTTGCAAGGTAGTTCTGCTTATTGACGTCAGAGGGAACGTAGCCGCGTCCTTCGTCAAAGGTGATCTCCATATAGAAGCGTGCATTCTCGCTTACCGTGCAGATGTGGTGCTCGGGGTTGAGAATAGTGAGGTCTGCGTCGGGAGTAATATCTCCGGCGGTAACGTTGCAAGGACCGGTAACGTCAATTACCACGGTCTTGGGCTCGTTACACTCAAGCTTTGCAACAATACCCTTAACGTTGAGAACTATCTCGGGTACGTCCTCCTTTACGCCGTTGCAGGCGGAAATCTCGTGAAGGACACCGTCAATCTTGATTGCGGTTGCTGCATAACCGGGAAGAGTGGAAAGGAGAACTCTACGAAGAGAGTTTCCGAGAGTGATGCCGTAGCCACGAACGAGAGGCTCTGCAACGAAGATAGCCTCGTTGCCGTTCTCAGACACTTCATTCACGGTTATATTGAACTTTTCTATTGCGTTCATCATTTTGGGTTTTCCTCCTTTTTTTAGTTAGCTTTGCCCGAAACTCGGGCGACCTGTAACACTGATACGGTGCGAAGAATAATGAAAGCAAAATAAACTTCCAAAATTTCTTCGCTCGGTATCGGAGGGATTACTTGGAATAGAGCTCGACGATAAGCTGCTCTTCGAACTCGAAGTCGATATCGTCTCTTGCAGGGAGAGCAACAACCTTAGCTACTGCGTCCTTTGCATTCAAGTCGAGCCACTTGGGAGTTGCAACACCCTCAAGAGCCTCAACGAGAGCCTTGATCTTAACGCTTTCCTTGCTGGTTTCCTTAACGGCGATAACGTCACCTGCCTTAACGAGGAGCGAGGGAATGGTTACCTTCTTACCGTTAAGAGTGAAGTGAGCGTGGAGGACGAGCTGACGAGCTTCCTTTCTGGACGCTGCCATACCCATTCTGTATACTACGTTGTCAAGGCGGCGCTCAAGAAGACCGAGGAGGTTCTGGCCGGTGATGCCGTCCATCTTCTCTGCCATCTCATAGTAGTGCTTGAACTGACCCTCAAGTACACCGTAGTAGCGTCTTGCCTTCTGCTTCTCACGAAGCTGCTTGCCGTATTCTCCGACCTTCTTACGAGCTGCGCCGTGCTGACCGGGAGCGGTGCTTCTGTGATCGAAAGCACACTTACCGTTGGTGCAACGCTCGCCCTTGAGGTAGAGCTTGCAGCCTTCACGACGGCACTGCTTACAGTTAGGACCTGTATATCTTGCCATTTTACATTTACCTCCCTAAGAATTAAACGCGTCTGCGCTTAGGAGGACGACAACCGTTATGAGGAATCGGTGTTACGTCCTTAATCATAGTAATCTCAAGACCTGCGGTTGCAAGTGCGCGGATTGCAGACTCTCTGCCTGCTCCGGGACCTCTTACGAGAACCTCAACGGTCTTCATGCCCTGATCAACAGCAATCTTGCCAGCGTGCTCTGCGGCAGTCTGTGCTGCGTAGGGAGTAGACTTCTTGGAACCCTTGAAGCCCATCTCGCCGGACGTGCCCCATGCAATTGCATTACCCTGCATATCCGTGATAGTAACTATCGTGTTGTTGAAAGTGGAACGAATGTGCGCTACGCCCTTTTCGACGTTCTTGCGCTCACGACGCTTCTTAACAACCTTTTTTACTGCTGCCATGTCGCCTTACTCCTTACTTCTTCTTATTTGCGATGGTCTTTGCGGGACCTTTTCTTGTTCTTGCATTCGTCTTAGTGCGCTGACCTCTTACAGGGAGACCCTTTCTGTGTCTAACGCCGCGATAGCAGTTAATTTCAACGAGACTCTTGATGTTAAGAGCTACTTCACGACGGAGGTCACCCTCTACGTGGTAGTTGGTCTCTATCTCATCACGAAGAGCCGCTACTTCGTTCTCGGTAAGGTCTTTTGCACGAGTGTCGGGATTTACGCCGGTTTTAGCGAGAATATCCTTTGCACTCTTGAGACCGATACCGTAGATATAGGTAAGCGCGATTTCTACACGCTTGTTGTTGGGAATATCAACACCAGCTATACGAGCCATTTCGATATATACTCCTTTTTTAATTTAGTGTCTTAAAATCTGCTCTCCGAAAATCAGCCCTGACGCTGCTTATGCTTCGGATTCTCGCAAATCACCATGATCTTACCGTGTCTTTTGATGATCTTGCACTTGTCGCAAATTTTCTTGACGGAAGGCTTAACTTTCATTTTTTATGACCTTGCCTTTCTTTTAATTCAAAAAAATTACTTATTTCTTTCTCCAGGTGATGCGTCCCTTCGAGATATCGTAAGGAGATACCTCAACGGTTACAGTGTCACCAACGAGAATTTTAATATAGTTCATACGAAGCTTTCCCGAAATAGTTGCGGTTACGATGTAACCGTTGGGAAGCTTGACCTTGAAGACGGTGTTGGGAAGTGCTTCCACAACCACGCAATCCTCAAATTCAATCAAATCGTTCTTTGCCAAGAAGATGTCCTCCTATTTTTTAGCCGTTTTGTGTAGTTAATCTACAACGGTAAGCAATATCGGTTCTCCGTCGGTTATGGCAACCGTATTTTCATAATGGGCGGAAAGACTTCCGTCCGCGGTTACCACCGTCCATTTATCAGAGAGTACTTTTACCTCTTCGCCTCCGCGGTTGACCATGGGTTCTATGGCCACCGTCATACCCGAGTACAGTCTTACGCCTCTGCCTGCCCTACCGTAGTTCGGTATCTCTGGCTCCTCGTGGAGATCCTTTCCGATACCGTGTCCCGTGTACGTGCGTACAACGGAGAAGCCATTTGAAATGACGAAATTCTCCACCGCAAATCCAACGTCCCCGAGACGGTTGCCTGCTTTCGCAAACTTCATCGCCTCATAGAAGCTTTTCTCAGTGACCGAAATCAGCCTCAGGGCCTCATCGCTTACCTTGCCGACAGGAAAGGTTCTTGCACTGTCGCCATTATAGCCGCGGAAGCGAGCCCCGACGTCAATCTTCACGATATCTCCCTCTGCGAGAATACGCTTCTCGGAAGGAATTCCGTGTATGACTTCATTGTTTAAGGATATGCAGGCGCTGGCGGGAAATCCGCCGTAGCCGAGGAAGGAAGGCGTTGCACCGCATTTCACTATATACTTGTGAATTGCCGTGTCTATTTCCTTCGTTGAGATGCCGGGTCGAATTAAATCACGGGCAACTAAACGCGCCTCTGCGGTTATACGACCCGCCTCTCTCATAAGCTCGAGCTGTTCGGAATTCTTGATTATTATCATATTCCGAGAGCAAGGAAAGTACGTCTGGTGGTTTCCTCCACCTCCTCGGCACCCTCGACGATACGGAGAGCACCCTTAGCCTTGTAGAAATCCTTCAAGGGCTCGGTGGTGGAATGATAAACCTCAAGTCTGGAAAGCACGACCTCGGGAGCGTCGTCAGAGCGGATAGTGAGCTGCTCGCCGCACTCGCATCTCTCGCCAAGAGGCGAGGGATTATAGAGCACGTGATAGCTCTTACCGCACTTCGGGCAAACCCTTCTGCCGGACATTCTCTCTACTATCGTTTCGTCCGAAACCTCGAGTGAAACAACAGCGTCAAGAGAAACGCCCATCTTGTCAAGTGCTTCTGCCTGGGGAACGGTGCGAGGGAATCCGTCAAGGATATATCCCTTGTCGCAGTCCGATTCGGCAAGGCGTTCCTTTACTATCCCGATAACTACGTCGTCGGGAACGAGAGCGCCTTCATCAATAAATTTTTTGGCTTTCTGCCCCATTTCGGTGCCTGCCTTGAGAGCCGCGCGGATTATCGCACCGGTAGAGATGGTAGGAATACCGAGTCTCTCCGATACGAGCTCCGCCTGAGTTCCCTTGCCTGCTCCGGGAGCGCCAAGAAAAATTATTTTCATTTAAGCTACCTCTTTAGCGTAATCAGTTAAGGAATCCCTTGTAGTTACGCATAGTAAGCTGTGCCTCAAGCTCTCTGAAGGTCTCGATTGCAACGCCGACTACGATAAGAAGCGTAGTGCCGCTGAAGGAGAAGACAGAGGTGAGGTTGGATGCGACTGCAGTTACGTAATCAGCTCTCGGAACGAGGCTGCCGCCGTTGAAGATGTAATCCACACCGCCGAAGTTGTAAACTGCACCGTCAAGTCCTGCATCTATTATCCACTCGTAGAAGTACTGGAGTGCGTGAGGACCGAGTACGATGGGAAGAACTGCGATTACTGCAAGGAAGAGCGCACCTGCGAAGGTGATCTTGTTAAGAATCTTCTTGATGTAATCTGCAGTAGGTCTACCCTGTCTGATACCGGGGATCGCTCCGCCCTGCTTCTTAAGGTTGTTTGCAACCTCTATCGGATTAAAGGTAATCTGAGAATAGAAGTAAGCAAATCCTATAACGAGAAGGAAGAGTACCACGGGGTAAACGACACCGTTAGCGCCAACCACGTCAGCAAACTTATCCCAGAAGCCACCGTGCTTCATAGCACCCGCACTCTCAAGAATCTGGAAGAGGGTGGGAAGGAAGGAGACTATCGAGGAAGCGAATATGATAGGCATAACGCCGGTCATATTAAGCTTGATGGGAAGGCTGGAATTCTGACCGCCGTACATCTTACGTCCAACGACCTTCTTTGCGTACTGAACAGGAATTCTTCTCTCGGATCCGGTGAACCAGATAACAACCGCGATAAGCGCGAGAAGTGCTACAACGAGAAGAATAGCGAATACGGTAGAAACAAGGGCGTAGACCCAAGCATTGTTGGGGTAAGAATAGGTATCGATAGCAAAGCCTGCAAGATTGTAAACGAAGGAAGGAACTGCTGCAACGATGTTCGCAAAGAGTATGAGCGAGATACCGTTACCGATGCCCTTCTCGTTGATTCTCTCAGCAAGCCACATAATAAGAGCTGCACCTGCAACGTAGCACATAATGATTACGATTGCATAGAGCCACTGAGCGTTGCCCTCGTAAGCAGCTCTGGTAAGGAAGGTATCGATACCGAGAGATGCGTTTCCGTTACGGAGAAGGAAGTAATATCCTACCGCGGTAACGACTGCGAGAATCATAGTTACAATTCTTGTGATAAAGTTCATCTTCTTCTTGTCGTTCTTTGCGATTTCGCCGACCTTCGGGAAAACTACGGCAAGAAGCTGAATGATAATTGATGCGTTAATGTAGGGCTGTACTCCGAGAGCGAAAAGAGTCATCGATCCGAGTGCACCGCCCGAAAGGGTATCCATATACTGGAGAATGGTGCCGCCGAGAGACTCAGCGAAGGAATTTGCCTCTACAAAGGGAACGGGAATTACCGTGCCTACACGGTAAATCAAAAGGATAAGCAGCGTAAAAAGAATTTTAGATCTTATTTCTTTTGTATTCCAAGCGTTCTTTAAAGTCTGAAGCATTATACCACCTCAGTCTTTCCACCTACTGCTTCAATCTTCTCTTTAGCAGAAGTGGAGAAGACCGCTGCCTTAACAGTGAGTTTCTTGGTGATCTCTCCCTCGCCAAGTACCTTTACGCCGTCAAGCGCTTTGGCAATGATACCTGCTGCGAGAAGAGCTGCACAGTCAACGACGTCACCGTCATTAAACTTATTAAGACACTGTACGTTAACTACGGAATACTGCTTAGCAAATCTTGCGTTGTTAAAGCCTCTCTTGGGAAGCTTTCTGTAAAGCGGAAGCTGACCGCCCTCAAATCCGGGTCTTACACCGCCGCCGGAACGAGCGTTCTGACCCTTGTGACCCTTGCCGGCCGTCTTTCCGTTGCCGGAACCTGCGCCTCTGCCCTTGCGGAATCTCTCTTTAGTAGAGCCTTCCATAGGAGAAAGTTCATGGAGCTTCATTTTGTATCCTCCTTTCAATTCCGATTAAACGGTCTCAACCTTAACAAGGTGAGAAATAACTTTGATTTTGCCGGCAAGTGCAGCGTTGTTCGCCTGAACGGTGAAGTCACCGGGTCTCTTAAGACCGAGAGACTGTGCGGTAGCGATCTGCGCCTTCTTGCAAGCTATAAGGCTCTTTACGAGAGTAACCTTTACGTTTTCCATTCTTCGTTACCCCCTTATGCCTTTACGTCTTCAACGCTTATTCCACGAAGCTCTGCGATTTCCTCAGCAGTCTTGAGAGCACGAAGACCCTCGAAGGTTGCCTTTACAACGTTAGTGGGGTTGGAGGAACGAAGGCACTTCGCACGGATGTTCTTGATACCTGCAAGAGCAAGAATGGTACGAACAGTACCGCCTGCTATAATACCGGTACCGGGAGCAGCGGGCTTAAGAAGAACTCTGCCTGCGCCGTACTCACCGATAACATCGTGAGGAATGGTGGATCCGTTGAGAGATACTTTGATAAGATTTTTCTTGGCATCCTCGATACCCTTGCGGATTGCATCGGGTACCTCTGCTGCCTTACCGAGGCCGTAGCCTACATGTCCATTTCCGTCGCCTACTACCATGATAGCTGCAAAGCGGGCGATTCTACCGCCCTTTACGGTCTTGGAAACACGGTTTAATACTACAAGCTGCTCCTGAAGGTCAAGCTCAGCTGCGTTAATAATTTTTGCCATGTTAAACTCCTTATAGAATGTTTCTTTGTTTGAAACAGTGTATAAACCGG
>JAZOMD010000177.1:0-2946 GCA_045653745.1 Eubacteriales bacterium | reverse complement strand
TTCGCCTGGATGGCAGACCACCCCGACTCTCTTGACGGAGACTACCACGAGGGGCTCAACGAGCGCATAGCGAGAGCTATGACCGAGTCAGCGGTTATCGACCTTGCGGAGAAATTCCGCTTTTTAAAAGAGGAAACCGTCTCCGTTCCCTATTACGAGCAGTGGGCAGAGAAGAATCCCACCCTCTGAGCGAGGGACTTTGTTTTCGGCGCGTAGATTTTTTGCCGAGATTCGGGCTTGACTTTTGTTTTCCGTTATGCTAAAATCTATGTGTAAAAAATTATGAGGTGATATACAATGAACGAATTTGATTCTCCGAATTATGCGGAATACTCTTATGAAAAAAAGAGCGAGGGCAAGGTAAAGGCGCAAAGACGCGGAATGATTCTTCTCTACGTCGCGTTCTTTATCGGCGGTCTTGTCGCCTGCATTGCGACCAAGCTTCTTCCTCTTTTTGCGGTAGCACCGACTCTGACGCTTATACTCGTGCTCTGTACCTGGCGTCTCGTAAAATACGACGTCTACTTTGAGTTCCGTGAGGGTAGGCTCGAGCTCGGAAAGGTTCGCGTAAGCAAGCAGGGAAGACGCAAGACTCCCCGTGTTTCCATACATATAAAAGAGGCACTTTACATCGCTCCCTACACGGGCGAGAGCCAGACCGAGGGCGTCGTCAGGCTTTACGATTATTCCGAGTCGCAGAAGTCGGATAAGCGCGTCGTGGTAGTCTTCGACGAGAAAGGCGAGAAGTGCGCGGTTATCTTCGAGGGCACGGCAAAGATTGCAAAGCTCCTTAATTCCTTCTGCCCGAATGCGGAAAATATGAAGGGTCAGATTTTCCACGGATAATATATCCGTTCTATAAAAAACGCCAAAATGCAAGCCGCAGTTTGCATTTTGGCACTTTTTTATTTGTTTGGTAAGATAGAATGCAAGGAAGTTTCTTATTACTTGTTTTTGAAATACTGGTAAAGGTAGCAGGGAAGCATACCGTTATAGAGCTTTCTGACCTTATCTGCGCGCTTGCCGTAGTGGCGCTCGAACTCCTTATGTGAGGTGATTATATACGCCTGCCAGGGAGCAAGCGAGCGGAAGTGAGTGCCGATTTCCCGATAAAGGCTCTCCGCCTCTCTTATCGTTCCGAGTCTTTCTCCGTACGGGGGATTTGTGACTACCGTCGCGCGTCTTCCCTCGGCGCGGATTTTTCTCGCGTCGGCTCTGAAAACCTTCACCGACGAAGAAACGCCTGCCAGGCGCGCATTCTTTTGTGCAAGCGCGAGAGCCGACTCGTCAATATCCGAGGCGTAGACCTCGAAGTCGCTTTTTATCTCGCCGTCCCTTGCTTCCTCTCTTGCCGAGGTCCAGAGCGATTTATCTATAAACGGAAAGCTTTCGGCAGCAAAGGAACGGTTCACGCCGGGTGCTATACGGCGCATTTTCATAGCCGCCTCGGTAGCAATAGTGCCGCTACCGCACATCGGGTCCCAGAGAAGAACCTCCTCGCGCGGTCTTGAAATAGCCGCTATGGCGGCGGCGAGCGTTTCGCGTATCGGGGCGCCGTTCGCTTCCTTGCGGTAGCCTCTTTTGTGCAGAGCCGTGCCCGAGGTGTCTATCATCAGCGACGCCTCGTCGTTCAGAATGAAGAATTCTATCTGGTATTTCACGCCCGTCTCGGGAAATTGAAGGAGAGAATACCTCTCGGTCATCGAGCGCACGACGGCGCGCTTTATTATCGACTGACAGTCGGGTATCGAAAAGAGCTTTGAATGAATCGAGTGCCCCTTAACGGGAAAGGCGTCGTCCCTGCCGATAAAATCCGGCCAAGGCAGAGCGCGCGTGCCCTCGAAAAGCTCGTCAAACGTCTCTGCCCGAAAGGAGCCGAGCTTTATAAAAATTCTTTCCGCATAGCGAAGAAATATATTCGAGAGGGCAACGGCCTCCGAGTCTCCCAGAAAGGTGACTCTGCCGTCTATTGTGGATATTCTCTCATATCCGAGGGCATCTATCTCCTCGCCCAGCAGATGCTCGAGGCCAAAAAGACAGGTGGCTACAAGTTCGAATTTCATCACTACTCTCCAAAATACTTTTTCTTTGCCTATTATATCATCAAAAACACTCCCCGTCAAGAGAGAAATATATTGACAACCCCTTATATTTATGTTAAAATCAAAATAAGAAAAATATCGCAAAATATGGAGGTAATAATATGAAGCCTATAGCAACCAACACACTCTCCGCTTTCGGATACATAGGTCTGATCATTCTTTTTAACCTGCCCTACGTAGGTCTGCCCGCACTTCTGATTTGCGCCCTGTTTATTCAGAACCAGTCTGTGCGCAGCTTTGCTCGCGCTATAATCATCATTGAGCTTGTTTGCACCCTGATTATCGTAGTTATCGCACTGCTCGGTTTTATCAGCTTTAGCGATATTTTAGAGGACTTTTACTTTAACTTCTCGGGTGACGAGGGCACTGCACTTCTTAGTAATATAAGATATTATCTCGGCGTATAAATATTTCCGCAGGCTTAAACCGCCTGCGGTTTTCTAAAATTTTCTAAACCCTACCGAAAGGAAAGAAAAAAATGGATAGAATTTATTTAAACAACGATTGGCAATTCAGCTTTGATCATAGCAAGGGGGAGTCCGTTCGCGCGCGAATTCCTCATACGGTGAAGGAAACGCCCTTCCATTATTTCAGCGAGGACGAGTATCAGACGGTGTCGGAGTACAGGCGCCTGCTTTTTGCTGAGCCCGAGTGGCAGGGCAATCGCGTGCTTCTTACCTTTGACGGCGTGGCGCACTATGCCGAGGTGTTCCTCAATGGCAAAAAGGTGGGCGAGCATTACAGCGGATATACTGCCTTTACTATAGATATCTCCGAGCATCTGCGCTACGGTGAGAACAATGGACTGTCGGTAATCGTGGACTCCCGCGAGAATCTGAACATT
>JAZOMD010000176.1:0-7931 GCA_045653745.1 Eubacteriales bacterium | reverse complement strand
TCAGCGTCTTTGTGGTCTGCATCGCAGCCGTCGGCAAAATCCTCGCCGCCTATATCGCATTCTCCGTTGTCGTCAGCATCTTTGTGTTCTGCATCGCAGCCGTCGGCAAAATCCTCGCCGCCGATGTCGCATTCTCCGTTGTCGTCAGCATCTTTGTGTTCTGCATCGCAGCCGTCGGCAAAATCCTCGCCGCCGATATCGCATTCTCCGTTGTCGTCAGCATCTTTGTGTTCTGCATCGCAGCCGTCCTCAAAGATCGCTGCACATTTATCACACGTCTTGTTATCATCTTTATCTACGTGGGTGCATTTATCTTTACCGCACGCCGCAAGCGAGAAGCAAAGCGTTGCTATAAGAAGAAGCACCGTAAATAAATCCGAAAGCCTGTTAAATGTTTTTCTCATAAAAAATCTCCTTTTGGTTTTTGCTGTCAACATTATAAAACAGACCGTTTCTTTTGTCAACGGGAATATGGAAGTTTTTCCGTTTTTAAGCTAAATAAATTTAGTTGTGCACAAAAATTTAGTATAGTTTTTTGTGCAACCTGCTCAAAAAAAAAAAAAAAAAAAAAAAAAAACAGCATGCAGGTTGTACAATATGGTTAATTTTAACATTGTCTCTTATCGGTGCCGCTATGGCAGTGTTAAAGCTAAAATCCAGCGCATTTTTTCAAGCAGCACCAACAAAAAAAGACCGCCACGAGGACGGTGCTCCTGCGGGAATTTTGCGCCTGATTTTATTCCTGCCTCACTTTAAGCGGAGTTGCCTCGCTAAGCGAGACGGGGGGCAATGTTACGAATCCCGTTTCTCGCTTTGTTCGAAACGGGATTCGAGGTGACCACAGGGACACCAACAAAAAGAGCACCCACGGTGGGGTGCTTTTTTGTTGGTGCTCCTGCGGGAACTCGAATCCCGGACACCTTGATTAAAAGTCAAGTGCTCTACCGACTGAGCTACAGGGGCGTATTGGTGCGGTTAAATCACGCTTAAATATAATATCATATTACGAGGCTTTTGTCAATAGTTTTGCCGAAAATAATTATAATATTTATCCCACTTTCCTTATCTTTATGAGTATAACCGCCGGCAAACGCCGACGGTTATACGAAAGTGAAATCCTTGTATTACTCGAAATACTTGATGGTCTTTGCAAGAGCCTCTGCCTTAACCTTAGCAACCTCAATGTCGTAGTAGTTGGTCTTGAACTGCATGAGTCTGGGCTGAAGGTACTCTGCGTTGGGGCAGATGCCGTCCTGATAGTGAGCGTTCTCGGTGAGGAACTTCTCTCTGCCAAGGAAGTTCATGGTCTTGAACATAGGCTCCTGGTAGGTAAGCTTCCATGCGCCGTATACGCCGTCGCCGCCGAGCTCGAGGTACTTGTCTCTGAAGGTTCTCCAGCCAATGCTGTCGTCTACGAGCTTTGTGGTGTAGCACCAGTAAGCGTTCTCGTAGTCTGCGTCAACCTTCTGGGGAATAAGTATCTTGTTGCCTGCTATTGCATCGTTAAAGATCTTTGCGCTATTCTTACGCATATCAACGAGCTCGTCAAGGTGCTCGAGCTGGCCGAGTGCAACTGCGCTGCAGACATCACTCATTCTGTAGTTCCAGCCCATATGAAGGTGACGGTTGTAGTCGGGAGCCTGAATGTCGTTCTTAGCGATCTTACCGCTCTTGGTACCTACGCTTGCGTAGCCGAGGCAGGAGTACTTTCTGATCTTGTCAGCAAGCTCCTCGCTTTTAGTGGTAAGCATACCGCCCTCGCCGCAGGTCATGTGCTTGGAGCCCTGGAAGCTGAAGGAAGCGATATCACCGATAGAACCAACCATCTGGCCCTTGTACTTACCGAGGAAGCACTGTGCGTCGTCCTCAAGGATAGCAAGGTTGTGCTTCTTTGCGATAGCCTTTATTGCATCGAAATCGGGAGCAAGACCGTAAAGAGATACGGGAACTATTGCCTTAGTTCTGGGAGTGATGCGCTCCTCGATAGACTTTGCGGA
The DNA here is from genome assembly GCA_045653745.1 of Eubacteriales bacterium. Classification (GTDB taxonomy): domain Bacteria; phylum Bacillota; class Clostridia; order Oscillospirales; family CAG-272; genus UBA1740. Next base: position 5,934 of record JAZOMD010000176.1, on the reverse strand, counting down.
AATCTGGAAGGTGTCGGGATCTACGTCTGCGAACACGGGAGTTGCGTTAGCCTGAAGAACGCAGAAGGTGGTGCTGGACATAGTAAGGGGGGGAACGATAACCTCGTCGCCTGCGCGAACGCCGAGAACCTCGAGAGCTGCGTGAAGGGTTGCGGTACCGTTACAGAATGCAACTGCATAGTTAACACCGAACTTCTCTGCGAAAGCCTCCTCAAGTCTCTTGGTCATTTTGTAGCCTGCGGAAGAACGGAAGTAGTTGGAGAGAACCTCTTCAACGTACTGTCTTTCCTTAGCGCCTACTCTTTCGATAATCTTTGCCATAAGAATATACCTCCAAAAAAGTTTTCTAATAATATGATAACAGTTTTTTCGCTATTTAGCAAGTGAACAGATATAGCCAAACGCTTCATAAAATTGTATTATTTATTCATAAAAACATCTTGACTATGTCCGATTTATTTGCTACAATATTTATATAAAAACGGATTTCTCGGAAAGGAGTGCTTATGAATAACGAGATACGCGATTTTGATTACAATTTCGTCGAAATTCCCTGCGCAGACCTGAAAATCATATTTATAAGCGACGACAAGACCGAGGTTACGGGGCATACGGATATACATATGCACTCGTTCTGGGAGCTTTTTTTCGTAAAAGAGGGCTCGCTCGCTATACACACCGAGACTCACGACTACGAGCTATCCGAGAATCAGGCCCTTATTATTCCGCCGAACGTATATCATAATTCCCGCTCCCTGCCACACGCTGTAAAGCGCAGCATATTTTTCACCTTTGAAAAGCGCGGCAGCTCGAAGGAAGAAAAGCTCTTTTCCGACGTGTACGACACATTTGACGCCTCGGGTTTTCATAAAATCGAGGACGGCTCTTATATAGGAATACTGCTCGGAATGATACTCGAAAACCTCTCGACCGACAAGGTTGGGCGCGAGTGGAGAATAAGAGCAAACGTAACCGAGCTTATTTTCCACCTGTTTGACAGTATAAAAAACCGCGGTCTTCACCAAAAAAGCGGTGGCTTGAAGCAAAATACATATTGGGTCTACAAGTACGAGATAGACAGGCTACTCGACTCCTATTATACGAACGACGTGAGCCTTGAGCTGCTTAGCGAAAAGCTCTTTATTTCCCCTCAGAGCATAACGAGGATAATTTCTGCGGTCTACGGAAAGAGCTTCAACGAGTTAAAGCTTGAATTAAAGATGCGAAACGCCAAAAAGCTGCTGCGCGAGACGGAAAAGACTATTGCAGAGATAGCGAAGGAAATCGGATATTCGAGTCTGCGCGGATTTCTCTCCGCCTTCCAAAAATACGAGGGCTCAACACCTAGCGAATACAGACAAAAAAAGCTTAATGAAAAAAGAAAAGAGGCAGAGGCACGTTAAAAGTGTCTCTGCCTTTAGTTTTAGCCCCTGCTGAGGGCGAGTATATCCGAAAGCGAGGGAAGAAGCTCTATACCGAGCGAATCAATCCACTCCTTAGTTTCGCGGAATGCGTGAGTAACGGTGGTCGCGTGGTGAGAATCGGAATTAAGAACGAGTTTTCCTCCGCGCTTCACTATTTCATTTAAAATATCGGGCGCAGGATAGGGCGAGGTGCGATATCCGCGCGACATCGCGCCCGTGTTTATTTCAAACACTCTCGGTTTGGAGAGAAGGGCGTCAAGAGCCTTATTGCGTGCGGCAATATATCTCGGGTGATCTACCGAGAAGAGCGAGGGATCGCGCTCGATAAACTTAGTTACGAGGTCAAAGTGCCCGATAATATCGCACTTCGTTCTCTCGTAGACCGTTTCCATCTCGGAGTAATACGACTCACAATAGGCGTAAGCGTCGCCACCAAAATACTTCTCCACCGTCTCACGGGTGTACTCGGGGCTTGCATCAACGTCACGGAGGCCGCCGTCGGTTTCAACAAGATGCACCGAGCCTATGATATAATCGAATCCGTCGGTGGGGATATTTGAGCGTAGATCGAGCTCAATTCCCTTATACACTTTTATTTTATCCTTGTATTTCTCGCAAAGAACGGTAAGGGTGTCAAGATATTCGGAAATTTTATCTATTCCGACAGCCCAGGGATAAACCTCGATATAGGAGTGGTCGGAGAGTCCGAATTCAAGGCAGCCTGCCTCTATTGCAGCGAGAATCATCTCCTCGGGAGTGCTCTTTCCGTCGCTGAAGGTAGAGTGGGCGTGATAAGTGGAGGGGGTAATCATCAGGTCATCTTCTCCTGCTTAACCTTGTGGTCTATTACGTGTCTTGAAGCAAGCTCGCGGTGAACGTCCTCAACGCTGATGCCCATCTCGACCATAAGCACCATAACGTGGTATGCAAGGTCGGCAATCTCGTAGACGGTTTCCTTTTTATCGCCTGCCTTACCGCCTATAATAACCTCTGTACATTCCTCGCCGACCTTTTTGAGAATTTTGTCAATTCCCTTATCGAAAAGGTAGGTGGTGTAAGAGCCCTCGGGTCTATCCTTTTTTCTACCAACGAGCAGGTCGTAGAGTCCCTCGAGGGTAAACTGCGAAAGCTCGCTGCTATGATAAACGGGGTTTGTAAAGCAGGAATCGGTGCCGAGGTGGCAGGCAGGGCCGTCCTTCTCTACCACTACGGTAAGCGCGTCCTTATCGCAGTCGGCGGTGATGGAAACTATATGCTGATAGTTGCCGCTGGTCTCGCCCTTGAGCCAAAGCTCGTCTCTGGAGCGGCTATAAAAGCAGGTGAGCCCCTTTTCCATAGAAATTTTAAGGCTCTCGCGGCTCATATAAGCAAGGGTGAGAACGTCCTTGGTTATAGAATCTACCACTATCGCAGGAATGAGACCGCGCTCGTCAAATTTAAGCTCGTCTATGTTAATCATTGTTGTACCCCTCATTAAATTCTAACGGATATGCCGTTTTCCTTAAGTTCTTTTTTCAAATCGTTTATTGCTATCTCGCCAAAATGGAAGACAGATGCGGCAAGACCTGCATCTATATCGGGAATTGCCTTGAAAAGCTGGACGAAGTGCGAGACACTTCCTGCGCCGCCAGAGGCGATTACGGGAACGTTTACCGTTTCGGTTACGCGTCTGAGAAGCTCTATATCAAAGCCGCCCTTAACTCCGTCGGTGTCTATGGAATTAACCACGACCTCACCTGCGCCCATATCAACGCAACGCTTTATCCAAGAGATAGCCTCCATTCCCGTATCCTCTCTGCCGCCCTTGGCAAAGACGCGGAACTGTCCGTCAACTCTTTTTACATCGGCAGAGATAACCACGCACTGGTCGCCGTAGCGCTTCGCCGCTTCCTCGATAAGCGAGGGATTTCTGATAGCGCCCGAGTTGACGCTGACCTTATCAGCGCCGCATTTGAGCACTCTGTCAAAATCGGCAAGGGTGTTTATGCCGCCGCCGACCGTCATGGGAATGAAGATAGTTCTTGCAACCTCTGTAAGAATATCGGTAAAAAGCGCTCTGCCCTCGGCAGATGCTGTAATATCGTAGAAGACAAGCTCGTCTGCACCGCACTCGGAGTAAAACTTAGCAAGCTTAACAGGAGAGGAGACATCGGCAAGGCCGAGGAAATTCACTCCCTTTACTACCCTTCCGTCCTTTACGTCAAGGCACGGTATAATTCTCTTAGTTATCATCGTTTCCTATCCTCACAGCCAAAGAGAGATCAATAGCGCCGGTATAGTACGCCTTGCCTATAATAGCACCGTAAATTCCCATATCGGAAAGCGCTCTTACGTCGTCGACAGAGGAAACTCCGCCCGATGCCACTATATCAATTTTATACCTATTCGAAAGGTCGCGGTACATCTGAAGATTAGTTCCCTTCATTGCTCCGTCCTTCGAAATATCGGTGCATATTACCGTTTTAACGCCGAGACCCTGCATTTTTTCAAAGAAAGCATCGGTCGTATATTCGGATTTCAGAAGCCAGCCCTTTATAGCAACGAAGCCGTCCTTGATATCCGCGCCGACGGCAATTTTCTCGCCGTATTTGGAGAGAGCCGCTAAAAGGAACTCCTCGTCGCTGACGGCGGCAGTTCCGAGAATTGCGCGCGATACTCCTACGGAAAAATATTTATCAAGCGTCTGCATTGAGCGTATTCCGCCGCCAATTTCGATAAAAAGACCACTTTCGTTTACAATTTTCGCCACAACGTCGAGATTGGGGGTAGTTCCGTCTCTTGCGCCCTCAAGGTCTACGACGTGTATATATTTTGCACCTGCGCGACGAAAATCGAGAGCGATTTCCTCGGGGTGCTCGCTGTATACGGTCATCTCGTCATAGTTACCCTTGTAGAGTCTGACCGCCTTTTTTTCGTATAGGTCTATTGCGGGAAAAATTTTCATTACTGCACCTGCCATTCGGAGAAGGCTCTCAAAATAGAAAGTCCTACCTCTCCGCTTTTCTCGGGATGGAACTGCGTTCCCGTGACGTTACCGCGAGCTACCGCTGCGGTTATTTCTTTGCCGTAATCGGTTGTGGCGAGCAGGCTGTCGTCACAGCCAGTCGCGTAATAAGAATGAACGAAGTAAACAAAATCTCCGTCCTTTATATACTTGAATATCGGGTGACTGGACTTGACACAAAGAGAGTTCCAGCCTATATGAGGAATCTTCAACCCCTCGGGGATAGTGCCGTCCATACCGACGACCTCACCGCGAATGAGTCCGAGCCCCTCGTACTCGCCGTACTCGTAGCTCTTCTCAAAAAGCATCTGCATACCAAGGCAAATTCCGAGTATGGGCTTGCCTCGGCGCGCTTCCTCTATAACGACCTCGCGAAGACCCGAGGCGGCAAGCTTCTCTGCCGCGTCGCGGAATGCTCCCACGCCCGGAAGAATGAGCTTGTCGGCAGAACGGATTACGTCGGGTGACGAGGTGACGACGCTCTCTGCGCCTATCATATCAAGAGAGGAGCAAAGAGAGAAAAGATTGCCCACTCCGTAGTCAATAACAGCTATCATTAAATCACACCCTTCGTAGAAGGAATATCGTCCCCAAGTCTCTCGTCCTTCGAGAGTGCTTCACCCAAAGAGCGAGCCACGGACTTAAAGATGCCTTCTATAATGTGATGCGAGTTTTTACCTGCAAGCTGTCTTATATGTAAAGTTATATTTGATTTTCTGACAAAAGCAAGCCAGAATTCCGCGCAAAGCTCGGTATCGAAGTCGCCTACCTTTGCGGAAGGAATATCAACGGAATACTCGAGGTGCGCTCTGCCGGAATAATCAACTGCGCTAAGGATAAGAGTCTCGTCCATAGGCAAAATCATATTGCCGTAGCGGCGAATTCCCTGCACGCCATCACGTCTGAAGTTCATAGCGTGGTCAATAGCCTTACCAATAGCAATTCCTACGTCCTCGACGGTGTGGTGATAATCCACCTCGGTGTCACCCTTGCACAAGACCTCAAGGTCTATTCTCGAGTGCTTTGAAAAGAGAGTGAGCATATGGTCGAGAAAGCCACAGCCCGTATCTATTTTTGATACGCCCGTACCGTCTATATTAAGCTTTACGAATATATCGGTTTCGCTTGTTGTTCTTTTGAATTCGGCAGTTCTCATTTTCTTTTCTCCTTCAGAATTTCTTCCGTGTTTTTGAGGAAGACGTCCATTTCCTCGCGCGTTCCTATAGTAATACGGTTGAAGTTCTTGATTTTTTCTTTATTGAAGTGTCTTACGAGCACTCCGCGTGCCTTGAGCGCAAGGTATAACTCCTCGCCCGAAATCTCGGGGCTCTCTGCAAAAAGGAAGTTCGCCGACGAGGGGATAACCGAGAAACCAAGCTCAAGAAGCCTTTTGCGAGTGTATTCCCTGTTATCAATAACCGTCTTGCAGTTATTCATATAGTAGGCATCGTCGGTAATGGCGGCAACGCCTGCTGCCATCGTCATTCTGTTGACGTTATAGGGGTT
>JAZOMD010000175.1:0-22487 GCA_045653745.1 Eubacteriales bacterium | reverse complement strand
AAATGAAGGCAGAGGTCGAGAGGCTGAAGGCTATGGGCTTTGAGGTAATACCGAAGCTTAATTTCTCTGCCTCGCACGATGCATGGCTCGGCGAATATTCCCGTATGCTCTCTACCTCTATATACTATAAGGTGTGCCGCGACCTTATCGAGGAAGTGGCAGAGGTCTTCCGCCCGAAGCATTTCCACCTCGGTATGGACGAGGAGACGATGGCAAACCAGCGTAATCTTATGATATCGATAGTCCGTCAGCACGAGCTCTGGTGGCACGATTTTCTTTACCTCGTAGAGTGCGTTGAGCGCGTGGGCGCTCGCCCCTGGATATGGGCAGACTACTTCTGGCACTATCCCGAGGAGTGCACCGAGAAGATGCCTAAGTCGGTCGTAATGTGCGGCTGGTATTATTGGAAGTGCTTTGGCGAGGAAACCAAGGCGTCCGAGTTTAGGCAGAAGATGCTCGCGGGCTTTGAGCGCCTTTCCGAGCTCGGATACGATCAGATGCCCACCGCAAGCGTATGGGCAGAGCCCGATAATCTCGAGGAGCTGACCGAGTATTGCTCCGAGCGCATTAACCCCGAGCACTGGCTCGGAATGATGCAGACCACCTGGGAGCGCATCGACAAGGATTGGATGCACGTTCACAAAACCGCTATCGAAAGCATCAAGAAATCGAAAAAAATCTACGAGAAATGTAAACGATAATAGTCATATACCCCTAATAACCGCAACATCGGTGCCGAACTTTGCGCTCGGCACCGATGCTTTTTTGCCTTTTCAATTAAGTAAGCATAGCCTTTTTTCCCTCGCACCGCTCGATTTATAAAGCTCCTCTGCGCGAGGCACTCTCAATACAAGAGCTCCCGATTGTCGGGCTGCCCGACACGAGTGTGTTCAAGTAGGAACAATAATATTTTTTAAGGTTTTGATTTTTTTACGATGTGTGTGTTGTTCTCGTGATGATTTCATCCTGTAACCCTTTATTTAAAAAGACAAAATAATCTGAAAAACCGGAAACTCTGACTCTTAAATTTTTGTGCTTTTGCGGATTTTCCTGTGCTTCAATTAAATCTTTTTTCGAAACGTATGTAAGTTGAAAGTGCGTGCCGTTGTTTCTGAAATATGCTTCAAATAGATATACAAGTTTATTAAAATTATCATCATTTTTAATAAGCTGCTCATCAATTAAAATGTTGGTTACACTGGGTCCTGTAAGTATTGCATCAGGGTCACATTTTGAAATCGAATTTAAAAGCGCGGTAATATCCTTTCTGTCTTTACCCTCACTCTGACCTATACCGAAGTTAATCATATCTCCCGAAAATCTTCCGTCCGGAGTCGCTTTTGTGGCATTTCCAAAAAATTTGTGGTGTTCGTTGTAGCCGACAAGATTACCGAAAAGCCACTTTTTCTTAAGATAATTTTCGGTGTTATTCCATTTGCCAATGCTTTTAAACAGTCTCCTTGCAATTTCGTTGGAGCAATCGTCATTGTTTCCAAAGAAATTACCTTTTTTCAAAATCAAATTTCTTAAATACTCATAACCACTCCAGTTGTTTTTGAGAGCATCTATAAGCTCTGACATGGTGATTATCTTTTTATCATAAACAAATTGCTTCGTAATAGAAAGCGAATCTATTACGTTAGACAGTCCAATGAGTATTCCTACGGCTATATATTTTGAAAGACCGCCCTGAATACAGCTTTTTGCATTCTCAATACAACCTTCAAGGAAAATATTACTTACAATGTTCTGGTCCCTGCTTCTGATGTCCTGAAATCCCTTGCTGATTTTTTCTGCTGCCCACAAATCTTTAAACAACTCTTCTTCATATATAGCATAAAAAGTATCAAAATCCTTTGCCTCTGTAATAGAATCACATCGTTTGTAAAATGTGTTTTCTACAGAGCGCACAATATTCATAGGGTCAAAGCCGAAGACCATACCGCCGGGGAGTGCAATTTCGTTGCAACCTATCATTGTATAATTTACGGCTTCTTTATAGGAAAGCCCGGCATATTGCATTAAACCTTTCAGGCGGGGTTCGTCATTAACAAAAGCAATTCTTTTGTTTGGATCTTTCCTTTCGCAATCCAACATAAACTTAAGTACTTCGGTCGGGGTTTTCTTCGTCCAGCGTAAGGAAATTTGCGGTATCCACGTCGGCAGTTCCATAAGCGCCTCGACGATCAGGCGAGAAAACTCGTTAAAACCGTCCTCGCCATCTTCGGTATATCCGCCTACGCAGAAATGGGACGCACCTCCGCGAAAAAAACGGTCGGAGTCAGCTCTTATTCTTGATTGAAGCATCAGGAAAAACTCTTGTAAATATTCTTTTGTCTCGGATACACTCAGTTTTCCTGCCTCTATATCCGATTTGAAGAAGGGATATAAATACCTGTCGATAAGACCGATGCTGTCGGGAATATAACCGTAAATAAAATACAGTGACAGAACCGCCTCGTAGAACGTCTCGGCAGGATGCTCGGGTACTTTTTTAAGCGCAGAGCTGAGTCGGGTGAGATTTCCTTTTTTCTTTTCATCCGTTACACTCTCGGAGAAGTCTTTTACACGCCGAGAGCACTTTCTTGCGTATGCTATAACCGTGTTACAGAAATCGGTTTGCGTTTCGAGAAATTCAAGAGCTTTGGGATCGGACGCGTGTAGCTGTGCCGAGTTTTCGATATCCTTCTTGATACCGATGAGTCCGCGCCTGATGATTTTCTCAAAATTACCAACCGAATGCTGCCACTCGAATGTGATAAGGTTGTTCACGGGTTTGTTGTAAAAGTCCCTCATAAGTATATCAAAATTCGGATATCCTTCGCGATCGAAGACGTCTCCCTCTACGCTTGAATCGAATTTTATGAGTCCTGTAAAGCAAGAGTTCTCGGTGATAAGCGGCTCCTGGTTCATTATATATTCGAATACTCTTTTGGCAACTCTTTTCGTGTCGGAAAGAAAATAATCACATCTGTCAAACTCTGTTTTGACGGGGTTTACGAACATTTCTCCCCTTACCGTCATCTCCAAAAGCGAATGGATTCTATCGTTCATGGCTCCTCCAATGAGTTTTTTACTATAATATATCATTCACACCCGAATTTGTAAATATATTGTGCGACAAATTTGCACTTTCCGACACTATTTTTTAAAAAAATATTGCTTTTACTAAAAAAACAAGCTATAATATAATGGAGGTGAGAGTATGAACTTTGATTTTAATATAACAGGAATACAAAGAGTAATATTGGTCGGGCGCGAAGAATATCCCGAGATGATAACCGATTTTAGTGAAAACGAGATGTACAGCAACGAGCTGATATACAATCTTTCGGGCCATTCGAGAGTTATTTTCAACGGTAAAGAGCTGATAAATACTCCGGGCAGCGTTCGCTTTCTGCCTAAATGTGAGCTTTACGAATACCGTGTTGAGAGGCTCAAACGCGGCGAATGCGTAGATGTATTTTTCGACACCGACTCTCCCATCTCCGAGGAGGCTTTTGTCCTTGATATGTCAAAAAGAGAGGGGCTTGAAGCTCTTTTCAAAAAGATATTTTGTGCCTTTGTGGCGAAGGATGATGGGTATATACTTGAGTGTAAGTCTTTGCTGTACAGAATTTTTTACGAGCTTCGGAAAAGTGCTTACGTCCCACAAGACAAATTCAAGCTTATAAAGCCTGCGCTCGAGATGATACGCTCGAGATTACTGTCAAGCGATATTCACATACAAGAGCTTGCCTCGGTGTGCGGAATAAGCGAAACTTATCTGAAGCTTTTGTTCAAAGAGCGCTTCGGTGTCTCTCCGAAAAAGTATATGATCCAAATGAAGATAAACCACGCGTGCGAGCTTTTGCGCTCAGAACGCTATTCGGTTACGCAGGTTTCTGAGCTTTGCAATTTTTCCGACGTCTATTTTTTCAGCCGACAGTTTAAGGAGTATACGCGAATCACTCCAACTCAATTTATAAAAAAATACAAGTCCTCTAAATAAAAACCGTTGTCCCTGTTATGTCGCACTCGGTCGGATTTGCTACACATAATCAAGCGAAACGAGTCTGCAAGCTTGCTTGTGAGCGAGTGAGCGCAGATTGCTCCGCGAGCGTTTTGCGATTATCAAAACAGAGTGCATAGCACGACCGAAATCTTCGGTCAGCTCGCAAGGAGTATAACGTGGGTAACCGCACCGACAAGCTTCCCGTTCTGTATAATCGGAGAGCCCGACACGAGTGTGTTCAAGTAGGGACAACAAATTTTTTATAAAAATTTAATTTTCATAGTGATTAAAAGCGGCTATTTTGAGAAAAAGATGTATTTGTGCAGCAAGTTTTCAATATAATATTGACAAGAAACAATAATTATGTTATAATCTCATTGAAAAGTATATGCACAAAATCATTAAGAAATCATTAAGGAGACTATATGGAAATAAAAAGAGAACGATATTTAAGTCAGCTCATACAGTTCAAATGGGATGGAATGGTAAAGGTCGTAACCGGAATCAGACGCTCGGGAAAGTCCTATCTTTTGAACGTTTTATTTAGGAATTATTTGAAAGAGCATGGCGTGGGGGAAGATCATATTCTGTTCTTTGCGCTTGATAATGACAAATATCTGAAATACAGAAACCCGCTTGAGCTTTCTGCGTTCGTTAGAGGACTTGTTGAAAACAGTGAAGATCAATATTATCTCTTTGTGGACGAAATCCAAATGTCGGATGCCGTGGACAATCCCTATAACCCAAGTGGTAAAAAAGTCACTTTCTACGACGTGCTCAACGGACTTAACAGCCTTGAAAATTTAGATATCTACGTAACCGGAAGCAATTCAAAAATGCTTTCTTCGGATATCTTAACCGAGTTTCGTGGGAGAAGTGACGAAATTCGCGTTCATCCCCTTTCGTTTGCGGAGTATTATTCCGCAGTTGGTGGAGATAAGCGAGACGCTTTTGACGAATACGCCTTTTACGGCGGAATGCCACTTGTGATTTCACGCCCCGATGATGCCGCAAAAATGAAATACCTTTCTTCGCTTTTTGCCGAGGTGTATCTAAAAGATATTGTTGACAGAAAAAAGGTAGAGCGTGAGGACGTGCTTTCGCATACGCTGGATCTGCTTTGCTCATCGGTTGGCTCACTTTCAAATCCAACTAAAATTGCAGATACCTTGAAAACCGTTCAGCATATCGACGTTGCACAAAACACCGTCAAGGCATATATTGATCATTTGATCGATTCCTTTTTGTTTGCCGAAAGCAAACGCTACGACGTAAAAGGGCGTGCATATTTTAATTATCCCAATAAATATTACTGCGAGGACGTTGGACTCCGCAACGCACGAATCGGATTCCGCCAGCCCGAAATGACGCATATTATGGAAAACATCATTTATAATGAGTTGATTATTCGCGGATATTCGGTTGACGTTGGCGTGATTACCACAAGAGAGCGCAACAAGGAGGGCAAGCAGATCAGTGTGCCGCGCGAGATCGATTTCATAGCCACTAAGGGAGGCAGAAAGATCTATATTCAATCGGCGTACGCAATGCAGACCGAGGAAAAGCAAATAAGCGAATTGAAACCGTTTTCTCTGACCGGTGATTCATTCCCCAAAATCGTTGTCAGACACGATATCGGCAAGCGCTTTTATGACGATAACGGAATCCTTAATATCGAAGTGATAGACTTTTTACTGGATGATAGCATTATGTAATTTAATGATAAAAGTGAGATTGTGGTAAGATGAAATATATAAATGGAATTCAAATATCAGAATTAAGATTGATAGTTCATAGCACCATTTTTACGATATTGCTTCTAGGATTGGCGGTTGCCTTCGGTTTTTGGTTTTATGTCTCGCTGACAATGAAAAATCCAAAAGAAAAAGAACACCTACGAAAGCTCAAAGAAAAGGCACAAAACGACGAAAGTGCTAAAAAGCAACTTGAAAAAATCGAACGTAAGAATAAGCGCAGACGTAAGCGCGAGAAAGAAAACATCATTACAGACATTATTATTTGGAGTATTTCTGCCTGTTTAGCTATCGTTATCTTGGCTTGGGGTGTCATTCCAGGCTGGACGGATTACGTTAAGAAGGATTACGTTGTTTACGAGGGCGAAATTACAGTTTATCAAGAAGCAAAACGCTCACGCATAGAGACCAAGGATGGTACTACCGTTTGGGGCATAGGTGATTTCAGTGAAGAAGATACCTACGGAACGGTAGTTTATTCAAGGAGAACGAAACAATTTCTCGGTGGAAGCAACTGATGAAAAAATAATATCCCACGCACGATACCAAGACGGATATATTATAATGTGCAAGGAGCGCAAATGAAGGAATTAAAAGAAAAGGCACAAGCCTTAATTGATAAATATACGCCTGAGCTTTCGAGTAAAGGTTTGAAAATGCTGCTTTCCAAGCGATATTTTGAGTCGGAGGTTAGCGAAAGATCGGGAGTACATGGTGTGGGCGCAATCTTTAATTCAATAGATCGTGCGCGAGATCATAAAGAAGAAAAGAAAAAGGGATACAACTACGAAAAAAACAAATATCATTGTTTCATTCTAACACTTTGCCCAATTGATAAACACATACTCGGTCGCGAGGCGTGCCGAGAATATACCTTTGTTCTCAAAAAGGTTGAGAGGGCGCATATTGGACAAGAGCCGCGCAGAGTTCTTTATCACGAAGAAAAGATTTTATCGAAAATTGAGAAGCAGATATTAAAAATCTTGAAAAAGGCAGAAAAAAGTTCTGCTCAAAAGGTGTGTCAAAATAATATCATCGATGCTTTCCGATATGCAATGCATCCAAAGTATGAGTACAAGGAAAGATTTTTGGGGAAAGAGCGTTTTTCGTGGGAAATGATATTTATTTCGGCTTTTTGCATTTTGGTTTTTGGAAGTATGTTTATAATATGGCTTTTTACAAAATAATTCACGCTAACAAGCAAACTTGTATTGGGAGATATATTAAAATGTCACACAGTAAAACAACCAAGAAGGGATATTCATTATATATCGAAAAATGGAATCCTAAAGCTAAAAAATATATCAACACCTGTGCACTTTGCGGTAGCCAAGGATATAATCCTTCTATTGAACAGGAAGGGTTTATTCACGATGTGGAAAGACAGGCAATATACAGTGAATTAAAGAAAACATTATCAGTTCTTCCGTTAGATGAATACGGAAGATGCGCCGATTGTGCGAAACGGGTGAATAAGTAGCATCATCCTAGGAAGAGTAGTGAGATATAATAGGGACAACGGTTTTTTTAATGAAAACTGAATAGTAATTGGACAAAAGCCGGTTCTCCCTACCGCGCTCTTATGGAAAAATACATATGAAAAAGTAAAAAATGGGGGAAGATAGAAACTAATGAAAAAGATTTTCGTTTTGATTTTTTGCTTGATAGTTTTTATGTCCACCAGCGGTGCGTTTTTGTGGACTATGATAACTGAAAATGACATCGTGCTTATCGTACCAACCATCCTTACGTTTATGTGTGCTTGCGTATTCGTTTTCTTGCTAGTTAAGGAGTTGTTTATAGGATATAACGAATACAGGATTGAGGCGTCCACCTTGCACGTAAGTAGAAAAGGAAAGCGTATTGCAAGCATCAAAAAAGAGGATATTGAACAAATAGTTTTTATATGTGATATGGTTAACAAAGATGTAGAAGCAATAACCTTTTCACACCGTAAAAAAAGATTTTGCGTTACGTTAACCGATCATAACAAGGAAGAATACATAGCCTTTTTCAGCGTTTTACAGCATCAAACCAAGGATAATTTGTGGTATTACTTAATTTCGGCTTTTAACCATTAAATATAGTGGGAACGCCAAAAGTTTTCGCCCCTCCCGTAGAGTATGGGAGGGGCTTTTCTTGCGAAAAGTTCCGAAAACTTGCTGAAGTGAGGCGGAACGCCAACCGCGGAAGGCTTATGCAGCCTTTGGTTGTATCTGCTGACTTGCGGCGTTTAGCATATTCTCGATGAATATACCATAGCCTTCCGTCGGGTCGGCTACTAGAACGTGGGTAACGGCGCCGACGAGCTTGCCGTTTTGGATTATTGGGCTACCCGACATACCGCGCACTATGCCGCCCGTGAGGGCGGTGAGGGCTTTGTCCGTCACCTTTATGCGGAAGGATTTTGAGCCTGTCGAGCTCCTGTCGATATCCTCGATTTCGATTTTATATTCTGCTTTTTTGCCGTTTTTTAGGGTAGAGATTATCGTTGCCTCGCCCTCGCACACCTCGTCTCTACCTGCAATTTTATAGAGCTCCGAGCTGTCGAGCAGGGAGGGGTCCACGTAGCCGAAAACGCCGCACTCGGTATTCGCGTACAGGCTGCCCTTGTGCTCGCTGGTGAGCACTCCCGAGAGCTCGCCCGGCTTTCCGCACTCGCCCTTTCTGATTCCGCCGAGCACCACGCCGCAGATTTCTCCTGCCACCATCGGGATAACGTCTCCCGTTTCACCGTCGCAAACGGCGTGTCCGAGGCCGCCGAAAAGCCCCGTCTCGGGGTCAATGAAGGTAACGGTGCCGATTCCCACGGCAGAGTCGCGCAGAGTCACTCCGAGCTTATATTCTCCGTCCTCGAGCCTCGGGCGCACGCACAGCTCCATCTCTTTACCCGAGTGTATAATCCGCAGCTTCACGCTCTCGCCGCGAGAGCTCGATATGATTTTTCTCACGTCCTCTACGCTGTCAACGCGCTTTCCGTTTACCTCGAGTATAACGTCGCCGACGTTTATTCCTGCGAGTCCGTGCGTGTCGGTTACACTCACGCCGTCCTGCTTGATTTTGAGACCGAACGCCTCGCCGCCGAGTATGACCGAGCGCGCGGTGCTTGCCTTTGGCGGCTCGCTCTTTGGCTTGAAAAGCTCTAAGATGCGTGAGGAAATTTTCACCCCATCGGGCGCCGTCCTGAAGCTCGAGGCGTATTCACACTCGTCTGCCGCTCTTTCCCTCGCCGCGGCGGATAGGGAGATGGTGGCGATGAGGGTGTATATTACTAAAATGAAGCATAGAGGCTTCATAAATCGTTTGCTTTTCATCTTCGTTTTTTCCTTTGCCTTGTTTTGTTTCGCCATAAAATAATCTTTGAGCTTTGCGCTCTTTCTATGTATAACAAAATAAGGAAAGCTGCGAAAATGAAAAAACTGCAGATTCTGAAAAAAGAATCCGCAGTCTTAAAAATGAATGATTTTTCCCGAAAAAGTAAACAATTATTTGCGAATATTGTATTGCTCGAGCATTTTCTCCATAGACAAAGCGAACAGCATCGAGACAGACGAGGACTGAGCGTAGACTTTGAGCATTCTGCGTCCGTAGAGCTCGGTCTTCAGAATTACCGAGTTATCCTCGCGCGTCAGGCGGAAGCCTGCGTGATGCACCGCGCGGAGCATTTTGCGCATATCCTCAAAGCTGAGCGGCTCGCCCTTCGGGGTAACGGTAATGCGCAGAAGGAATTTTTCCGGCGCGATATCGAGCTCAATCGGCAGCGACTCACCTGCGAGAAGGTGGAGCTGGCAGAGAAAGCCTGTTATGCGGTCGATGCAAACGTGTATAGCGCCCTTTATATCAATCGGAGCGTTAACGCGTATCGTACCCTCTAAAACCGTATTCTCGTAATGTCGCAGGGCGCTTACGAATTCACTTGCAGGAATGCAGTCATAGGTGAGCGTTGGATTAAGCTCACTTTTCGGCTTTCGCAGCCTCTTTTTGCGCGATGATGTCATAGTGGTTTACACTTTCGTAGTTTGTGTTATATTCTACGCTCTTTGAGAGCCCGTCCTTGACCTCGAAAAGGAGACTTCCTATCGTGTGGTCGACGTAGGAGCTTTCTATTCTGTCGTAATGGTTCTCAAAATAAGCATCGGTTTTTTCGAGCTTGTAGATGATGTAGTAGTAATCCTTATCCTGAGTAATCTTGATAACCCTGCTAACCTCTCCGGGGGAGAGTGCGAGGGCTGCGTCGGTGTATTCGCCGTAATTTGAGTTGTCGAGCTCGTGGCGGCCGACGGTAACTCCGCTGACCTTTTTATCTTTAAATATGTCGGTATCGAGCACGGGCGAGTAGGTGTTCATAATATAGAGAGCAACCTCGGTTGCATCTTCGCATTTTGCAATCTCTCTGCGGTAATTCTCCATAGCCTCGAGGCTCTTTACCTCAGCGGCAAAGAACAGGTGGAGAATTCTCGCCGAATCGTCGCCCTCGTAGTATGCGCGCACGTCGTCTTCGTCGTACTCAAGAGCGCCCTCGAGCTTTCCGAATACCTCGTGCTCCTCGCCTGCAAAGAGCGTCTTTATTTTGTCGTATACCACCGAGTAGCGGATAAGCAGCTCGGCTACGGCGTAATTCATATGCCTGTCCTCTAGCGACTTAAGGTATGCAGAATAAGTGCCGTGACCTATAATGTCTGCATTGTTGCCCTCGACGCTGATTCGTATGTTTTCATAAACCGCATCGTTTATCGCCCCCGAATACGGGCCGATGCCCGACTCCTCTGCAAGGTGGAGCACGGAATATATTTCCGCCGCGCGGTTTACGATAAGCTCGTTCATTTTCTCAATGTACTTATCCTTGTCAGCGCCACGCCAGACGTCGGTGTTTCCGCCGTCAATAAGCGAGTGGTTGTTGGCTAAGAGCATTTTATAGAGCTCGTAGCGGATTTCGTATTTCTCGCCCTCGAGCATAAAGGTCATAACGACGCGTGCTTCCTCATCGGTGCTGGGCACGGGCTCGTATTTTTTTCCACCGCAGGAGGCGAGCATAAGTATGCTTATTAAAACTACAAAAATAAGAAGCGAAAGCTTTTTCATCAGGTAAAAATCCTTTCCGTGCGCACCCACTGCTTTCAGGGGTTGCCTTTTAAACGCGAGCGGAGCACATCGCCCCGACTTACATATCATATTTTAGCAGATGTTTGTTAATAAATCAAGTCCGAGAGAGCATTTTTGCGGTGCGGTGCGTGTGTTTTCGGCTCTTTTCGGTAAAAATATTTAAAAACTTATTGAAAAAATCCACGGGATATGTTATCATAAAGCGTATAACATAAAGCAAACGGAGATTGTTATGGAAGAAATTTATAATGTAAAGCTATCAAAGGTAATTCATGAATTTAAGCTTGAGACGGTCTATTTGCCCGACCTTCCCGAGAATATTTTTATATCTTCCTCGGGCGTTAACCGCCCCGGACTTCAGATGGTCGGCTTTTACGACCACTACGAGCAGCAGCGTGTTGAGATAATCGGAAAGGTTGAGTATCTTTTCCTCAAGACCCTTCCCGAGGAGGAAAGGCGTATGCGCCTTGAGGAGTATTTCCGTTCCTCTCCCGTCGTCGTCGTGTATACGGGCGGCGTTGAGGTCAGCGAGGACGTTATGGTATTTGCTGAAAAATACAGAGTTCCCGTTCTTCGCACGGTAAAGCCTTCCTCTGAGTTTATGGCGGCGCTTATCGCGTATCTTAACGTCGAGCTCGGTCAGAGAATCACTCGCCACGGCGTTCTCGTCGAGGTTTACGGCGAGGGTATATTGCTTCTCGGAGATTCGGGCGTCGGAAAGAGCGAGACTGCTATCGAGCTTTTGAAGCGAGGCCACCGTCTTATAGCAGACGACGCGGTTGAAATCAGACGCGTTTCCGCAACCACTCTCGTCGGTCGCGCACCCGAAATAATAAAGCACTACGTCGAGCTTCGCGGAATAGGCATAGTTGACGTGCGCCGTCTTTTCGGTATGGGCTCGGTTAAGGAGACCGAGAAGATTGACCTTGTAATAAACCTCGAGCCCTGGCAGGAGGGTAAGATGTACGACCGCCTCGGCCTCGACGAGCAGACGACCGACATTCTCGGCATTAACGTGCCCAGTATAGTCCTGCCCGTTTGCCCCGGCCGTAACCTCTCCGTGGTAATCGAGGTTGCCGCTATGAACAACAGACAAAAGCGTATGGGATATAACACCGCAGTAGAATTCAACAAGAGACTTATGGAGTCTATGGGAGTTGAATAAGAGTAATGAAAAAGCAATCGAGAGATATAATCGAAAGGTGGTATAAGCGTCTTTCTTTTCCTTCGGTGCTCGATGCCGATTTTTACAGGGCTCTTGATACCGTAGAGATAGACGAGAGCGTGTCGCTTTCCGATTACGACCTCGGGTGCACTGACGGAAAGAAAAATCTTCTTCAGTACCTTTATTTCTGCGAGGAAACCGAGAGACGCTACAAGGAGCTCGGCATCGACGAGCAGATTATGCTCGATACAATGCAGGATATAGTTATCTATACCGACGTGTGGACAAACGAGGTCAAGGGCGGCGAGCTCTACCTCGGCCAGCTCGAATGGGTAAAGCGCACGCACGACCTCACTCTCTTTAACCTTGGCAGACTTCAGTTTGGCTTCGGAAGGAGTGGAATTGAAGACGAGAAGGGCGGAATTTGGAAGGGCGAGGACATAATAGAGATACATATCCCGAGAGGGAAGCCGCTTACACGCGAGGCGTGCGTCGAGTCGGTAAAGATGGCGAACGCCTTTTTCGGAAGGTATTTCCCCGATTATAAGTATAAATTTTACACCTGCAGCACCTGGCTTTTCGGCAAGGAGATAATCGAGGGACTGAGCCCCGAGAGCAATATTGCAAGGTTTGCCGCGATGTTTGATATATCCGACCGCTTTTACAGCACCGACGGCGGCCTCAAGTACGTTTTCGGCTGGAGCGCTACGCGAGAGGATAAGGATAGCTTCACGGCGAAAAATTCGCTTGCCGGGATTCTTAAATCGAAGGTCGATAGCGGAGAGCCTCTTACGGGTGGACGAGGATATTTTTCTAAATACGAGTATTAAATAGCGACGCGAGCCGTCCTCTGTATTTTCGAGGACGGCTCTTTTTCTTGGAATATTGCCGCCGTTTTCCGAATAGAATGTAACGGAATAATTCTTTAAGGAAGGGCGTTTTATGGAAAAGAAGGGTAATGCGGAATTTACGGAGCGGAGAAGGCTCGCGGAGGTTTACACCGAGAGTCTGGGAGAATATTCGCTCCCCGATTATGAAAGAGACGTTAGAAAAATCCTTTACAGCTCCGCCACGGTCCATCCCGCAGGGCGTTTCGTAGGGAACGATGATATCGCATTTTCGGGAATAATTGTTTACAATTTGGTGTATGTAGACCCCGAAGGACGGCTTTCGTCGCTTTCCTTCACCTCGGATTATGATTACAGCGTGAAGTGCTCGCCCGAGAGCTCTCTCGACTCCTATGCAAGCACTCGCGTCGTAAGCTTTGCCGTAAGGCTTATAGGTCCTCGCAGAGTCAGTGCAAGAGCGTCGGTTGTAGGCTCTGTGTCGCTTCTCGGAAAGAGAGAGCTCTCGGTAGCGGATAACGGCTTTTCGATGAATGAGCCGCCCGTGGTAGAGGAGAGTAAAATAAACGTGCGCTCGAGCAGGTTTGGCGAGTCGGGGGAGCGTGAATACGCAGAGAGCCTTGCTACCTTGGAGGGCGCGCTGCTTGACGAGGTTGAGGTCGTATATTCGGACGCTGTGTACGTTCCGGAAGGAACGACGGTCAGAGACGGGGCGTGCGAGCTGAAGGGCGCGCTGCTTATGACGGCGGTTATTAAAAATGCCGATGAGCCGCCTTATCACGTATCAAAGCGCATACCCGTGTCAGAAGAAATAAAAATGGACGGTCTCACCGAGGGCGAGGCGGTAATACCGAGAGTCAGTGTAAGCTCGGTGAAAACTACTGTAAATCCCGACGAGACCGGTTGTGAAATAGTTATGAGCGTTATAACAGAAGCGTCGGCGTGTGCCGAGTATAACGAGGAGGCAGTCATTCTCACAGATGCGTACCTAACGGAATGTCCTTCGGTTGCCGAGTACGAGGACTTCGGATATACCGAGCTTTTATCGGTTGAAAGAGAGACGTGGGCGGAGAACGTAACGATACCGAAATCCGAGCTCGAATCACAAAGACCCAGAGAGATACTCTTTATCACCGCCACACCGAAAACCGAGAGCGTAAAATGCGCGGCAAAGGGCGTGGAAATAGTCGGGGAAATCAAGTACGAGGGTGTTATGTCTGAGACGTCAGAGGAAGGGAAAATATGCTATATCCCGATAAAATATTCTGCTCCTTTTAAGAAAAATGTAAATATAAATTGTCAAAATCACGAGAATTTGGAAATGGAGCCTATTCTCAGAGCTCATTCTCCGAGTGCTGTTATTGACGGAGACAATATAATTCTCGAGTCGGAGCTCGAGGCGTATCTGACACTTCTTTCTCCGAGGAGCAAAAGGAGACTTTCCGCGCTTTCGGCTAAAGCCGACGAGCCCTACAAGACTTCCGCATCGGTTATCACGGTTTACTATCCCACAGAGGGGGACACCCTCTTTTCGGTAGCAAAGCGCTTCCATACAACCCCTCGGCGTATTGCAGAGGATAACGCGGTCGAAGTAATGGCTTCCTCGGGCGAGGGGGCTTCGGATAGCCTCAGAGGTGTCAAAAAGCTGCTTATTTACTAAAAAAACAAAGACCCATGTATCAAAAAAACGTGCGCATAGCCTTTCCGCTGTGCGCACGTTGTGCATTTTTTATTCCTGCTCGAGCCAATTCTTTCCGAGGGTGACCTCTGCGGTGAGGGGAACGGACAGGCTTGCAACGCCTTCCATTTCTTCCTTCACGATTTTTGCACATCTTTCCGCCTCAGAGTCCTTGACCTCGATTACGAGCTCGTCGTGTACCTGCATAACAATCCTTGCATCGAGCCCTTCTTTCGTGAGCCTTTTGTCAACTGCGAGCATTGCCATCTTCATAATATCCGCCGCCGTGCCCTGGATAGGCGCGTTCATCGCCACCCTCTTTCCGAATGCGCGCATATTCGCGTTCTGCATCGTAAGCTCGGGGATATATCTGCGCCTGCCGAAAACGGTGCTCGTGTATCCGTCGGCGCTCGCGCGCTCGACAACCTCGTTCAGATACTCGTCGATAGCGAGGTAGTTCAGCTTGTAGCTTTTTATATAGCGAGTTGCCTCGGCAACGCTCGTGCCGATATCCTTTGCAAGAGAAAATCCGCTGATACCGTAAACTATGCCGAAGTTAACCGCCTTCGCTCTCTTTCGCATCTCGTCGGTAACGAGCTCCTCGGGTACACCGAAGACTGCCGCGGCGGTTTTTCTGTGTATATCCTCGCCGCTTGTGAAGGCGTCCTTCATTGTGTAATCGTCCGAAATGTGCGCGAGAAGGCGGAGCTCTATCTGCGAGTAGTCGGCGTCAACGAGCGTATAGCCCTCGTCGGCTATAAAATAGCGTCTCATCTCCCTGCCCATTTTCGTTCTTATCGGAATATTTTGCAGGTTGGGGTCTGCGCTCGAGAGTCTGCCCGTCGCGGTGAGTGCCTGCTTGAAATCGGTGTGTATGCGGTCATCTCTGTCTGCCAAGGTCGGCAGGACTGCGGCGTAGGTTCCGCGCAGCTTCGTCACCTGACGGTATTCGAGAATGTCCTCGACTATCGGTGCCTCGGAGCGCAGTTCTTCGAGCGTTTCGGCATCGGTGGAATAGCCGGTCTTCGTCTTTTTCTTCTTCGACTCGAGCCCCATTTCAAGAAAGAGAACCTCTCCGAGCTGCTTTGGCGAGTTGAGATTGAACTCGTGGCCTGCCTGCATAAAGATTCTCTCCGAAAGCTCGCTTGCAAGCTCCTCGAGAGCGTCGGCAAACTCGTTCATTCCCGAAGGCTTGATTTTAAATCCGTTCTTCTCGATTTTCGCAAGAAGCGGCAAAAGGGGAAGCTCAATATCAAAGAGAATTTTCTCAAGTCCGTCAGCCTTTACCCTCTCTCGCATAGCAGCCTCGAGCTCGGGGAAAAGATGAACCGATGGCGTATTCGGAGCAGGGGATTTACCGATGAACATTGCCGCAAGTGACGGTGGAGTACCGCCGCCCGTTCCCGGATTTATGACGTAGGCATAAAGCGCGAGGTCTAAAAAGCGCGTCGCCAAAAGATTTGCCCCGGCCCTGTCGAGTGCGTGCCATAGCTGCTTTCCGTCGTGGCAGATTATCTCCTTTCCTTCAAAAAGAGATGCGATTTCTGAGAGCTCTCCTTTGTAGGAAAAACAGCGATTATCGGCAAAAATGTAAACTATACCGTTCAAAACCTCGACAGAAATGCGATTTTCTCTGATGTTTTCTGCTTCACTTCCGGAGATTTCTGAGAACGAAACTTCCGCGGAATCCTGCGTGCAGGGGCAGGCGTGTTCCTCTTTTTTGGCTTCTTCCTTAGCCGAAGTGAGGTTGTATTTCGTTATGAGTGAATTTAATTCAAGCTCGCTGAATTTGCGGTAAAGACCCTGCTTGTCCATACCCGTGTAGGCAATGTCGGAGAGGGTTATTCCAAGGGGAACCTCGGTGTTGATTTTTGCAAGGGTGCGTGAGAGATATGCGTTATCCTTATCGTTGAGAAGCTTTTCGCGCACGCCCTTCGTAATCTGCTTATCGTCTATATTTTCGTAAATTCCGTCGAGCGTTTTAAAGGTTGAAATTAGCTGTGCCGCCGTCTTTTTTCCAACTCCCCCAACGCCCGGAATATTATCCGAGGAGTCACCCATAAGCGCCTTCATTTCGACAAAGGACGAGGGCTCTATTCCGTACTCCTCTGTGAATTCGGCGGCGTGCATCACCTTGGTGTCGCTGTTAGATGCAAGAAGCACCGTAACCTTATCGTCTATGAGCTGGAGAAGGTCTCGGTCTCCCGAAAGAATATAGCTCTGTACGTCATCTTCGCCGTGAGCCATATAAGCCACCGTTCCCTGAATATCGTCTGCCTCGTAGCCCTCAAGCTCGAGCACCGATATTCCCATAAGGCGAAGACATTCCTTTGCATCGGGGAATTGCGAGAGCAGGTCCTCGGGAGTCGCGTGTCTGCCTGCCTTGTATTCGGGGTACATCTTGTGGCGGAAGGTCGGCGCCTTCAGGTCGAATGCGACTGCCGCGTAATCAGGAGAAAGGGCGCTCATCTGCCGCCATATCATATTTATCATTCCGTAAACCGCGTGGGTGGTCTTTCCGCTTTTGGTAGTCAGGGGCCTCATTCCGTAGTAGGCGCGGTTTATTATACTGTTTCCGTCAACGACGAGTATTTTTTTCATTTTCTTTAGGTGCGGATTATTCCGCGCTCTCCTCTTCGTTTTGAGCCGAGCCGTCTTCATTCTCGGTCGGTATCTTTATCTGGTAGTTTTCTCCGATGCTCTCGTCCTCGGCAACGCCGCGGCTTCTCTCACGGGTAATTCCACTGGAAATCTCCTCGGCTCTCTTATCTGCGATAGCACGCACGGTGGCGGCGGTCGGCGATTCTTCTTCTCTTTCACTGACAGAGTAGAGAATAACCTTGGCGAGCGCGCATATTCCGAGCGTGAAAAGAAGAACGGCAGAGGCAAGGCTCTTGGTTATGAGAATACCCTTTGCGAAAAAGAGTATAAGTGCAGGCAAAGATGCGTAAAAGCAGATAGCCGCCGCAATAATTCCGAATGCGGTGTGCGCGCGCCAGATGCTTCTGCCAAGGGATACGCGGGTTTCGTAGAGGAAGAATACCGCCGCCGCGAGATACGCCATCTGGTCGGCTATCTTTGCAGGGGAATTAAGGGGTGTTGTGGAATCGAAATAGAGGTGCGCCGCATAGGCTGCAAAGAAAGCGACGGCAGCAATCAGATAGGCGGCCTTCATCGTATTTTCGCGCTTCTCGTAGAATACCGCAAAGAAGAAGGAGAGCGCCGAAAATACGGAGAGAATAGCGAGCGCCAGAATGCAAGCCACACCGAGCGTGACGCCGTTTTCGTCGGCCTTACTTATAAAGCTCGAAAACAGTTCCGCAGACAGAAAAAACTGCGCCGCCGATGCCATTCCCCCGGGAATGAAGGAGAGCGCACCCGTGGGCCTTGTAAGCGGTACCGTGCTCTTAGATATAAATAGGTAGGAAATTGAGGCGATACACACCGCCGCCGCAATATACGCGCTGACGGTGGAAAGAATGCCGATTCTGAAATATCCCGTCGCATAATTGAGGTCTGTAAAGCAGGCAACCGTCTTCATAACCGTCGCGATAAGCACGGGAATCGAGAGCACACCGAGGAAACGGAGTGCGTTTTTTGAAGCAATCTTCATTTTCTTGAAATTTTCCTTCATTTTAATTATATACGCGCGCGTCCGTACGTTCGTGCGCAGATATTACAATAACTATTCTACTACAAAAATATGAACAAACTATATACAAAAACGGAAAAAATGATTTTTTTATCGCAAAATACGGCGCTGACGGTACAAAATGTGCGAAAAAAATTACACATTGTGCAAAGTGCACAAAAACACCCCTTAAAAATCGTGAAAAATTTTCAAAATAAAATTTAACTTTTTTTCGTAACTCTCTTGCTTTTTAAAGAGTTTTAATGTATAATGTATAGGCTTGATATGCGTTGAAGTGGGAGGTGGCTACCCTTTGAGGTAGGGAATTTCCATGGAGTATGTCCGATATTTAACCGGGCGAAGCAAGAGTGTTTACCCTTTTGGGGGCACTGCGCACTTTTTTCGGTTCGTCAGTCACTGCGGAGATCTGCCGAACTGATTTTGTTGGGGTTGAAAGAAACACCCGAAGCAGTGTAAAACCTCGTCGCCTTCTTAAAACGGGTTCAAGAGCAAAACCTAAAAGGAGGAAATCAAAATGGCACAGACTAAGATCAGAGTACGTCTTAAGAGCTACGACTCCACCATCATTGACGCCGCAGCGGCAAAGGTAGTTGAGGTAGCTAAGAGAAACGGAAGCAAGGTCAGCGGTCCTATTCCGCTTCCTACCGACAAGGAGATTGTAACCATTCTTCGTGCGGTACACAAGTACAAGGACAGCCGTGAGCAGTTCGAAATGCGCACGCACAAGAGACTTATCGACGTTATCGACCCCGGCCAGAAGACCGTAGAGGCTCTTATGAGCATCGAGCTTCCCGCAGGCGTTGAGATTGAGATCAAGGCTTAATCCTCGGTGAGAACCGAAAACGGGAGCTTCAAATCCCGTGGAGCGTAAAGCTCCGAAACACCACGACCTCGTGGTCACGTTGGCGACTATCGCGAAAGCGAAAATCCAAAAGCCGTCAACCAATAACCTAAATGGAGGAAAAATGAAAAAAGGCATTATCGGTAAGAAGCTGGGTATGACTCAGATTTTCGACCAAAAGGGCAACGTGATACCCGTAACCCTGATTGAAGCAGGACCTTGCGTGGTAGCACAGAAGAAGACCGTCGAGACCGACGGCTACAACGCTGTACAGCTTGCGTATGCTGATCTTAAGGAGAAGCACACCAACAAGGCACAGCTTGGACACTTCAAGAAGGCGGGCATCACCCCCAAGCGTCACCTGAAGGAGTTCAGATTTGATGACATCAGCGCGTATGAGGCAGGTTCTGTGGTAACCGTCGATACCTTCGCCGGCGGCGAGAAGGTCGACATCACCGGTATCACTAAGGGCCGCGGATACACCGGCGCCATCAAGAGATGGAACCTTCACAAGCTCAGAATGACTCACGGCGTAGGTCCTGTACACCGTCAGTCCGGCTCTATGGGTGTTATCGACCCCGCGAGAATTTTCAAGAACAAGAAGATGGCAGGTCAGTACGGTAACGAGCAGGTAACCGTTCAGAACCTTGTTGTCGTAAAAATCGACGCAGAAAAGAACCTGATCGCAGTGAAGGGTGCAGTTCCCGGCGCAAAGGGCGGCATCGTGTTCGTTCGCGACTCGGTTAAAGCATAACGGAAGGAGGAAAACACAATGCCTAATATGAATGTAGTTGATATGGCGGGCAAGAAGGTCGGCGAGATTGAGCTTTCCGACAAGGTCTTCGGAAGAGAAGTAAACGAAGCAGTCCTCCACACCGCAGTAAGAGCGTATCTTATGAACCAGAGACAGGGCACTCAGTCCACTCTTACCCGTACCGAGGTTTCGGGCGGCGGTAAGAAGCCCTGGAAGCAGAAGGGTACCGGTCACGCAAGACAGGGCTCTACCCGTTCTCCTCAGTGGACTCACGGCGGTATCGCACTCGGCCCCAAGCCCAGAAGCTACCGCGTTTCCCTCAACAAGGGTCTCAAGAGAGCTGCTCTCTTCGGCGCACTCTCCTCTAAGGTAGCAGGCGGCGAGATGGTTGTTGTTGACAACATCGCACTTGCAGAGTACAAGACCAAGGCAATGGTTGCAATGCTTGACGCAGTCGGCGCAAAGAAGAAGGCTCTCGTAGTTCTTCCCGCAGTTGACGAGTTCGTTATCAAGAGCCTTGCAAACATCGAGGGCGCAAAGTCCACTCAGTGGAACACCATCAACGTATACGACATTCTTAACTGCGATACTCTCATCGTAGCGAAGGATGCAGTAGCTAAAATCGAGGAGGTATATGCAAGATGAAGTGCTTAGCAGATATCATTGTAAGACCTCTTATCACCGAAAAGAGCATGGACGGCGTTGCTGAGAAGCGTTACAGCTTCGAGGTTGCTCCCGACGCTACCAAGGCAGAGATTGCCGCGGCGGTAGAGAAGATGTTCAAGAAGACCAAGGTAGTTAAGGTCAATACTATCAATATGAAGAAGAAGCCCAAGAGATACGGCGTACACTTCGGTTTCACCGGCGAGTGGAAGAAGGCTGTCGTTACTCTTTCCGAGGACTCCGCTCCTATCGCCTTCTTCGAGAGTATGAACTAAGAGGAGGTAGACAGTAATGGCAACTATGAAGTATAAGCCGACAACTCCGTCGCGCAGAAATATGATGAGCCCCTCGTTTGACGAGGTAACCAAGTTTACCCCCGAGAAGAGCCTCATAGTTAAGAAAAAGAAGAATGCCGGCAGAAACAGCTACGGCAAGATCACCGTTCGTCATCACGGCGGCGGTAACAAGCAGAAGTACAGACTTATCGACTTCAAGAGAAGCGCAGATGAATCCGCAAAGGTTATCGGTGTCGAGTACGACCCCAACAGAACCGCGTACATCGCACTCCTTGAGAACGACGAGGGTAAGAAGAGCTACATCATCGCTCCCGTAGGTCTTACCGACGGTGACGTCGTAAGCGCAGGCGTAGGTGCAGACATTAAGCCCGGTAACGTGCTTCCCATTTCCGCAATTCCCGTGGGTACTATTATCCACAACATCGAGCTTTATCCCGGTAAGGGCGCTCAGCTCGTTCGTTCCGCAGGCGCATTCGCACAGCTTATGGCTAAGGAGAACGGCACCGCTCAGGTAAGACTTCCTTCCGGTGAGGTTCGTATCGTTCGCCTTGACTGCAAGGCTACCATAGGTCAGGTTGGTAACCTCGAGCACGAGACCGTAAAGCTTGGTAAGGCTGGTAAGACCCGCCACCTCGGTATTCGTCCTACCGTTCGCGGCTCCGTCATGAACCCCTGTGATCACCCTCACGGTGGTGGTGAAGGTAAGTCTCCTGTAGGCCGTCCCGGTCCTGTTACTCCTTGGGGCAAGCCCGCTCTCGGATACAAGACGAGAAACAAGAAGGCGAGAACCAACAAATTCATTATTAAGCGTAGAAACGCTAAGTAATTGAAGGGAGAATAACAATGAGCAGAAGCTTAAAGAAGGCACCCTACGTTGAGGAGAAGCTCTTCAACCGTGTGTGCGCAATGAATGAAAAAAATGAGAAGAAGGTTGTAAAGACCTGGTCTCGTTCGTCTACCGTATTCCCCGAATTTATAGGTCACACCATTGCCGTTCACGATGGCAGAAAGCACGTTCCGGTATACGTTACCGAGGACATGGTAGGACACAAGCTCGGTGAGTTCGCACCTACCCGTACCTTCAAGGGTCACGCAGGTTCCAAGACGTCTAACAACGGTAAGTAATAAAAGTATTCGCAGAAAGCGAGAGGAGGCAATTCCATAATGGAAGCAAAAGCACATCTTAAATATGTGAGAATTTCTCCGCGCAAGGTTCAGATCGTTCTCGACCTCATCAGAGGTAAGGATACCGATACGGCAATGGCAATTCTTAAGAACACCAACAAGATCGCTTGCGAGCATCTTATCAAGCTTCTTAAGAGCGCGGTAGCAAATGCAGAGCACAACTTTAACATGGACGCATCGAATCTCTACGTTTCCGAATGCTTCGTATGCCCCGGACCCACTTTCAAGAGGGTACAGCCCAGAGCTCAGGGCAGAGCATTCCAGATTCTTAAGAGATCCAGCCATGTAACACTTAAAGTAAAGGAAAAGGAGGTAGGCTGACATGGGACAGAAGGTTAATCCCCACGGACTCAGAGTAGGCGTTATAAAGAACTGGGATTCCAGATGGTTTGTAAACGCAAAAGAGATGGGCGATACTATCGTATCCGACCACAAGATCAGAGAGTACGTTAAGAACAAGCTTCAGGGTGCAGGTGTTCCCAAGGTAGAGATCGAGCGTGACTCGGCTCGCGTTAGAGTATTCATTCAGTGCGCGAAGCCCGGTGTCGTTATCGGTT
>JAZOMD010000174.1:0-2194 GCA_045653745.1 Eubacteriales bacterium | reverse complement strand
GTCGGTTTCGATATGATATTCGCCTGTTTTTCTCGTGCGAAGCACATATCGAGTCCGTAAGGACATATCGACCATGAAATGCATATCGATCGCCGTAGGCGAATATCGATGCGTAGTGTCCTTAAGGGCACTACGCTCACGGGTGAGATTTTTTCTTATGAAAGATAAATAAGAAGAACCGAAATATCCGCAGGGTTTACTCCGCTGATGCGCGACGCCTGCCCGATATTAGCAGGGCGGATTTTCGAAAGCTTCTCCGCCGCCTCGAGGCGAAGACCCGTTATAGCGCGGTAGTCTATATCCTCGGGTAGCTTTTTGTCCTCGAGCTTCTTGTGCCTTTCTGCCTCGGCGAGCTCTCTTTTTATATAGCCGCTATACTTCACTCCAACCTCGGCACTGCGGCGCACGGCTGTCGGAAGCTCCGGGCGCTTTTCGTCTATGGGTGCTATCGCGTCGTAGGTTATCTCGGGTCGGCGAAGGAGCTCTGCGAGCTTTATTCCCGTCTTTATCTCGGTAGAGCCGAGAGAGGAAAGAAGGGCGTTCACCTTATCGGAGGGCGGCACTGTTGTTGTCTCAAGTCTTGCGGTTTCAGCCTCGATTTGACTACATTTATTTACAAATTTAGCATATTTCTCGTCGTCAACGAGTCCAACTCGCCTGCCTATCTCGGTGAGTCTTTGCTCGGCGTTATCCTGACGAAGGAGAAGTCTGTACTCGCTCCTCGAGGTCATCATACGGTAGGGCTCGCGCGTACCCTTGGTAACGAGGTCGTCGATAAGGGTACCGATATAAGAGGACGAGCGCGAGAGAATCATCGGCTCCTCGCCCTTCACCGCGAGGGCTGCGTTTATACCTGCGACAAGCCCCTGCGCCGCCGCTTCCTCGTAGCCCGAGGTTCCGTTAAACTGACCTGCACCGTAGAGCCCCGACACGCTTTTAAATTCGAGGGTCGGGTACATCTGCGTGGGCTCTGCGAGGTCATATTCGATAGCGTAGGCGTAGCGCATAATCTCGGCATTCTCAAAGCCGTCGAGCGAGCGCAGCATTTCATACTGCACCGAGGTCGGCATAGAGGTCGAGAAGCCCTGGATGTAAAGCTCCTCCGTATCAAGGCCGCAGGGCTCGACGAAAAGCTGGTGGCGCTCCTTGTCGGCAAATCTGACGAGCTTGGTTTCAATTGAAGGACAGTAGCGCGGTCCTTCGCCCGTTATATTTCCCGAATACATAGCAGAGCGCGAGAGGTTTTCGAGTATAATCTCGTGCGTTTTTTTGTTTGTGTAAACTATATGGCAGGAGGCGAGGTTCGTTTCCTCGGCACTCTTTTCGGGCGAAAGCGAGGAATACGGCAAGGGATTATCCTCACCCGTCTGCTCCTCGAGGCGCGAGAGGTCAACCGAGCGGCGGTGAACTCTTGCAGGCGTGCCCGTCTTAAATCGCATAAGCTCGATTCCGAGCGAGCGGAGCGAGGCGGAGAGCCCCTTTGCAGGGAGCATACCGTCAGGGCCCGAGGAATACACCTTATCGCCGACGAAAATCTCGCTCTCAAGGAAGGTGCCTGCGGCGATTATAACCTTCCGAAAGAGCCACTCCTCGCCAAGATGAGTACGGACTCCGAGCACGCGCCGAGGCTGGTCCTCGCTTGCAATTATATCAACTATCTCGGCTTGAACGAGGCGCAGATTTTTCTCTGCCTCGAGCGTCGCCTTCATAATTCTTTTATACTCGGCACGGTCTGCCTGCACGCGCTTTGAATGCACCGCCGCACCCTTTCCGAGGTTGAGCGTGCGCGACTGTATGGTCGCTCTGTCTGCAGCTCTGCCCATCTCGCCGCCGAGGGCGTCTATCTCGTAAACGAGGTGACCCTTGGCGCTGCCGCCGATGGAAGGATTGCAGGGCATATTTCCAACCGCGTCGAGGTTGGTTGTAAAGAGTACGGTAGAGACGCCCATTCTCGCCGCGGCGAGCGCCGCCTCAATTCCCGCGTGTCCTGCGCCTATTACGGCTATCTGTGCTTTAAGCTCCATAGAGCCTCCTAAAATCTTACTTGTTTAACCTCTGTGACCTTCTTCGAGCGCGGATCAACGGTGAATATTATTCCGTCTGCGCGCACCTCGCCGGTCGCCGCCTTGAAGGGTATGGGCATACGGCTCTGCATTCTCGCGACAACTCTTTCGGCGTCCATACCGAGCACGCC
>JAZOMD010000173.1:0-5778 GCA_045653745.1 Eubacteriales bacterium | reverse complement strand
AGCATAATCTTATCCTCGTCGCAGGAAAGAAGCATTTCGGATATAGCCGCAGCACTTCCCATATTTCCGTCTATTTGCATTACGTAGGATATGTGAAGCAGGGAGGGGGAGCATATCGAAATAACCTTGTAAATGTGATCGAGAACGTTTTCGGGGTTTCCGAGTCTCGCATGGCAAGCCGCCGCCCAGGAATCCGACCAACCTACCACGCCGCCTGCAAAATTGGCTCTCTTAGAGAAACGAATCTCCAGGGTCTTTTCGCACGCCTTTGCAAGCTCGGGGGTGGTATCCTTGGTTATTTCATAACGGGGGAAAAGTGCGAACAGATGCGAGAGGTGACGGTGATTGATGTCATTCTCCTCGAAATCCTCGTCCCATTCAAGGATGGCGCCGTTTTTATTAATTCTCGGGGTACGTATCTTGGTAAGAAGATTTGCAAAGGTGTCGTAATCGTCATCGCGGATACCGAGAATATCATAAGCCTTGAGCAAGCTCAAAAGAAGCGCTCTTATAATCTGATTGTCGATTTCGGGGCCCATGCAGTGTCTTGCAAGAACATCACCTTTTCTGTAAGGGTTCTCGGGAGAAAGGGAAGGTCCCGTCTTGTAGTATCCGTCATCGCCGAGATCGAGGTACTGCGAGAAGAATATTGCGTTCTTCTTCATAACAGGGAAGGCTCTGTCGCGAAGGAAGTCTTTATCCTGCGTGTAGAGATAGTGATCCCACATATGGAGAGTCATCCACGCGCCGCCCATAGGCCATACGGACGAGGGGAAGGAGTTACCCTCAACGGAAGTATCGCCCCAAAGGTTGGTCGTATGATGCGAAACGAAGCCGTCGCAGCCGTAGAGATCCCTTGCCGTCTTTTCACCGTTAGGAACCATTCTGTCGATAAGGTCAAACATCGGCATATGACATTCGGGAAGACCTGCCGACTCTGCTATCCAGTAGTTTGACTGAATGTTGATATTGACGGTGTAGTTACACTCCCACATCGGTGCGAATGCATTATTCCAGATACCCTGAAGGTTTGCTGCCTGAGATTTTTCACGCGAGGAGTTTATGAGTATGTATTTTCCGAGATTGTAGAAAAGCTCGAGCATTCCGGGATCGCGTTCACCGTCTTTAAGTGCTTTAAGGCGCTCTACGGTGCTGCGCTCGTCCTGTTTGTCGGAAAGCTTGATAGAAGAACGGTTGTAGAGAGCGCTGTGCTCGGCAATATGACGCGCCTTCAGCTCCTCGTAATCCTGCGCCATTGCCGCCTTGAGCTGCGCAAGTGCCACATTGTACGGATCCTTTTCGTAGAAGTCTGTGGTCGAAGTGAAATACAGGATTATCTCGGAAGCTTCGGAGAATCCGATATAATCTCCGATTCTTTCCATTTTGCCGTCGGTCTTTGCCGAGAAGAAGCTATCGAATTTTACACCGTTAGGACCTGCCTGACCGGGCGTGTGAACTATTGTATCCTCAACGGGCATACTCGTCATATCGCACGGGCGGCGCATAAAGTTTACGTGTACGTCAAGAAGCGGTTTATCGGCTTTCATTTTATAAACGAAAACCTGGTCGGGAGCGGATACGAAATATTCGCCCTCTAACGTGATGCCGTTTATAACGCGCTTTGAGGTTACGATGGCGTTTTCGAGGTCTAGCACTCTCTTGTAGCCGAGGTCGCGAGGGGTATCATCCGCCTTTTTTTTGGTAAGGTAGTTGTTTATATGAATGTACATCGTACCGAGAGGCTCATATGCACCGAAGTATTTAGGCTGAGAGGTCATTGCCATATAGCAAAGCTTGTCGGCACGCTCCTGCTCGCCTGTTTTAAGGAGTCTTCTGATTTCCTTGTAGTACTTCTTAGCGTCTATGTTGTCTCTGTCGTGCTTCGGTCCGTACCACACACTGTCCTGGTTTAAAGTTATAGCCTCGGTGTTCGTGGGATCGGCGGTTATCATAGCACCAAGCCTTCCGTTGCCTATCGGGAAGCCCGAGTTCCAACCGCCAACGCCGTCGCCTCTGCACTGACGAATAATTAACTTGTTTTCCATAAAGCGTCTCCTTTTTTGCCTTTTAGGTAATTATATCACGATAGTATCGTTTAAGTCAATGGACAAAAAGGGAAAAAAGAATAAAAAAAGGACGAAAAATTTTTCGAAAAAATTTTCGTCCTTTTAAAATCAAATATCGAGAGCTAAAAGGTCTTCGACCGTCTCGCGCCTTACGGCAACGTAGTCCTCGCCACCGTTAAGCATAACGATGGGTGGGCGGGGAATTTTATTGTAATTTGATGCCATCGAGTAGTGATAAGCACCCGTGGTAAGGCAGGCGATAAGCTCACCTCTTGAAATATCGCTCGGCATAGTAACGTTTTCCTGAAGAATGTCACCGCTTTCGCAGCATCTGCCGACAACCGATGCCATCATAACGTCCTCGCCAACCTCTCTGGATACAGGGAGAATGGTGTAGGGCGAGCCGTAAAGGGCAAATCGGGGATTATCCGTCATACCGCCGTCAACCGATACGTAGGACTTGTATCCGGGGATTCTCTTTACTGTGCCTACCGTGTATACGGTGAGTCCTGCATCAGCCACGATACTTCTTCCGGGCTCAAAAGCTATTATCGGAAGCTCAATGCCAAGCTCTGTCGCGCGCTCCTTCATAGCGTGTGCAACCGACAGAATAGTTTTCTTAATATCAAGTACGGGCTGCTCCTTTACGTATCTTACGCCAAGACCGCCACCGATGTCGAGCTCCTTTGCAAGAAATCCAAGCGACTTATTAATGTGCGCAACGAAATCGAGCATAACTCTTGATGTGGCGAGGTAGACGTCAGCATCAAATATCTGAGAGCCGACGTGGCAATGGTAGCCCGAGAGCGAAACGTGGGGAAGGGAAAGCGCAAGCGCAGTTATAGCCTCGGCTTGTCCGGTCTCTATTGCGGAGCCGAATTTGGAATCGACCTTACCCGTGGCAACCGCCGCATAGGTATGAGGGTCGATGCCGGGGGTTATGCGAAGAAGAATTTTCTGCGCTATATTGCGAGAAGCCGCAATTTTTTCAATAGCGAACAGTTCTTCTTCGTTGTCAACCACGAAGTGTCCGACGCCGTTTTCCATCGCGTACTCTATGTCCTCGTCGGTTTTATTGTTGGAGTGAAAATATGCAAGCTCGAGGGGATATCCTGCGCGGCGTGCGGCGTAAATTTCACCGCGCGACACAACGTCAATACCCATTCCTTCCTCGCGCATAATTTCATAAAGGCGCTTGAATGAAGCAGCCTTTGAAGCGTAGAGAACGCGCGCCGAAGAGCCGAAGGCTTCCTTCACGGCAGCGAGGTAGGTGCGGCATCTTTCTCTTATGCGCTCCTCGTCGTAGAGGTAAAGAGGCGTGCCGTATTTCTTTGCAAGATAGGGAAGAGGCGTGCCTGCAAAGGTGAGAACACCGTCCTCTGTGCGTCCTATGTTTTCGCAAATCATTTCGCTTTTATCTTTAGTTGAAATCAATTGATGAAAACTCCTTTTTAGGGAATAATGGCATATAAATCAGAGCAGAGAAGCTCTCAGGGCTTCGGGCGAAAGCGGAGAAAGATCGCTCGGTGCGATGTCGAGAACGGTCTTGCAGCCTACCTCACCGCGCGCTGAGAGTCTGTGAATCGCTCTAGCATAGGCAACGAGAACGCTTGCTGTAAACTCGGGGTTTGAGTCGAGCGCAAGACGGAATTCGATGGTGTGAGAGTTCTCGGAGTTAAATCCCGTGCTTCCGTTTCTGATAACCGATCCGCCGTGAGGCATACCGCCGTGATCACGGAGAAGCTCTTCCTTTGAAATGAAATTTACTGTCGTGTCGTAGTCGGCAAAGTAGTTAGGCATAGACTTGATTTCCTTCTCAATTCTATCCTTGTCCGCGCCCTCAGCAAGAACGACGTAGCATTCTCTCTTGTGCTTTTCTCTGGTGGAAAGCTCAGGAGATTCACCCGAGCGCACGGCGTTTATCGCTTCGCTTACAGGCACGGTGTACTGACGTGCGTCAAGCACCCCGTCTATCCTTCTTATCGCGTCCGAGTGACCTTGGCTTATTCCTCTGCCCCAGAACGTGTAGTCCTTTCCTTGTGGCAAAACCGCACCTGCGTACGCTCTTGCGATAGAGAAAAGACCGGGATCCCAGCCTGCGGAAATGAGAGCAACGTGTCCACCGGAGCGTGCCGCTTTGTCGACGGCGCTGAAATGCTCGGGGATTTTCGCGTGAGTATCAAAGCTGTCTATGACGTTGAATTCTTTTGCGAGCGCAGGAGTCATCTCGGGGAGGTCGGTTGCGCTTCCACCGCATATTATAAGGACGTCAATTTCTTCTTTATGGTTCTGTATTTCGGCCGCGGAATAAACCGGAACGTCGCTCTTTGTTTTTACACTCTCGGGAGAGCGCCTTGTAAATACCGCGGTAAGCTCGACGTCGTCCTGCTGCCTTGCGGCACATTCAACGCCTCGTCCGAGATTTCCGTATCCATATATCGCTATCTTCATATTACCACCGTCAGATAACCGCAGAAAGCTCAGATGTGCTTCTCTCGGTATCGCCTATCAGATTTTTCATATCGTAAAGCCCTGCAGGAACGTTAGTCATAAACGCCGCAGCCGCAAGAGCCCCCTCTGCGAAAAGCGCGCGGTCGTGTGCCTCGTGCTTCAGAGTAATAGTCTGGCTCTGCGTTCCTATAATAACCTCGTGCTCGCCGACGATATTTCCCATACGGATAGAGTGTATTCCGATTTCCTCGGGAGTTCTTTTTCCGTGTCCCGATCTGCCGAGGTGATTGTAGGATTCGGGTCTTACCTCGGTTATGGCATTGGCAAGCATAAGCGCAGTACCGCTCGGCGCATCGACCTTTCTGTCGTGATGCTTCTCAATAATCTCTATTTCCGCCTCGGGCATAGCGATAGCGGCGGTTTTTGCAAGCTCTATAAGCAGAGCGATACCGAGGGACATATTTCCCGAATAGAATACGGGTATCTTTTCTGCCGCCTTATGTATAGCGGCTATTTCATCTTCGGTGTGACCCGTAGTGGCAACGACGGTGGGCAGGTTTCTCTCGGTTGCAAAGGCGAGGAGGGCGCCTGTGGCAGAATGGTGCGAAAAATCAACGATACAGTCGATATTAGCATCGCTGCCAACCTCGTTAAAGCTCTTAACCACGCGTGCGTCCGTACCGTCTGCTCCGAGGTCGACTCCGAGCACAAGATTTGCGCCTCTGTATCCGTTTTTGCAGAGCTTTTCTACCTCGCGGCCCATATGACCGAGAATTCCGTTGAGTAGTATATTCATTTTTTTATCCTCAGATAAGATTTTGTTCCTTCATAAGAGCAAGAAGCTTTGCTTCGTGATCGGGCTCCATGGGAGTAAGGGGGAGTCTCAGATAGTTCTCGCAGTATCCCATAGCTGCAACGGCAGCCTTTACGGGAATGGGGTTAACCTCGCAGAAGAGCGCGTTGATAAGAGGAAGGAGCTTAAGCTGCAGATCTCTCGATTCATTCACTCTGCCTTCAAAGTAGTCGTAGCACATCTTCTTAGTCGCTGCAGGCATAATGTTGGAAAGAACGGAAATAACTCCTGCACCGCCAAGCGAAAGGATAGGAACTATCTGGACGGCGTTGCCCGAATAAATATCGAGCTTATCGCCGACAAGAGCGGCGAGCTCGGCAACCTGCGATATGTTACCGCACGCTTCCTTGATTGCAACGATATTGGGGTGGTCTGCGAGCTCGAGCACGGTCTGGGGGAGAAGATTGC
>JAZOMD010000172.1:0-8035 GCA_045653745.1 Eubacteriales bacterium | reverse complement strand
GAAATGACGTCGAAGGTGCAAACAAGGCGTTCGCCGAGCTTATCGACTATCTTTCCTCGGTCGAGCTTGACATTCAACTTTACTTCGACCTCTGTCTTTTCAGCCAGAGAACGAAGCAGATTATAGCAGGCAAATAAGCAGGCAGGTAAGCAAAAAAAAGACCTTGAAAACTCGCGTTTTCAAGGTCTTTTTATTTGTGGAATTTAGTCCTTTTCTTCTACGGCGGCTCCTTTTCCTATACCCTTTTTGCAGAGAAGCAAAAGGGCGAGGAAGATGGAGGATACGCCTGCGACGAGCTTTCCGACGACGACGGCTCCCACAGTTTCGGGAGCAATAGCCATCGTCCACGCGAGGTGGTCCATAAGCACGAATGCCGCGGATACCGAGAACGCCGCGTTAAGCACTACGCCGCGCCTGTCCATATCGTCGAGCATAGCGTAGGTGGTTACGGAGTTTCCGAGGCTCGCAAGCAGTCCAAAAGCCGACGTACCGTTAGTTCCGAGAAGCCCACCGAGAGAGGAAAGCGGTTTCCTAAGAAGCCTTCCGAGCACCGTCAAAAGTGGGAAAGCGCCCACCATAACGCACATAATGTCAAGCATGGTTGTCATTACTTCGCTTAACGGCTTAATTCCAGGGATAGCCGCCCAGCCTGTCACGTAATGAATTATTCCTATCATAAGACCTGCGCCTATGACGGCTTTAAGTATTCTGCCAAGCCAAACGAAGGCTACGACAGCCGCCCTCTCGAAGCGCAGGATAGCAAGCACGAGAAGCCCCGAAAAAAGAGAGAGAGGCAGAAGGATAAAGACGAGCGATATAAAGTCCACACCGAGCATAATGCCTGCGGCGAGAATGCCGAGAGGCACGGTTATAATTCCTGCGATAAGTCCGAGGACTATGTCGGGGTGATATTTTTTATCGGTTGCGCCGAAGACGTAGGGTATCGTGAAGGAGACCGTACCGCCCATCGTAGCCGCAAGCACCATTCCCGTAAGAAGTCCTGCCTTCTGTGAGGCGGCAAGGCTGAATGCAAGATGCGAGCCAC
Source organism: Eubacteriales bacterium (assembly GCA_045653745.1). Classification (GTDB taxonomy): domain Bacteria; phylum Bacillota; class Clostridia; order Oscillospirales; family CAG-272; genus UBA1740. The sequence continues at coordinate 6,990 of JAZOMD010000172.1, read as the reverse complement.
CCATATCGTTGGCAAGAAGAAATGCAGGTATTATGGAGAAATCGAAATAGACGCTCGAGAGCGAGGCGATGCCCGAAAGAAGCCCCTCGATAACCGGGACGAGCACGAGCATACCGCCCATAGCGAGTATCAGCGTGCCTGCCATATTGATTCCCTTCTCAAAATCCGTTCCTATACCGAGGCGAGAGCCGAATATGCGGTCAAGGAGCGCAAGGGCGGCAAAGGCAAGTAAGATTATTTTAACTACAAACATTCTTCCCTCTCCTTAAAAGCCGCTTATCGGCAGGTTCTCGTCGTCCTCGCCCTTGGTAACGCGGCGTATCTCGACGTAGTAGCTCATCGTGTCGCTGACGTTCACGAGCACGCGGTCGCCGACGCGCTTACCCATCACAGCCTGCCCGAGAGGCGACTCCTTGCTGACAAAACCAAGCAGCGCGTTCTGGCGCAGGGTGGTTACTATTTCGATTTCCTTCTCCTTGCCCATCTTCTCGTTGAAGATAAGCACCTTATCGAAAAGTCCTACCTCGTCGTCCGCCTTCTTGATTTCTATAACCTTTGCGGTTCTTATCATATTTTCGAGGTATCTGATACGGCTCTCGTTCTTTCTCTTGAGCCTTTTCGCCTCCTTGTATTCGGCGTTCTCGGAGAGGTCGCCAAACTCGCGCGTGCGCCTAAGCTCTGCGCCGAGCTCGGGTGCAAGAGTGTTCTTGCGATAGGCTATCTCCTCTTCCATTTTTCTTATATCTACTTCTGTAAGCCCGTCGTACATAACCTTGTCAAAAACGCCGCCGCAGAACTCGTGCGGCGGTGTTTTGTTTTCCTTTTACTTGTTCAAATTCTTTACTATCTCGAGGGTGTCTCTTGCGATAACAAGCTCCTCGTTAGTGGGGATTACGTAAACCTTAGTTGTCGAATCGGGGGTTGTAATCTCGATTTCCTCGCCGCGAATCTTGTTCTTCTCCTCGTCGAGCTTAACGCCGAGGAAGCCGAGCTTCTCGCAGAGAGAGGCTCTGTAATTCGCGCTGTTCTCACCGATACCGCCGGTGAATACTATCGCGTCTGCACCGCCCATTGCGGCAACGTACGAGCCGACGTTCTTTGCTATCTGGTGGGAGTACATATTGATAACGAGCTGTGCTCTCCGGTCGCCCTCGGCAGCCATTCTGCAAATCTCCTGGTTGTCGCTGGTCTTCTCGGATACGCCGAGCATACCCGACTTCTTGTTCATCATCTTATCTATCTCGTCTGCGGTGGAAATCTCACCCTTGCGCATAAGGTAAGGAATGATAGCCGCGTCAATGTTACCGCAACGGGTACCCATCATAATACCCTCAAGAGGAGTAACGCCCATCGAGGTATCGAAGCACTTACCGTCCTTTACAGCCGCGAAGGACGCGCCGTTTCCAAGGTGGCAGGTACCGATCTTCCTGCCCTCTGCACCTCTGCCGAGCATTGCGATAGCTCTCTCGCTTACGTAGCGGTGAGAGGTACCGTGGAAGCCGTAGCGGCGAATCTTGTACTTCTCGTAGTACTCATAGGGGAGCGCATACATATAAGCGAAGTCGGGCATAGTCTGGTGGAAGCTGGTGTCAAACACTGCAATCTGGGGTACGTTCATTATCTTTTCACACTCGATAATACCCTTGAGGTTTGCAGGGTTGTGGAGCGGGCCGAGGTCGCAGCACTCCTCGATAATAGCCTTTGCCTCCTCGGTAACGAGCACCGAGCCCGAGAGCTTATCTCCGCCGTGGAGCACGCGGTGGCCTACCGCATCTATCTCGTCTACGGACGAAATTACGCCGAGCTTTTCGTCCACGAGAGTGTCGAGAACTATCTTAAGAGCCTCTGCGTGAGTAGGAAGGGATACGGATACCTTGTAGTCCTCTCTGCCGGGAACCTTGAACTTGAAGCCGGACTTGCCGCCTATCTCCTCACAGATACCCTTTGCGATTACTTCCTCGTTGTCCATATCAAAGAGCTGGAACTTGAGCGAGGAGCTTCCTGCGTTGATTACGAGAATTTTCATAGTGCTTTTTCCTTTTTTTATATATTATTTTTTAAATTACGAAGATGAAGTAGTATACGATGGAAGTAAGAAGTCCTACGAGAGCGCCGCAAAAAACCTGAAGTCTGGTATGACCGACGAGCTCCTTGAGCTTTTCCGTCTTGATTTCCGCATCACGCTCTGCAAAGTAATCGTTTATAACGCTGACGGCACTCTTTATAACCGCCGCCTGCTTACCCGTCTCCCGTCTGACGCCGCTCGCGTCGTGCATAACTATAACGGCAAGCACGAAGGCTATCGCAAACGCCGTGCTGGCAAAGCCATCGACAATTCCCGTCATACACGCAAGGGCGCTCACGGTCGCCGAGTGCGCGCTGGGCATTCCACCGTCACCGATGAAGCGTCCTAACGAAAATTTCTTATGAACCAATCCATTCACGAAGAACTTTATCGTCTGCGCGACAAGCCACGAGCAGAGCGAAACGACGAGAATGGGGTTAAAAATTACATCAAGAATATTTCCCATACTAAACCTCAAAAACATATACTCTATTTTACCGTTTTAGGGGTAAAAAAGCAATAGCGCGCACAATTCTTAGCGCTATTTATGATGCGAACGCAGGTGCACAACCGATTTATTATACCATAAGTGAAATCTTTTTTCAAGTGCTACGGTATAATTCTTTAAAAAAATAAGTGGGCGGAATTGATTTTCCGCCCACGGGTAGGCTATTATTCTTCCGAAGCACGGCTTTGCTCCGAGGGAGTATTCTTTTTCTGTGGCGCACAACCAGAGCCGCACGCAGAGGAATATGCGCAGCCTTTACAGGAGCCGCACGAGCAGCCGCCCTTGCCCTGCTTTTTTGCTCTGAACCTTGACCATACAATCAGCGTTACGACAGAAGCAAGAACGAGTGCAACGATAATAGTCGCAAGATTTTCTGCTATAAATCCGATAATTACACTCATTTTATTTCTCCCGATACTTTACTTCGGAGAGCTCTCCTTCACTAACGGGACGCGCGAGCATATAGACCGCAAAGCCTATCAGAGCAAGCGATACCGCAGCGCCGAGGATATGCCAGCCGAGGTGACCCGTAAAGAGCATACCGAGCTGATAAACCGAGAGCGAAACGGCGTATGCAAGAGCCGTCTGATAGCCTAATGCAAAGAGCGTCCAGCGAGGGCTGTTCATCTCTCGTCTTATAGCCGCCATAGCCGCAACGCAGGGCGCGCAAAGAAGATTGAAAAGAAGGAAGGAAAATCCCGAAAGCCTTGTGAAGCCCTCGAACTCGAGAACTCCGAACACCGCGACGACCTCCTCCTTTGCGATAAGGCCCATAAGGGTTGCAACCGCCGCCTTTATGTTACCGAAGCCAAGCGGAACGAAAATCCAAGCGAAGCCTCTGCCAAGGCAACCGAGCAGGCTGACCTCGATAGGCATATCCGTGCTCCAGGCAAGTCCGCCGCCGACAATTCCAATCGTAGAGCCCGCCCAGATGATTATGGACGAGAGAAGAATTACCGTGCCTGCCTTCTTGATAAAAGACCAGCCGCGCTCCCACATTGAGCGCAAAAGGTTAACTAAAGTTGGCATATGGTAGGCAGGAAGCTCCATAACGAAGGGAGAAGGGTCACCTGCAAAGATTTTGGTTTTTTTCAAAATCAAGCCCGAAACCACTATCGCCGCCATACCTATAAGATACGCGCTTATCGCTATGATAGCGCTGTTTCCGAAGAGGGCTGCCGCTATAAAAGCGATTATCGGCATCTTTGCACCGCAGGGGATAAAGGTGGTGGTGATTATAGTCATTCTTCTGTCGCGCTCGCTCTCGATGGTACGCGTCGCCATAATACCGGGAACGCCGCAGCCCGTGCCGACGAGCATAGGAATAAAGGACTTGCCCGACAGGCCGAACTTTCTGAAAAGGCGGCCCATAACGAAGGCTATGCGCGACATATATCCGCACGCCTCGAGAAAGGCAAGAAGAAGGAACAGAACGAGCATCTGAGGAACGAAGCCGAGCACGGCTCCGACACCTGCGATAATACCGTCAACTATAAGGGCGACGAGCCACTCGGCACAACCGACGGAGCTAAGCCAGCTCTCTGCCAGAACGCCGACGCCGGGAACGAAGCTGCCGAAGAAATTAAATCCCTCTCCGAACACGCCCTCTCCCATAAATTCGCCAAGCCACGCGCCGACGGTGGTTATGGAAATGAAGTAGACGAGGAACATCACGAGCGCAAATATCGGGAGCGCTGCCCATCTGTTTGTGACAACCCTATCTATCTTATCGGATACGCTGAGTCTGCCTGCCGACTTACGCTTATAAATTCCTGAAAGCATACCCGTTATGTAGTTATATCTTTCGTTTGTGATTATGCTCTCTGCATCGTCGTCGAGCTCCTCCTCTGCACGCACTATATCCTCCTCTATGTGAGTAAGCAGTGCCTCGGAAATCGAAAGGCGCTCTATCGCCTCTCTGTCACGCTCGAATATCTTTACAGAGTACCATCTCTGCATAGCACCCGACATTTCGTGCAGTGCCGCTTCTTCTATATGGGCAAGCGCGTGCTCAACCACGCCGGAGAATGCGTGCTTGCAGGGCGTGGGCTTCGTCCCTGCGGCGGCGATAGCCGCCTCTGCCGCCTCGGTTATACCCGTGCCCTTAAGCGCGGAAATCTCGGTTACCGTAGCGCCTATGGCGCGCGAGAGCGCCGCCGTATCTATAACGTCGCCGTATTTTCTGACGACATCTATCATATTTATCGCAACCACCACGGGAATACCGAGCTCGAGAAGCTGGGTGGTGAGGTAGAGATTACGCTCGAGATTGGTGCCGTCAACTATGTTGAGTATCACGTCGGGGCGCTCGTCTACAAGATAATTTCTCGCAACGACCTCCTCGGGTGTATAGGGAGAGAGAGAATAAATTCCCGGAAGGTCGGTAAGTATTACCCCGTCCGTCCCCTTTATTTTTCCCTCTTTTTTCTCAACCGTAACTCCCGGCCAGTTTCCGACGAACTGATTAGAGCCCGTAAGAGAATTAAAGAGCGTCGTTTTTCCGCAGTTCGGATTTCCGACGAGCGCTATTTTGATTTTTCCCGAAACCTTTGACATAGCTTATTCCACCTCTATCATTTCCGCATCGGATTTTCTGAGGGTAAGCTCGTATCCGCGCACCGTAAGCTCAATCGGGTCTCCGAGGGGCGCGACCTTGCGAACCTTAACAACCGTACCCTTGGTTATACCCATATCCATAATACGCCTCTTTACGGCGCCCTCGCCGTGAAGCTTCACTATCTTGGCAGACTGCCCTACCTTAATGTTCTTTAAAGTATTCATCGCTTACCTCCGCGGAATGTGAGTTAGCCTCGGCTAACCGTTAATATTATACACGCATTAAGGGGGATTGTCAACCTTTTTTGCACCCATTTTTCCATTTTCAGCGAAATGCACAAACGGTTAGCAGGGGCTAACTTTTTCTTTTGGAAAATTTAACAAGCCGTTAAAATGGGCTTGCATTTGCGCTCGGTTTATGATATAATGATAGAAAAGGAAACTCGAAAGGAGGTCGGTTATGCAGTTACAGGAATCGGGTGAAATGTACCTCGAAACCATATTCGTTCTTTCACGGCAAATGCCGTCGGTACGCTCGATTGACGTATGCGAGCGTATGGGATTTTCCAAGCCCAGCGTAAGCCGCGCGGTAGGACTCTTGAAGAGCGGCGGATACCTCACCGTGGATAAGGACGGCCACCTCTCACTCACTGCCTCCGGCGAAGAGGTCGCAAGGAAAATCTACGAGCGCCACAAGCTTATAACGAACTTTCTCGTCTCTCTCGGAGTTGACGAGCTGACAGCCGCGAGTGACGCCTGCAAGATAGAGCACCACCTCAGTGACGCATCGTTCGAGGCTATTAAAAAGCATATTTCCGATATATAAAAGGCGTTTTTTGCAAAGCTTTGTTTGCATAAAACGCCTTTTGTTTTACATTTTTGAATATTCACCGGGGGGGTCTTTCCCGTGCATTTTTTGAAAACTCTTTGGAAGTAAAGCCTAACCTTATAGCCGACCGTCTCGGCAACCTCGCTTATGGAAAGCCCACCGAGAGACAAGAGGTCCTTCGCTCTCTCTACGCGCAGCCTCGTGATATACTCGCTCGGAGAAATGCCCATTATCTCCCCGAACACCTCGCGGTAGCGCGAGGCACCGAGGTATTCCATCGCGGAGAGTTCCTCGACGGAGAGCTTCTCGGCAATGTGGTCGTGAATATAGCCGACCGACAAATCGAGCTTCGCATTCCTCAAAAACTCCTCGGCGCCCGTGACCAGTCGACAGCCGCCAGCTTCTCGGGCTTCGATAATATTTTGCAGCCTTTTTGTATCTGTGACAATCCCCGAGGCAAAATTCCCGTTTTTTTTACTAAAGGCCGACTTTTTTTCGGTCGGTGTTAAAATATTTTGCACAAATTTCTTTTTTTTCGCGAAATTACTTTACAAACGCTAAAGTTTTTGGTATAATATAATGCGTGATTTTATTTTACCTTGGACGGAAGCCGTTATTCACCCCGAAAAATACGCTCGGCGGCGATTATTTTGCCCTTCCGTACTAAAACAGGAAAAAAAGGAGTTGTTATTTATGAGCCGTATGGTCGGCACAGTTTCAAGAGGCGTTCGCGCCCCCATTATCCGCAGCGGAGACGATCTTGCAGAGATAGTAACCACCTCGGTGCTTCTTGCAGCAGAGGACGACGGATTTACAGTTCGCGACCGTGACGTGGTAGCTATGAGCGAGGCGATAGTTGCAAGAGCACAGGGCAACTACGCTACGACCGAAGACATTGCAAAGGATATAAAGGCAAAGTTCCCCGACGGCACCGTGGGAGTAATCTTCCCCATTCTCAGCCGTAACCGTTTTTCCGTTTGTCTTAAAGGTATCGCAAGAGGCGCAAAGAAGGTCGTTCTTATGCTCTCTTAC
>JAZOMD010000171.1:0-12871 GCA_045653745.1 Eubacteriales bacterium | reverse complement strand
TATCGCGGAATGCTCGCTGTCAACGGGAAGAATTTCCACTCCCACAGCGCGTGCCCTTTTCATTACTATATCGCCTGCTATAACGAGCGATTCCTTGTTTGCAAGTGCAAGCCGCTTTCCCGACTCTATGGTGGCAAGCGTCGGCATAAGTCCTGCCTCTCCGAGAATTGAGTTAACGACGGTCTCCGCCTTCGACTCTCTTATTCCCTCGAGTATTCCCTCTCTGCCCGAAAGCACCTTAATGCCCGTATCGGAAAGCAGAAGCGAAAGATGCGCGGCAGCCCTCTCGTCAGCCATAGCGACCACGCTCGGCGAGAGCACTCTCGCCATCTCTGCAAGAGTCCGTGCGTCACTGCCTGCACATAAAAAATCAACCTTATATCCGCGTGCGAGCGCTACCTCGTACGCCTGTCTGCCTACGGAGCCCGTAGCTCCGAGAATAGCAATAGTTTTCCTATCCATTATAAATTCCATTCTGCCGCCGTGGGCGACTGCGAATAAATACCGTTCTTTTTCCGACTGTGTGCTGAGCAGAGCGAAAAAAGCCAAAGTCCAAACAACACCGCCTTCTGCAAAAACAAGCCTCGGCGGTGTCGTCTATTATATCAGTACGAAGGGTGGTACTATAAGAGTTAATATAAGCAGTATTGTGGACACCGCAAGGATAGAGTCAAATCTATCCATTATTCCTCCGTGTCCGGGGAGAAGATTGCTGTAATCCTTCACTCCGTGCTCACGCTTGATAAGCGAGGCGATAAGGTCGCCTATCTGAGACACTACCGAAAGTATTAAAGCGAATATCGCAAGCGCGATATAATTTACGTAAAGACCATCTACCGAAAGGTCGAGTATCAGGCCGAAAAGGAGAAATCCGAGAAGCGCGCCTACCACGCCTCCGACAGAGCCCTCAACGGTCTTCTTGGGGCTTATCTCAGGGATAAGCTTATGTTTGCCGATAAGCGAGCCGACAAGATACGCCATAGTATCGGTTATCCAGGCGGCAATAAATACGAGCACGAGCCTATAAAGTCCGGTTTCCTTATCCATATATCTTATCATCGAAAGCGACGAGAAAGACATTACGACGTAGGTTACGAGAAGAAAAATGACGCCGATTGTCGAGACGGATATCCTTCCCTTCGAGAAAACCGCAACGCCCATAAGGTAGATAAGGTAGGCGAAAAGAAGTCCGGCTATCGTCAAAAGATAAAGATATGTCATATCGTCCGTGACGAAATAGCAGGCAAAGGGCAAAAGAGAGGCAAGAATGTACGCCGGCACGGAAATGTGCCAGATACGCTCAAGCTTCAGAACCCTAAGTATCTCAAACGCCGCCATAAAGGAAAGCGCAGCAAGTGCTATTGCGTATATTATATATTTTGAAAAGATTATTAGCGGCACCGTTACAAGCGTAATGTACGCCGCGGTTATCGTTCTTGTTTTCATTTACTCGAAGCGTCCTCGCTCTTAATATCCTCGGGGTTAAGACCGCCGAAGCGGCGGTTCCTTGAATAAAACTCTCTGATACAGCCCTCAATCTCCTTTTTGCCGAAGTCAGGCCAGAGGGTGTCGAGAATAACGAATTCGGAATATGCGCTCTGCCAAAGCAGAAAATTTGAGATTCTGAAGTCTCCGCCCGTCCTTATAACGAGGTCGGGGTCGGGAGTGCCCGCGGTATATGTGTATTTCGAAAAAATCTCGGGGGTGAGGCTCTCGTTTCCGTCGGCAAAGGCGGCGTTCGCAGCGTGAATTATCTCGTCGCGTCCACCGTAGTTAAGGGCAACGCTGCATACGAACGCCCTGTCCTTAGCCATTTCTTCAACCTCTATACATTTATCACGGAGCTTTTCGGAAAGGACGGACTTATCTCCGAGGAACCTCATCGAAAAGTCCCCGTCCTTTTTTATTTTCTCTATAACCACCTCGTCGAGGTACTTATAGAGCAGATTCATAAGAGTGTCGACCTCCTGCTTCGGGCGCTTCCAGTTCTCGGTCGAAAAGGCGTAAAGAGTAACGTAGTGAACGCCCATTTCCCTGAATACGGTAAGAACGTTCTCGACTATCTTCGCACCTGCGATATGTCCTGCACTTCTCGGCAATCCGCGGCGCTTCGCCCATCTGCCGTTGCCGTCCATAATGATAGCAACGGAGTCAAGCCTCTCGTCGGTTATTATCGCTTTCTTTTCCCTTTTTCTAAAAATACCCAAAGCGAGGTCCTCCAAGCCATGCGCGTATGCGCTTTATATTTCCATTATTTCCTTGGTCTTTGCCAGAGTTACGGCGTCAACCTCTTTGATATACTTATCGGTAAGGTCCTGGATAGCCTTATCCGATGCCTTCGCCTCGTCCTCGGTCATAGTAGAGTTCTTCTTCTCTGCCTTTACCTTGTCGTTTGCGTCGCGGCGGATATTTCTGATAGCAACCTTTGCGTCCTCGCCGAGCTTCGAAATCTGCTTCGAAAGCTCCTTTCTGCGCTCCTCGGTGGTGGGGGGGAAGGAAAGGCGGATAGCCGTTCCGTCACTCTGAGGGTTGATGCCGAGGTCGGAGGTAAGGATTGCCTTCTCGATGCCCTTTATAGCGGTCTTATCCCACGCGGTGATAACGATAGTACGCGCGTCGGTAACCTTAATCTCCGCGATAGAGGCAACGGGTGTGGGAGAGCCGTAGTAATCAACGGTAATCTTCTTGAGAACGTCGGGGTTAGCTCTGCCTGCTCTGATGGTGGAAAGGTTTTCGGTGTAAGCCGAAATGGTCTTTTTCATTTTAGCTTCGTAGTCCTTGGTGTCAAGCTTCATATAACATTCCTTTCTGTTTTCTTAATTTTGCGCACCGCCTCAGTCGGGGGTGACTACCGTACCGACGGTCTCGCCTCTTACCGCGCGGAGAATATCCGCGGGCTCTTTAAGTCCGAAGACTCTGATAGGCATACCGTTCGACATACAGAATGCGGTCGCGGTGGAATCTATTGCCTTGAGATTCATTTTGAGAACGTCCGAGGCGCTGACGCGCTCAAGCTTCTTTGCCTCGGGGTTCTTTCTCGGGTCGTCCGTATATATATAGTCAACGTTTTTTGCCATAAGCATAGCGTCTGCACCTATCTCCGAGGCTCTCACAGCACCTGCCGTATCGGTCGAGAGAAAGGGTATGCCAAGACCTGCGCCGAAGATTACAACCTCGCCTCTCTCAAGACGGCGAATCGCCTCGTCGGAGGTATAGTTATCGGCGAAGGGAGACATCGGAACAGCGGTCATAACGGAGGCGCTGACGCCTGCGCGCACGAGCGCGTCCTTCAAGCAGATGGCGTTTATAACCGTCGCAAGCATTCCCATACGGTCTGCGGCGGTGCGGTCCATTTCTCCGCCCTGTCTTCCGCGCCAGATGTTACCTGCTCCGACAACCAGCGCCAGCTGATAGCCCTCGTCACGGCAGGTCCTCAGCACAGCTGCAACCTCGTCAACGAAGGAGTTATCGTAGAGCTCGCCCGTTCCGTTTGAAAGAGCCTCTCCCGAAAGCTTAAGCAAAATACGCTTCATACACAATACCCCTCTTACTTTTTAAGCGACACTGCAAGGCGTGCCTTTGCAGCGATGTTCTCTGCGGTGAGACCGTAGAGCTCGAGAAGCTCGGGAACCTGACCGCTCTTACCGTACTTATCCTCAACGCCTACGCGGAGAACGGGAACGGGACAGGTCTCTGCAAGAGTCTCGCATACGGCTGCGCCAAGACCGCCGATGATGGTGTGCTCCTCTGCGGTTACGATAGCGCCGGTAGCCTTTGCCGCCTTGACGATGAGCTCCTTGTCGATGGGCTTGATGGTATGTATATTGATTACGCCGGCGTCGATGCCCTCTGCCTTAAGAATGTCAGCAGCGGCAACTGCGAGGTGTACCATATAACCGGTTGCAACGATGGTAACGTCCTTACCCTCGCGGTAGGTGATACCCTTGCCGAGCTCGAACTTGTAGCCGGGGAGCTCGGAGGAGAGGTCCGGAACTGCGAATCTGCCGAAACGGAGATAGCAGGGGCCGTCGTTATTCTTTATAGCTGCCTCAACTGCCGCGTAAGCCTCGGTTGCATCGGCAGGGTTGATAACGGTCATACCGGGAATGGTACGCATAAGCGCGAGGTCCTCGTTGCACTGGTGGGTCGCGCCGTCCTCACCGACGGTGATGCTCGCGTGAGTACCGACGATGTTTACGTTAAGGTGGGGGTAGCCGATGGAGTTTCTGATCTGCTCGTAGGCTCTGCCTGCTGCGAACATTGCAAAAGAGGTAGCGAAAACCTTCTTACCGGTTGCCGCAATACCTGCCGCAACGCTGACCATATTGCCCTCTGCGATACCGCAGTCGAAGAATCTCTCGGGGAACTTCTTCTTGAACATACCCGTCTTGGTAGCCGCTGCAAGGTCGGCGTCAAGAACGACGAAATCATACTTTTCTCCAAGCTCGGCAAGAGCTGCGCCGTAGCTTTCTCTGGTTGCTTTCTTATCTGCCATTGTTATATCCTCCCTCAGTTAATGCTCTCGGCAATTTTGTTAAGGTCCTCGATAGCGACCTTGTAAAGGTCTTCCTTAGGAGCCTGACCGTGCCACTCGCAAGCGTTCTCCATATAAGAAACGCCCTTGCCCTTTACGGACTTTGCGATAATGACGGTGGGCTTACCCTTAACGGTTCTTGCTTCCTTGAGAGCAGCCTCAATCTGGTCAAAGTCGTGTGCACAGATGGAGATAACGTGCCAGCCGAACGCGCGGAACTTCTCGTCGTGGGGAGTGGGGTTCATAACCTCGGTGATAGGACCGTCTATCTGAAGGCCGTTCCAGTCGAGAATGGCAACGAGGTTGTCGAGCTTGTAGTGAGCGGCAAACATAGCTGCCTCCCAAACCTGACCCTCCTCGCTCTCACCGTCACCGAGTACGGTATATACGCGATAGTCGTCGTTATAGTGCTTTGCCGAAAGAGCCATACCGCAAGCGGCAGAGAAGCCGAGACCGAGCGAGCCGGTGGTCATATCAACGCCGGGAGTGCCCTTCATATCGGGGTGACCCTGAAGGTGCGAGGTGGTCTTACGGAGAGTCTTTATCTCCTCCTTGGGGAAGTAGCCCTTCTCTGCAAGAACTGCGTAGAGCGCGGGAGCGGTGTGTCCCTTGGACAGAACGAATCTGTCGCGCTTCTCGTCCTTCGGATTTTTGGGGTCAACGTTCATTTCCTCAAAATAGAGGTAGGTCATAATGTCTGCAATAGACAAGGAACCGCCGGGATGTCCGCACTTTGCGTTATAGACACCCTCGATGATGCTGATGCGAATGTTGTTGGCAATTCGCTTAAGCTCTGTTTTTCTTGAATTTTCCATAGCTAACTCCATATTTTATAATATTGCACCATATATTGTACTACATTTTATTTAAAAAGTCAATATATATAGGACTAAAACGACAAAAAAATCCGCAAGGCGAGCAAGCGCTCGCCAAGCGGTGAGAAAAATGGGCGGAGAGCGAGGATTTTCACCCGTTCTCCGCCGCCCCGGGGATAGCTTGATTTAGAGCAGAAAGCGCCGTTCGCGACCGAAGGTGTAGTAACCTACATCGAGAGTTCAGCGAACGGCGGTAGAACGAAAATTTAATAAAAATAGAGAAAACCGAAGGTTTTGACCTTGATTTTCTCCGAGATATTATTTATGGCAGAGGCTCTTTTTTAGCCCCTGCCATTTTCGTTCGGTTCTGCCTAAATAAAGCAGCCCCTTATCTGCGTCTGCGTCTTCTTATCTTCGCCTGCACGATAAATCCGAGCAGGGCAAGCGTTGTGAAGATTACGACGAAAATCGTCTCATTGAGTCCGCCTGCAAGCGCTTCTACCGAGAGGGCTGCGAGGTAGGCGCCGAGAGCTGCCGTTCCGAGCATTTCAATCCACTTACGGAGAAGGAGCGCAAAGACTACCGCTATCGCTGCGGCAACGAGACCGAATATCATATTTCCCGTCGAGAAGGCGGTGACCGTTTCGGGAAGAAGCTGACCGCCCATAAAAATCATATAGGTAGCATAGCCCGAAATGAGGATGTAAAGAGCGAGATAGAGTATCTTCGAGAGCACCGCACCGAGCGCACCGACGACGACGCCGACTATCCACGGCGTAATGCCGACACCCGCAGATGCAATAATGGGAGCAAGAAGGCTCACACCCGACGCAAAGCCTACGGCGAAGAAAAAGAGGAAGCGCTCAATCTTCATAAGCTTTCTTCCGAAGAAGGTCTCCACGAGCGCAAGCATAAGCAGCGTAAGCGTAACGAGAGCACCCGCACCCGAAAGCGCGTCCGTAATGAACGTCCATACGTGTACGAAGTTCTCGTGTCCGAATATACCTTTGAAAATGTCCGAGATAATCTCGCCCGCGCCCCCGAAGGTCAGCTTTCCGCCGACAAGCTCGTCAAGAGTAGGCCAATTTACCGACATAGAATTCACCTCATTCAAGCAGAATTTTTTAAAAACATGTGATAAGTATACCACAGTGTACGAAAAAAATCAAGAGCAAAATTTATCCGAGCGTTTTACTTTGATTGCATAGCGCCGAGAAAGCTCTTCATTTTATCGCTTTTCGGGTTATGGAAAACCTCGCTCGGCGTGCCGAATTCCTCGATAACGCCGTCTGCTATAAACATAACCTTGTCCGATACGCTCTCGGCAAAGGCGAGCTCGTGAGTTACTATTATCATAGTACGGTCTGCACTTTTCAGCTCTCTTATAACCTTAAGAACCTCGCCCGTAAGCTCGGGGTCGAGCGCAGAGGTGGGCTCGTCAAAGCAAAGAATGGTCGGAGACATCATAAGCGCACGCGCGATAGCAACTCTCTGCTGCTGACCGCCCGAAAGCTCGCAGGGGTAGTTGTTCTTCTTCTCGGAAAGACCCGTCTGGGCGAGAATGTTCTCTGCCTGAGCGTCGATTTCTGCAAATATCGCTTTTTTGTTTTTCTTATAATCGGCGCGCTTCTTTGCCGCAAGGCGCGGAGCAAGAGTGAGATTTCCCATTACGCTGTACTGAGGAAAAAGATTGAACTGCTGGAAGACGAGGCCTGTGTACTTGCCTCTTTCGCTCGCAACGCACACCTTTCCGTCAGAGCCTATCGAGAAGACCGACTCGCCGTCAACCGTTATCTCTCCGCCGTCGGGTATCTCGAGAAGGTTAAGAGAGCGAAGAAGCGTGGTTTTTCCACCACCCGACGAGCCGATTATAGAGAGCACCTCTCCGCGCTCGAGCGTGAAATCTATGCCGCGAAGAACCTCGGTCTGTCCGAAGGATTTTTTAAGATTTTTAACTTCAAGTATGGGCATAATTTACCTCACGATTTAAAGTAATCAAGCCTTTTTTCAAGCTTGCCGAAGAGAATGGTGAGAAGTCCCACAAAAATAAGATAGAAAACCGCAGTGTAGAAAAGAGGCCACATAAGACCGTACGCCGCAAAATTCTGCGCAGCCTGAATAATTTCAACAATCATAATTACCCTGGCAAGAGCGGTATCCTTAACGAGGGTTATAACTTCGTTTGACATAGGGGCTAGAATTCTCTTGGAAACCTGAAGGAAAACCACCTTGAAAAACACCTGCGATTTACTCATTCCAAGAACCTGTCCCGCTTCGTACTGACCCTTAGAGATAGACTCTATGCCGCCTCTGTATATTTCCGCAAAGTAGCACGCATAATTTATTACAAACGCCGCCACGACAGAACCGAAACGTGAGAAAAGAGGCGCACCGAAAACGAATCCCGGAACGTAGAAAACTATAATAACCTGCAGCATCAGCGGCACTCCGCGGATTATCCAAACGAACACTTTTACAACATAGGAAAGCGGTTTGAACTTTGACATAGAACCGAAAGAAATAACCAAACCTAAAGGAAGCGCTAACAAAAGAGTTAGCGCAAAAATAAGGCAGGTCTGTTCCAGTCCGCGAATCAAGCTGAGCGTGACATCAATAAAACCCATATTATTTTCCTTTAGAAAGCAAATCAGTCTATAGTTTCGGTAATCTTGATACGGTTCTCAAATCCGTACTTTTCTGCAATTTCCATAAGCTTTCCGTTCTCGGAAAGAGTCTTGATAGCCGCGTTAACCTTTGCAGTAAGATCGCTACCCTTCTTGAAGCCGACTGCGTAGATTTCCGACTCAAGCTCGATAGCCTCTACTATCGTAAGGTCCTTATAGTCGCCCTTGCCGCAAATATTCTCTGCAAGAACGATGTCAACTACGATAAAGTCAACAGCACCGGACTTAACCTCAGGGAATGCGTTTATCTGCGAAGTAGCAGAAAATACTTTACCCGCATCGGTGACGCTCTTAGCATAAGCCTCTCCTGCGCTGCCGCCCTCGGTGCAAGCCTTCTTGCCTGCAAGATCTGCAGCCGTCTGATATGCGTCAACATTCTCGGTCTTTACTACGATACACTGCTGATTAAGCATATAACCGTAGGAAAAATCAACGAGTTCCTTTCTGGCAACACCGTTATCAGCAGAGTTAGCGGTAAATCCGTTCCATACGCAATCGATAGCACCGGAGTTAAGCTCGTTATACTTCTGAGACCAGTCAATAACCTGGAATTCAACTTCCATACCTATAAGCTTACCTACCTCAATAGCAAACTCGGTCTCAAATCCGGTCCAGTTGCCGTTTTCATCCTTTTCGTTCATATCCTCAAAGATAGTAACGCCACAGGTAAGTACGTCGTCCTTACCGCAAGAGGAGAGCGCAAACGCTCCGGTCACGAGAGTTGCAAGCAAAAGCATTGCCGCGATAATTTTTTTCATTTTAGTTTTCTGCTTATTGTTTATTTTTTCGCTTTAGTTTAGTGAAGCGATTAACATTATACAACATTTGCGCGCGTTTGTCAATACTTTAGCGTGAAAAAGCGGTAAAAAAGGTGCTGAGTTACTAAGAATTCAGTATTATCGAGGTTTTATCACACAAAAATCGTTATTGAATTCTTAGTACGAAGCGCCTTTTGGGACTGCTTAATTCTGAGGAGAAATCGTTGGCTGAGGAGCGATAGCCGTATATAGATACGGTGAGCGACGAAACGACGATAGAAAAAGAGCATAAAAAAAGAAGAAATTCAACGAATTTCAACCTTGAAAAAATTAAGCCCATATATTTTTGAAGCGAAGCTTCCGTTTTTTTATGGAAACCTCGCTCTTTTTCGGTTCTACCTGAATGAAGCAGTCCCTAAGGGTTATTTTCGAGCGTGGGGTAAAGGTTATAGACCTTCTTCCCTGCCCTCTCTGCCATTCTCGCGGTCTGTGCCGCGCCGCTGCGCGCCTGCCCGACGTAGGCTATAAGCAGGTCGCCCTCACTGACGAGCATAGCGTTACGGCGGCGCATACAGTCGGGGGTATATTCATCGGAAATATACACCACCTCGTCGGCGGAGGAAAGGGTGAATTCATAGACCGCTCTCTCCATTTCCGACCATTTTTCGTCCTGATTTCTGCAAGGGAGAAGAAGAACGAGGCGCACCTCGGGGTGCGACATACGGAAGCGGATTACCTCTTTTGCCGCAAGAGTGTCAAATCCGAGAGCACCGCCCACGAAAAAGCTGCGTGCGCCGAGTCCGTAGGCGTAATCTATCGCGCGTCTGACGAGGTCGGGAATCCTCTCGCGGTGCTCGTTTTTGATTTTTCTGTGTCCTGTGAAGGAGCAGGATTTTATCTCTTTTTCACTCACGCGCACACCCTCTTTCCAAGAGAAATTTTCTAACTTGTATTTTACCACCGCAGAAGCAGGATGTCAATAAAAATGAAGAAAAAAACGGAAATATTCGCTTTTCTCTTGACTTTCCCTTTCGGGTGTGGTATAATACTTTGCAAGTAATGCTTGCTTCGGTGGGCGAAAATTCTCGGAGGAATCATGGACGACGGCACAGACGGGGACACTTGTCACACCGTATTTCTTATGAATATACAGGCTTAGCCGCACCGCGAGGTATGGCTATGCCTTTTTTTGCTTTTTTCAAAAAAGGCACGCTCCGAGGCATATGAGAATAAGATAGAAAATAATTACCTTGAAAGGCAGAGTTAAAAAGAAAAAACACCATGACAACCCACATTATAATCATAGTAGTATGCTTGATTTTGTCGGCCTACTTCTCGGCTACCGAGACGGCTTTCTCAACCTTCAACCGCATCAGAGTAAAGACGATGGCGGAAAAGGGCAACAGAAGGGCGGCGCGCGCTCTGCGCCTTGCGGAAAACTATGATTCCCTCATTTCTACAATACTTATAGGTAACAACATCGTAAACATACTTGCCTCGGCTATGGGCACGCTCGTTTTTGCGAAGTTGATTTTAAACCAGGAGATTGCGGCTACGGTTTCCACCGCCGTTCTTACCGTGGTGGTGCTCATCTTCGGCGAGATTTCTCCGAAGACTATTGCGAAAAACCGCCCCGAATCCTTTGTGCTCTTTTCGACACCTCTTATAAGTGCGATTTTCGTTATTCTCTCCCCCTTCACCTTCCTTTTCGGAAAGTGGCAGAAGCTTCTTGCAAGGCTCTTTAAGAACAAGGACGACAAGGGCATGACCGAGGAAGAGCTCATCTCGATTATCGAGGAGGCAGAGGAAGAGGGCGACATCGACAAGGAAGAAAGCGACCTTATCAAGAGCGCTATCGAGTTCGGTGAGCTCGAGGTCGGAGACATCTTTACTCCGAGAATCGACATTACCGCTATCCCCCTCGACGCAGACAAGGACGAAATCGCAAAGGTGTTCTCCGAGTCGGGATACTCCCGTCTTCCCGTTTACGAGGGCGACGTCGACAACGTTATCGGTATTCTTTACTACAAGGATTTCTATGCTACCGCCTACGGCACGGACGCACCTATATCGGATATTCTGAAGCCTGCAATCTACGTTGCGGTAAGCCAGCAGGTAAACGACCTTATGAAGGAGCTTCAGGAAAAGCAGCTCCATATGGCTATCGTCACAGACGAGTTCGGCTCTACTGCGGGTCTTGTTACTCTTGAGGATATACTCGAGGAGATAGTCGGTGAAATCTGGGATGAGCACGACGAGATAATCGAGGAGATAAAGGAGCTCGGCGAGGGCGAATACCTCGTTTCGGGTAAGGCTAACACAGAGAAGCTTCTCTCTATGCTCGACATTGACGAGGAGCCCGAGGCAGTTACGATAAGCGGTTGGGCTATGGACGCACTCGGAAAGATTCCCGAGGTGGGCGACACATTCGAGGAATACGGTCTTGCCGTTGAGGTTATGGAAATGGACGGAAGGCGCGTTGAGAGCGTTCACGTCACCGACCAGAGAGAGTCCGACGACGAGGACGAGAAGGAAGACGAGGACGAGAAGGACGAGCAGGAAAGCTTCTTCAAATAATAACTTTTGTTTACAAAAAGCGGCGCAAACTCAGGTTTGCACCGCTTTTTTATGTTTTATAGCTTCTAGAACCGTTTCAAAAAAGACGAACACCGCGAGGGTGAAAAGGAGCTTCGCAAGAGTCCAGCCGACACTCTCGCCGCTGCCGAAGCGGAACAGAGCTCGCGTTATAAGAGCCGAGGCGAGCGCCGCGACAAAGGGAAAGACGATAGCGCCGAGTGGGTCTATACGGAAGCGCACTTTTTTATAGAGGCGAAGGGCGGAGAGGACGAAGTTATACCCTTCCATTATAACTATAACGAGGGCGTATCCGGCTATGCCGAGGCGAGGTATCAGTATCCAAACGAGGGCTACGGAGAGAAGCGAGTCGCTGATATTCACCCACATCGAATAGACCTGCTCTCCGATACCCTTTAGCATAGCGTCGGCAACGTGGTCGAGGTACATTATGGGAACTATCGGCGCGAGCATAGATATATAGCAGCCTGCGTCGTAGGAGCCGTAAACGGCATAGCCGAGCTCCTCTGCAAAGAGGGAGAGAAGGACGGAAAAGAGGACGGCGTATTTGAGGGTCGAGGTGAGCGCCCTGCCGGCTATGCGCCGCATTCTCTCGGTTCTGCCGCCCGAAAGGTCCTCGGCAAACTCGGGGACGAGAAGCCCTGCAAAAGAGGACAGAGGCGTCATCGGGTAGAGGATAAGCGGAAGCGCCATACCGTGAAGCGAGCCGTAGTGCGCGTATGCCTCGGTGGTGCTCTCACCGCGCTCAAGGAGCTTTTTCGGGATAAGGATATGCTCGACGTTGAGTAGGAGCGCACGCACGTAAGCCGAGAAGCCGAGGGGGAGCGCGGTTTTCGCAACTGCGCCGACGGCACTGCCTGCCCCACGGGCATACCGCTGCTTCACTTTATCGAGAAGGTATTGCGCGTATATAATTAAAAAGGAAAGAATTTCCGAAAGGGTGATACCGAGGCAAAGAGCCGCAACCGAGGCAGCCGTTCCGTATGGGATAGCTCTCGTGACAAAAAGGACGGTGACAGAAATTTTAAGCAGTTGCCCGAGCACCTGCACGATAGCGTTATTCCCCACCCTCTTCACTCCGACGAAATAGCCCGATATAACCGCGCCGAGCGCGACGGGAAGAAGCGATAGCGAGAGAATCTTCAGAGAAAGCACGGTGCGCGTATCGAAAAGCACGAACGCACCGACCGCGCGAGCAGAGAAAAATAACAGTAAGGACGAAGCTCCGCCGAAAAGGAGCGCGTAAAGAGTCGCCGCGCGCATAATTCTCGAAATCTCAGAGGGCTTCCCCTCTCCGAGCGCCGAGGCGACAAGTCGGGTTACCGTCAGGCTGATGCCCGAGCTTGCAAGCGTTACGGCAAAGGAATAAACCGCCATAACTATCGTATAAAGACCCATTCCCTCTGCCCCCACGCTACGGGAGACGTAGGCGCCGAAAAGCATACCCACCGTACGCATAGCGAGGGCTACGGCGGTGAGCATCAA
>JAZOMD010000170.1:0-4517 GCA_045653745.1 Eubacteriales bacterium | reverse complement strand
ACTTCTCTTGATGCCCTCTGCGCTGAGGTTATTGATAACGAAGATTTCGGGCTCTGCACCTGCGTCGCGAACAGCCTTTGCCGAGTCGTACTCACAGTTGGTGCCGGGGAATACGGGGATAAGCACGTGAGGCTTCGCACACTTAACGGCAGGAGCTGCCCAAGCCTTCGCCTCGTAGGAAGCGTTCTCGACCTCCGCCTTGGGAGACTCGATGTTGCAGGGGTATATAGACTCGAGCTTGTCCTCATAGAGAGATACAACCTCTTCCATAGGAAGCGAGGTGATACCGTAGGTGAAGGCAGGCTTGTCGGTTACGCGTCCGATATACTCGCCAACTCTTGCATCTTCCGCAACCTCAAGAAGGAAGGAGCCGTACTTATACTCGAATATGGTATCAAGAGAGAGGGTGGGCTCAAAGGCAAAGCCAAAGCCGTTACCGAGCGACATCTTGATTACCGCCTCTGCGATACCGCCGATGGTGGGAGTGTATGCAGAAACTGCCTTACCCTCACGAAGAAGCTCGGTTACCTTATCAAAGGTAGCAAGAAGGCTCTCGGTTACGGGGAGTCCGTTCTCGTCGTAATCGGGAGAGATAAGGACGAGCTTATTGCCTGCCGCCTTGAACTCGGGGGAGACTGCGTACTCTGCCTTATCGGTGGTAACTGCGAAGGAAATGAGAGTCGGGGGAACGTCGAGCTTCTCGAACGAGCCGCTCATAGAGTCCTTACCGCCGATTGCGGCAATACCGAGCGCCATCTGCGCCTTATAAGCGCCGAGAAGTGCTGCGAGGGGCTTGCCCCATCTCTTGGGGTCACGGCCGGGCTTCTCGAAATACTCCTGGAAGGTGAGGTAAACCTCGGAGAAGGAAGCGCCCGCGGCGATAAGCTTGGCAGCAGACTCAACTACCGCAAGATATGCGGCGTGATAGGGGCTCTTCGAGGAGAGGTCGGGGTTGTAGCCCCAGGACATATAGGAAGCGAGGTCGGTGTGCTTTTTCTCAACGGAAACCTTCTGTACCATTGCCTGAATGGGGGTTCTCTGGTACTTACCGCCGAAGGGCATAAGCACGGTGCCTGCACCGATGGTGCTGTCAAATCTCTCGGAAAGACCGCGCTTGGAGCAGGTGTTAAGTCCTGCGGCGATTCCCTTCATACCGTCGTTAAAGGTTACGGGTATAGGCTTCTTATAATCGAGAATCTTGGGAGCGGAAATTTCGATATGCTTCTCTGCTCCGTTGGAGTTAAGGAACTCGCGGCTGATGTCGCAGATAACCTTGCCGTTCCACTTCATAGTGAGACGGGGGTCTGCCTTAACCTTTGCAACAACGGTTGCCTCAAGGTTCTCGGTAGCGGCGAGGTCGAGGAACTTCTTTCTATTCTTAGACTCGATAACGACAGCCATTCTCTCCTGAGACTCGCTTATTGCAAGCTCGGTGCCGTCAAGTCCGTCATACTTCTTGGGTACTGCGTTAAGGTCGATGTCAAGACCGTCTGCAAGCTCGCCGATAGCAACCGAAACGCCGCCTGCGCCGAAGTCGTTACAACGCTTTATCATAGAAGAAACGGTGGGGTTTCTGAAAAGGCGCTGAAGCTTTCTTTCCTCGGGAGCGTTACCCTTCTGCACCTCTGCGCCGCAGCTCTCGAGCGACTTGAGGTTGTGAGACTTCGAGGAGCCGGTTGCACCGCCGCAGCCGTCGCGTCCGGTTCTGCCGCCGAGAAGGATTACGAGGTCGCCGGGTGCAGGAACCTCACGTCTTACGTTTGCCGCAGGAGCAGCAGCGATAACCGCGCCGACTTCCATGTGCTTTGCAGCGTAGCCGTCGTGATAGATTTCGTCAACGATACCGGTAGCAAGACCTATCTGGTTACCGTAAGAGGAGTAGCCAGCGGCAGCGGTGGTAACGATCTTTCTCTGCGGAAGCTTACCCTCGAGGGTCTCGGAAAGAGCTTTCGTGGGGTCGGCAGCACCGGTAAGGCGCATAGCACCGTAAACGTAGGAGCGTCCGGAAAGCGGGTCACGGATAGCACCGCCGATACAGGTCGCCGCACCGCCGAAGGGCTCTATCTCGGTGGGGTGGTTATGAGTTTCGTTCTTGAAAAGGAGAAGCCAGGGCTCGGGAACTCCGTCAACGTCTACGGTAATCTTTACAGTACAAGCGTTAATCTCCTCGGACTCGTCAAGGCCGTCGAGCTTGCCGAGCTTCTTTAAGCACTTTGCAGCTATCGTGCCGATGTCCATAAGGTTTATAGGCTTGGTTCTCTCAAGGAACTTTCTAGAGGAGAGGTAGTCCGCAAATGCACGCTCAAGCAGCTCGTCCTCGAAATGCACCTTGTCAACGGTGGTGAGGAAGGTGGTGTGACGGCAGTGGTCGGACCAATAGGTATCTATCATCTTTATCTCGGTGATAGTCGGGCATCTGCCCTCTGCCTTGAAGTAGCTCTGGCAGAACTTTATGTCGTCAAGGTCCATAGCAAGACCCATATCCGAGACGAATGCCGCGAGGCCTGCCTCGTCAAGGTCGATAAAGCCGTCGAGAGTCTTTACGCTCGTGGGGATAGAATACTCAACCGCGAGAGTCTCCTTTACGGAAAGAGACGCCTCTCTTGCCTCAACGGGGTTGATAACGTGCTTCTTTATTCTCTCGATATCCTCAGCAGAGATTTTGCCGTAGAGCATATAAACTCTTGCGCTGGCAACGGTAGGCTTCTCTCCGTGGGAGATGAGCTGTATGCACTGCGCGGCAGAATCTGCGCGCTGGTCGAACTGACCGGGGAGATACTCGGTAGCAAAAACCACCGCTCCGTCGTTCTCAACCTGACGGAAAACGTCATCGAGCTGAGGCTCGGAGAATACGGTGCCTATTGCGTAGTTAAAGAGCTCCTCGGTAATATTTTCTGCGTCGTAGCGGTTTATAACTCGCACGCGCGTTACGGAGTCTATTCCGAGGAAGGTGCGAATCTCCGAGAGGAGCGCTCTTGCCTCGTTGTCAAGACCCTCTTTCTTTTCTACATATATGCGATATACCATACGTCTTATTTCCTTTCAAGTGCAAGCTTTGCCTTCGCGCCGATGTCGCGGCGGAAGTATGCGTTGGCGAAGGTGACCTTCTCTACCTTGCGGTAAGCCTCGGTAATAGCCGAGCTGAGGTCGGGAGCGGTGGCGGTCACGCCGAGGACTCTGCCACCTGCATTCACGAGCACGCCGTCCGAAATCTTCGCGCCCGCAACGTAAACCGAGTCGTAAACCTCGGGGTCTATTTTAATTTCATATCCGCTTTCGTACTTTTCAGGGTAGCCTGCCGAAGCCATAATAACACAGCAAGCCGACTCTTTTGCAAACTCTACGTTACATTTATCGAGATTTCCCGAGGCGGTAGCCATCATTATCTCGAGAAGGTCGGATTTAAGAAGCGGAAGGACAACCTGCGTTTCGGGGTCACCGAAGCGGCAGTTATACTCGATAACCTTGGGGCCTGCCTTGGTGAGCATAAGTCCGAAGTAGAGACAGCCCTTAAAGGTTCTTCCCTCTTTGTTCATAGCCTCAACGGTGGGAAGGAAGATGGTCTTCATACAGAGCTCTGCAACCTCGTCAGTATAATAGGGGTTAGGAGCAACGGTACCCATACCGCCGGTGTTAAGTCCCTTGTCACCGTCGAGCGCTCTCTTATGGTCCATAGAGGAAACCATAGGAACAAGCGTCTTTCCGTCGGTGAAGGCAAGCACCGAAACCTCGGGTCCCTCGAGGTACTCCTCGACGACGATCTTGTTTCCGCTGTCACCGAACTTTCTGTCGGTCATAATAGACTTAACCGCGTCTATTGCCTCGTCCCTCTCCATAGCGATGATAACGCCCTTGCCAAGTGCAAGTCCGTCAGCCTTAACGACGGTGGGAATGGGGCAGGTCTTTACGTACTCAAGAGCCTCGTCTGCGTTATCGAACACCTCGTAGGTCGCGGTGGGAATGGAATACTTTTTCATAAGGTTTTTCGAGAAAACCTTACTTCCCTCGATGATAGCGGCGTTAGCCTTCGGGCCGAAGGCAGGGATTCCAACCGCCTCGAGCGCGTCAACACAGCCGAGCACGAGAGGATCGTCGGGAGCAACGACGGCGAAGTCTATCGCGTTTGCCTTCGCGAACTCAACTATCTTGTCAATCTCCTTTGCGCCTATCGGCACGATAGTAGCGTCACCCGCCATACCGCCGTTTCCGGGGAGAGCGAAAATCTCAGTGACACTCTTGTTTTCTTTTATCTTCTTGATGATGGCGTGTTCTCTACCGCCTCCACCAACTACCATTATTTTCATAAAATACAGCCTTTCTTTAATTTTCGGTAGTCACGTTGTGCGCATTTTATCTGTATAAACATTTTGCGCGAGTTAAAATTTTGTAAGACGAGGCGTAACGGAGCAGGCAAAGCGAAGGGATAGTTATCCTATCTCGAGCTGCTCGCGAGTAACAACGAAGTATTACGAAATTTTAAGCGCGTTTTAACTGTACAAACATTTTGCGCGAGTTAA
>JAZOMD010000169.1:0-11557 GCA_045653745.1 Eubacteriales bacterium | reverse complement strand
GCAACCACCTGCTACTGGGTTCCCACCGAGTTCCAGAACAACCCCGAGCTTGCAAAGGATAACAAGTACCGTATCAACATCATTGATACCCCCGGCCACGTTGACTTCACCGTAGAGGTTCAGAGATCTCTTCGTGTTCTTGACGGTTCGGTTACCGTTCTTTGCGCAAAGGGTGGCGTTGAGCCCCAGACCGAGACGGTTTGGAACCAGGCTAACGAGTATAAGGTTCCCAGAATGTGCTACATCAACAAGATGGACATTATGGGTGCGGATTTCTTCCGCGTAGTTAAAATGATTAAGGATAGACTTCGCGCGAACGGTGTTCCCGTGCAGCTTCCTATCGGCAAGGAATCATCCTTCCGCGGTATTATCGACCTTATGGAGATGAAGGCTGACGTATATTACGACGACCTTGGTAAGGACATGAGAGTCGAGGAGATTCCCGAGGATATGAAGGATCTTGCCGAAGAGTACCGTGCTAACATGGTAGAGTCTATCTGTGAGACCGACGAGGATCTCATGGAGAGATACCTTATGGAAGAGGAGATCACCACCGAGGAGCTTAAGGCTGCTCTTCGTAAGGCTACTCTTGACAATAAGATAATTCCTATCTGCTGCGGTACCTCTTACAAGAACAAGGGCGTGCAGAAGCTTCTCGATAATATCATCGAGTATATGCCCGCTCCCACTGACATTGAAGCAATCAAGGGTATCAACCCCGACACCGGCGCAGAGGATTGCCGTCACGCAAGCGACGACGAGCCCTTCTCCGCTCTTGCATTCAAGATCATGACCGACCCCTTCGTTGGAAAGCTCTGCTTCTTCAGTGTTTACTCCGGCTCCGTTCAGAAGGGAACTGCGGTTTACAACTCCACTAAGGATAGCGACGAGAGATTCGGCCGTATCCTTCAGATGCACGCTAACGACAGAGCAGATATCGACGTTTGCTACGCAGGTGACATCGCCGCTGTCGTTGGTGTAAAGAATACCACCACGGGTGATACCTTCTGTGATGAGAAGCATCCTATCATCCTTGAGTCGCTGGTATTCCCCGAGCCCGTTATCCGTCAGGCTATCGAGCCCAAGACCAAGGCTGGTCAGGAAAAGATGGGTATCGCTCTTTCCAAGCTCGCAGAAGAGGACCCCACCTTCAGAACCTACACCGATGACGAGACCGGACAAACCATAATCGCGGGAATGGGTGAGCTTCACCTTGAGATTATCGTTGACCGTCTTCTCCGTGAGTTCAAGGTTGAGGCTAACATCGGTGCTCCCCAGGTTGCATACAAGGAGACCATTCGCAAGAAGGTCGACCAGGATACCAAGTATGCACGTCAGTCCGGTGGTAAGGGTCAGTACGGTCACGTTAAGATTACCGTTGAGCCTAACGAAACCGGTAAGGGCTACGAGTTTATCAACTCCGTAACCGGCGGTGCTATTCCCAAGGAATACATTCCCGCTGTTGATAACGGTATCCAGGGTGCAATGCAGGCAGGTGTGCTTGCAGGCTACAACGTAGTTGACGTTAAGGTTACTCTTTACGACGGTTCGTACCACGAGGTCGACTCCTCGGAAATGGCGTTCAAGATTGCCGGTTCTATGGCATTTAAGGAGGCTATGAGACGTGCAGATCCCGTTCTCACCGAGCCTATCATGAAGGTTTCCGTAACCACTCCCGACGACTACATGGGTGATATCATCGGTGATATCAACTCTCGCCGTGGACAGATGGATTCTATGGAGCAGATCGCTCCCGGCGTTTCCAGAATTTACGCTCACGTTCCGCTCGCACAGATGTTCGGTTATGCAACCGCGCTTCGTTCGAGATCTCAGGGCCGTGCAGTATACGTAATGGAGCCCGACGGATTCCAGGATGTTCCGAAGTCCATTCAGGACGAGATTGTAAAGGCAAGAGCGAAGTAATTCGCCTGTCTCAGGTATGATTTTGCAAACAATAGTTTGCTTTTCATAACGAAATCCCGAAAAATAAATTAAAAAAATAAAAATCCAGGAGGATAATTAAAATGGCAAAGGCTAAATTCGAAAGAAGCAAACCCCACGTTAACATTGGTACCATCGGTCACGTTGACCACGGTAAGACCACCCTTACTGCTGCTATAACCAAGACTCTTTCCCTTATCAACGGTTCTGAGTTCCTTGATTACAGCCAGATCGACAACTGCCCCGAGGAGAGAGCTCGTGGTATAACAATCAACTCCAGACACGTTGAGTACGAAACCGAGAACCGTCACTACGCTCACGTTGACTGCCCCGGCCACGCTGACTACGTTAAGAACATGATCACCGGTGCTGCTCAGATGGACGGCGCAATCCTCGTTGTTGCAGGTACCGACGGCCCTCTTGCACAGACCAGAGAGCACGTTCTTCTTGCTCGTCAGGTTGGCGTTCCTGCACTCGTTGTATTCATGAACAAGTGCGACATCGTTGACGACGCAGAGCTTCTTGACCTCGTTGAGATGGAGATCAGAGACCTCCTTAACGAGTACGAGTTCCCCGGCGACGACATTCCCGTAGTTCGTGGTTCCGCTCGTGAGGCTCTTACCTCTACTAACGGTATCGACGCTCCCGAGTATGCTTGCATCAAGGAGCTTATGGATGCAGTTGACTCCTACATCCCCACTCCCGACAGAAAGGCTGACCTTCCCTTCCTTATGCCCGTTGAGGACGTATTCTCCATCTCCGGCCGTGGTACTGTTGCTACCGGTAGAGTTGAGAGAGGTACCATCAAGATGGCTGACACCGTTGAGATCGTTGGTCTCAAGGAAGAGTCTTCTTCCACCGTTGTTACCGGTATCGAGATGTTCCACAAGCTTATGGACTTCGCAGAGGCAGGCGACAACGTAGGTCTTCTTCTCCGTGGCGTTCAGAAGAACGAGATCGAGAGAGGTCAGGTTCTTTGCAAGCCCGGTTCCGTACAGCCCCACACCAAGTTCATTGGTCAGGTTTACGTTCTTACCGAGAAGGAAGGCGGCCGTTCCAAGCCCTTCTTCTCCGGCTACAGACCTCAGTTCTACTTCAGAACTACCGACGTTACCGGTATCATCAACCTTCCTGCTGACGTTGAGATGTGCCGTCCCGGCGATAACGTTAACATGAACGTTGAGCTCATCACTCCTATCGCTTGCGAGAAGGGTCTTCGTTTCGCTATCCGTGAGGGTGGCCGTACCGTTGGTTCGGGCGTTGTTGCTGAGATCCTTGCTTAATTATCAATAATTAAGTCGTGTGATAATAATTGCCCGACACTCCGTAGCGGGTGTCGGGCATATTATATAATGTAGCCTTTCGCTTTAGGGCTCTTTATATATATCAAATCTAAGGCTTATAATAAAGCTTAATCCAGGCCGCTTTTTTAAAAAGTGCGACCCGTGCTCGAAAAACGCATAAAAAACTTGCGAATTGGTGTAAATCCATACCGGCAGTATAGTCTGCGAAGGCGCATAGCGTCCCCGACGGAGTGCAATTCTCCGACCGACGGTAAAGTCCGGATGAGAAAGGAAATAATATGAAATCAAAAAAGAAACCCTATCTCGAAAGGGCGGTGGGTATATCCGTCTTTTCGGCTCTGGCGTTTATAATAGCGCTCGTATTCAATGTAATCCCCCCCGTAGCCGGCTTTCTCTCGCTAGATGCCAAGGATGCCGTCATATCAATAGCGGCGTTTATCTACGGTCCTATATCCGGTGTGGCGATTGCTTTTATTGCCGCACTTGTAGAATTTTTGACCTTCAGCACTACGGGCTGGTACGGTCTTATTATGAATTTTGCATCTTCTGCGGTGTTCGCTACGACCGCCGCTCTCATATATAAATTCAGGAGAAGCGTAAATGGGGCGCTCGTCGGCTTCTTCACCGCCGTCGTGGCAACGACCGGAGTTATGCTTTGTCTTAACTACTTCGTCACCCCTATATATCTTCACGACTTCCTCGGTATGCCGGAGGCGACTGCCGTCGAGACGGTTATCGGATATCTCCCTCGCGTGCTTCTTCCGTTTAACGCGGCAAAGTCGCTTATGAATGCGGCGTTCGCTATGCTCCTTTATAAGCCCGTGCTCCTAGCTCTTTCACGCGCAGGACTCTTGTCTAAGAAGAAGGTTAGCTTCACTTTCAACAGAAGCACCGTTGCCATAATAGTCACCGGCACAGTGTTTCTTATAATATCTATCGTTACGCTTATAATAATTTGGTAGGCGATTTTGAGAATAATTGTTTACAAAGAGTGTCAAAAATCATCACTTTGACGCTCTTTTTTGTTTTTTGAGCACTTGTTTCTTGCCGAGAAAAAAGACAACTAAAGTTTGCTTTTGCGCGGATTTTGCCGTATTGCAGCGCTTTTTGTAAAAATGTAATAAAAAGCGCGTTGCTTCTTGACAGATTAATAAATATATTGTATAATATAAATTAGTTAAATTTTGTAAAACGCGCGCGGACGAGGATTTTATAATATATTTTTCCTGCAACGGGTCGCGATTTTTACAATGCTCGACGGCAAAGAACTATGAAACGGGGTAATCTAAATGGAAGCGTTCAAAAAGAAGGTATGGCTTGCTACGCCGACAATGCATGGCGAGGAAATTGAATATATAAAGCAGGCGTATGATACCAACTGGATGAGTACGCTCGGTGAGAATATAAACGAGGTGGAACGCATAGCTGCAGAGAAGGCGGAGATGAAATATGCCGTTTCGCTTTCCTGTTGTACCGCGGCACTTCACCTTGCTGTCAAGCACGCAGGGGAAACCCTTTACGGAAAGCCTAAGGCAGGCTGCGGAGCTCTTGCCGGTAAGAGGGTGTTTTGCTCGGATATGACCTTTGCCGCCACGCTTAACCCCGTGGTTTACGAGGGGGGTATTCCCGTTTTTATTGATACGGAGACAAGCTCCTGGAATATGGACCCTGTGGCTCTCGAGCGAGCGTTTTCGCTTTATCCCGAGGTAAAGCACGTCGTCTATGCAGAGCTCTACGGATTCCCCGGAAGAATTGATGTTATAAAAGAGATATGCCGGCGCCACGGCGCCCTGCTCGTAGAGGACGCAGCAGAGGCTATGGGTGCTACCGTCGGAGGCAGACAGTGCGGCTCGTTCGGAGACTATTCCGCCATCAGCTATAACGGTAACAAGATTATCACCGGATCGTCGGGTGGATGCTTCCTTACCAACGACCTTGAGACTGCGACAAAGGTAAGAAAGTGGTCTACTCAGGCAAGAGAGTGCGCACCGTGGTATCAGCACGAGGACGTAGGCTATAACTACCGTATGAGCAACGTTATCGCAGGCGTCGTGCGCGGTCAGTATCCGCATCTTGAGGAGCATATTGCCGAGAAGCGCGCGGTTTACGAGAGATATCGCGAGGGCTTGAAGGACCTTCCTCTCTCTATGAACCCGATATGCGACGGCACTGAGCCTAACTATTGGCTTTCTTGTGCTATCATAGACGAAGATGCTATGTGTAAGCAGGTGAGAACCGAAACCACCGCTACCTATGTCTCAGAGAGCGGCAAGAGCTGTCCTACCGAGATCCTTGAAACGCTCGCTCGTTATAACGCCGAGGGCAGACCTATCTGGAAGCCTATGCATTTGCAGCCGATGTACTCTGCAAACGATTTTGTCACCCGAGTAAGCGGCGGCGTGGATGTCGGCGCGGATATTTTCGCTCGCGGCTTCTGCCTTCCCAGCGACAACAAAATGACTGCCGAGGTGCAGGATAAGATTATCGAAATAGTAAAAAGCTGCTTTAATCACTAATTTCGCCTAAGGACGGTTTTTCCGATGATACATAAAAAAGGCTTTTATGAAAAATACGTAAAGTGCCCTATGGATTTCTTTTTTGCTTTGATTGCGCTCGCCGTTTTCAGCCCTGTAATGCTTGTAGTTGCGATACTCGTGAGAGTGAAGCTCGGGGCACCGGTGATTTTTAAGCAGGAGCGCCCGGGCAAGAACGGCAAGATATTCAAGCTCTATAAGTTCCGTACCATGACGGATGCCAGAGATGAAAACGGAGAGCTCCTGCCGGACGGCGACCGCCTGACGGGTTTTGGCAGATTTCTGCGCAGTACCTCGCTCGACGAGCTGCCTTCGCTTATCAATATTCTCTGCTTCAAGATGTCGTTTGTCGGACCTCGTCCGCTTCTCGTGCAATATCTGCCGAGGTATAACGAGCAGCAGGCGAGACGTCACGAGGTAAAGCCGGGCTTCACGGGTTATGCACAGGTTAACGGAAGAAATGCAATAAGCTGGGAAGAAAAATTCGATTACGACGTGCATTACGTCGATAACATCACCTTTATCGGTGACTTGAAAATTATCTTGAAGACAGTTGGCGTAGTCTTGCGGCGTGACGGAGTGAATTCCGGAGGCGCGGCAACTATGGAAGAATTTATGGGAAGTGAAGTGGAGATGGCTGCGAATGAATAAATTACTTATTATCGGTGCAGGCGGTCACGGCAAGGTAATTGCGGATATAGCGGAGAAGAATGGATATGAGGATATCCTGTTTCTCGATGACTCCCCCGAGTCGAAGTCCTGTGGGCGGCATAAGGTCGTCGGAAAGTCTCTTGACGCGACCACTTACAGGGGCGCGGAGTTTGTCGTTGCAATAGGCAACACCGAGTCGCGCCGCAGAATCCAGCTTTTCCTTGAAGAAAACGGGCTTCGCGTGGTGTCTCTTATCCACCCGGCAGCAACCGTTGCGCCCGACGTCTCGGTCGGCGCAGGAACCGTGGTTATGGCAGGTGCTGTCGTAAATCCCGGAGCTGCCATCGGCCGTGGCTGTATTGTCAACACCTGCTCCTCTGTCGACCACGATTGCCGCATAGGCAATTTCGTACATATATCGGTCGGCTCTCATCTCGCCGGTACCGTAACTGTTGGCGACGGAGTTATGGTTGGACTCGGTGCGGTACTCGTCAATAACATTAAAATTACCGATAACGTTACCATCGGCGCGGGTGCTGTGGTAGTTAATAGCATTTCCGAACGTGGAATTTACGTTGGATCCCCGGTTAGAAAAATACGGTAAGTAAAAACTAAAAAGGATGAGCTGTGATATGAATGTAAAGTTAATGCTCGTTGCATCAACACCCGAGGCGGCGGTAGAAGCTGAGGAAGCAGGGATTGACAGATTGTTCTTCGATCTTGAGTACATAAATAAGGCGGAGAGACAGTCCGGTAGAAATACGCTGATTCTCCACAACGATATAGAGGATATCCCTAAGATAAGAAAGGTTCTCAACAAAACAGAACTTCTTGTCAGAGTAAACTCTCTTCACTCTACCTCGAAGTACGAGATAGATAAGGCTATTTCATACGGTGCGGATATAATAATGCTTCCTATGGTTTTTGACCGTGAAGAGGTGGAGCTTCTCGTAAAATACGTTGGCGGTAGAGCAAAGGTCATACCGATGATAGAAACTGCCGCAGCACTTGCGCGACTTGACGATATTTTGGAGGTGAAGGGCATAGACGAGCTTTATATCGGACTTAACGACCTTCATATAAGCATGAACTTAACCTTTATGTTTGAGCTTCTCAGCGGTGGAATCGTAGAATATGCGACTACTAAAATGAAGAAGGCCGGAATAAATTTCGGCTTTGGCGGTATGGCAAAGATAGGAGAAGGAATTCTTCCGGCAGAGGCTATACTTGCAGAGCACTATCGTCTCGGCTCAAACAGCGTTATACTTTCGCGCACCTTCCGCAATGAAGTCGGTGAAAATACGGAAAAGATCAACTTAAAGAAGGAAGTTGAAAAAATCAGATCCGCGGAAAAAGAAATCGCAGAGTGGTCTGAAGCTGTTTTTGAAGAAAATAGACGCTTCGTCAAAAGTAAGGTTTCTGAAATAGTAGAAAAAGGATTTTGAGTAGGGAAGCTATATTTTATGCTTTACCGGAAGGGGGGACGGCCTATGAAGATCATACAAATTAACGCTACCTACGGTATAGGCAGTACGGGGAAAATAGTTCGTGATATTTCCGAAATGCTGATTGAGGACGGACATGAAAGCTACGTTATGTGGGCAACTGCACATCAAAAGGAAGAACCAAAGATCAATCTTATCAGAATAGGCTCCACGTTCGATCACAAGCTTCACGCACTGCTTTATAGGATCTTCGGTGGGCAGGGGGGCTACTCGAAACGCGCGACGAGGCGCGCGTGTGAAAAAATAGAAGCAATAAACCCCGATGTTGTTCATTTACACAACCTTCACAGTAACTACATAAATCTGCCTTCTTTGCTCCATTTTTTGGCAGAGAGGGATATTCCGACGCTTATCACCTTACACGACTGTTGGTTTTTTAGCGGTCAGTGCTGTCACTATTTGAATCACACCTGCCTCGGCTGGCAGAAGGAGTGTTCGGACTGCCCTGCGGTAGGCAAGCGCCTCAGGAAAAAAGTAAAGAAAACACTTGCTGAACGGCGCGCACTTTACGAAAGCTTTGATAAGCTTGCAGTCAACGGAGTTTCTAAGTGGACAGCAGAGGTAGCTGGGGCCTCCGTTCTTAAATCCGCCTCGGCTATAGATTATATCTATAACTGGATAGACACAGACGTCTATAAGCCGTGTGGGAATCCGTCTGAAATCAGAAAAAAATACGGCATACCGGAGGATAAAAAAATAATTCTCGGTGTTTCACAGCTTTGGAGCGAGAAAAAAGGGCTTTCAACCTTCGTTAGCCTGGCAGAAAAACTTTCCGACTTGGCTATGATACTTCTTGTCGGCGAATGTAATGATGGCGCACTCGCCGAGAAGGGGATTAAGTGCGTAGGCTTCACCTCGAGCAGAGAAGAGCTTGCGGAGCTTTACAGCGCGGCAGACGTTTTGGTTAATGCGTCGACTGCCGAAACCTTCGGGCTCGTAACGGTTGAGGCTATGGCGTGCGGTACACCAGTCGTCGCTTACGATAACACCGGTTCGTCGGAAATAGTTGAAGACGGCTGTGGAATTTTAGTGCCCGACGGTGACGTAGAGGCGATGCTGTTTGCCGTCTCGGAGCTTTTGGATAACGGTAAGGATGCCTATTCGTCTGCTTGCCGCGACTACGTAGTCGCCAATTTTGAAAAAAGCACGCAGGTAAAGAAGTATTTGACTTTTTATGAAAAGATTGCATCTGAATGAATTTTAATATGAAATATGGAGTGGAGGAGTAATAAATGTTAATTTATATAGCGGTGGCAGCAATGCCTGCTATGCTTGCACTTGCATTCGGTGATTTGACAGAGAAATGCAAGAAGCGAAACTATTTGATTGTATGCGGCATACTCCTTTTCTTCTTTATGGCATTGCGTAGTTATAGCGTGGGAAGCGTTGATACCCGAAATTATATGAACGGTATGAGCCAGGCAATCCATGCTAATTCATGGAAGGATTTTTACAATCCGAAGGGTGTTGAAGTCGGATTCCAAATGTACGCCTTCTTGCTGTCGAGAGTTTTTGACAATGCGCAATGGATAGTTGTTATTTCTTCGGCGTTGTTCGTGTTCTTGACCTTTTGGTTTATATATAAGAATTCTGAAGACGTAGCTCTTTCTGCCACGTTATATATAACGTTGGGGGTGATGACCTTCTGCATGCAGGGTATGAGACAGGCTATTGCAATGTGCTTATGTCTCATTGCTTACGAATTGGCCCAAAAGCGAAAACTCATTTTGTTTGCGCTAATAATAGTTTTAGCATCGCTTTTTCATCAAACGGCTATCATTTTCATCATAGTGTACTTCGCGCCGCTTGTAAAATTTAATTTTCAAAGCTTCGTGTGCTTTTCGGGTGTATCAATTCTTGCTATACTTGGATCAAATACAATTATTTCTATAGCAAACGAAGTCTTTGACAAGGAATATGAGTTAAGCGTTGATTCCGGCGGTTTTTTTGCCGTTGCTACATACGTAGTCATCATATTGGTTGCGTTACTGTTTAACAAAAAACTCAAAGACGGAGATCATGCGGAATCGATGATGTTTTACATAACGTTTTTGGGTTTGACCTGTTACGTTATGCGATATTTTTCAGTTCAGCAAGCCGAGAGAATCAGCTTCTATTTCTTGTTCGGTCAGATGATTTTGCTGCCGAATTCTATGCAACATCTTACGACAAGAGAACGACAAATTTCAAAGCTGGCAGCATATGTTTTGGCAATATGTCTTTTCTTATATAGATTGAATGGTAGCGATTTTGTTCCGTATGAATTCTTTTGGCAGACACCGAGATTGTAGGCTACCGACAGGGGGGATTTGATCGTGAAAATAGGTATATTAACCTTTCATTGGGCGGCAAATCACGGGGCTGTTCTTCAAACGTATTCGTCGTATTACTATTTGAAAAACATATTTAATGCAGGCGACGTTGAAATAATAGATTATCTTCCAAAGAAGAGAGAAATCAATTTGAAGAATGCGTTACGGCCGAAACGTCCGCGTGTTATCCTTGCAATGCTTGGGGCGTTACGTAAGGAAAGGCGCTTGAAAGAGTTCAGAAGTATTTTGCCTCTGACTCGAAGGTACTACTGTAACAAAGAATTGATTTCCTCGCCTCCGGATATGGATTTGTTGATTGCGGGTAGTGACCAAATTTGGAATCCTTCATATGTGATGTATGGCGAAGGTGGACCGACTCCTGTGTATTTTTTGAATTTCGGTACTCCTAAGTGTAAGAAAATTGCTTTGAGCGTTAGCTTCGGTTGCACCGAGTATCCGAACAATGCAAAAGAAATCGTTAAACCCTATGTTTTAGAATTCGACAAAATAAGCGTAAGAGAAAATACCGGGTTAAATATATTAGAAAACTTCGGTGTTAAAGATGCGGTCGTTACAGCAGATCCAACGGCTTTGCTCACTCGCGAACACTATCTGTCCTTGTGCGGCGATTCTGAAAAATGTCGAAAATACACCGCGGTTTGCTTTTTGAGAAAGAAGCAAAAACAAACAAGAAAAAACGTCAATAATTTGCTAAACCGTATGGGAAATGCGGTTGTAAATATAGAAAAGAAGTCTATGCAGGGCTGGCTGTCGGGCATAAGAGATGCGAGCATGGTTTTAACGGATTCTTTTCACTGCGTTATGATGTGTCTGAAATTGCACACTCCTTTCATAGTGATTAAAGCGGAGGGGGGATCTGCAGGAATGAACGACAGGTTATATACGTTGTTGGAGCATTTTGGATTGACGAGTCGCATTATTTCTTCCAAAGAGTCGGTTGATTTGGATGAAGTCTTCGATTGGAACAAAATCGACATCATTATGGAAAATTATTCGAGGTCGCTAAAGGAATATCTTAGGGACGCCATTTGTTAACATTAAACCCGAAAGGCTTAAAATATGGATGAGAGGGAAGTGAGAGGCGCGCTACTGGAGATTTTGCGTGCTTCGGTGAACGGGGCGATTGATTCCGCGTTCGTTTTGGAAAAAATAAAACCGAATACTATCCCGTCCGTATTTCGCCTGGCGAAAAGGCAGGACCTTGCGCACATCGTTGCCGCATTCGTTCTCGATAACGGTATAGAGGTCGAGGATTCTTTTAAGGAGCAGCTCCGCAAGGAGCGCTTTGC
>JAZOMD010000168.1:0-4027 GCA_045653745.1 Eubacteriales bacterium | reverse complement strand
CTTCGTTTATCTCGAATATCTCCTCGCCTATGCGCTCTGAATAGTCACGCGAAATAAGCCCCGTATCGAGGTCGTAGAGAGCAAAGCTATCCTCAGAGGGCTTTTTGCCGAAGGTGCGCTCTATTCTGTATCCCTTGCCGCCGAGAATGAAGGATAAATACCCCGAGGCGACAGCGCCCGACCAAGGCAGGTATCTTTTTCTTTCATTTTCCGTAAGGTCCTGCCGCCTTCCGTCTCCGAGACCGTAAAGCATAGCCTTTATGAATACGGAAAGCGTCGTCTTTCCCGTGCCGTTGTCGGCTATAAAACAGCTGAAACTGTCGTTAAAAGTAAATCTTTGTTTACTTAATACGCCAAAATTTTCGATATAACACTCGGTTATCCTCATAGTGAAAATCCATCCTCTCCCGAAAGTGCCGCTATTCCCATACGGATAACTTCATCCTTTTGCGAGTCGGAAAGAGCTCCGTCACCGAGGACCGCGCGGATAAATTCACCCTTTAGCGACTTATCGTTCTTTAAGCCTGAGTAGTCGGTTTTTAGGCGTGAGGAGTCCTTTATTTCGAGGTGGTAGCAGCTGGCTTTAAGCTCTCTTTCAAGCGCCTCGGCGTCCTTCCATATCCCCGAGGTATATCCGCCGACAAGCTCTAGCCTTACCATATCGGAGCTCGGTATATTTTCGAGAATTTTCCTTGCCGCCTTTATGATATCAGCCTGTCCCGACATTCCATCGATAGAGAGCTTTATATCGTGTATTTTCCTTCTTGCAAATGGGATAAATCGGTGAGTCACCGTTTTTCCGTGTGTGTCGATAAGGACGAATCCGCACTCGCCCGTCTCGTCAAAGCCGCGCCCCTCGGGCGTGCCCGAATAAACAGCAATACCGCGCTCGTCTATCCGTGTAACCGAATAGGAGTGGTAGTGTCCGAGCGCAAGATAGTCTATAAATTTCCCTGCGGCGTCCTTTAGCCCGACGGTGTAAAGGGGAGCAGAATGCTCGCGCAGCTCTCCGTGAAGAACGGCGATATTCTTTTTTTCTTTGCTTAAGCGCAGGGTCTCGAATGCGCCCTCGTCAAGGAATTTTCTTCCGCATACAGTAACCCCCTCGCCGAGCTCATAATAACTCCATTCTCTACCGAAGGTAAAGAGATTTTTCGGCATCTCCATTACCTCTGTAATTCCTTTATCGTGGTTTCCTTCGAGCAGAAAAAATCTGATGTCAGATGCCCACCTGACGGTCTCTATAACCGCGTTTTTCGCTCTTATACCGACGTCGTTTTCGTCAAAGAGGTCGCCTGCTATTATTATTGCCGAAGCACCGAGAGCGTAGGCTTCTTCGGTAAGGCGACGGAAGTTCGATATAATCTCGTTTTGTCTCGCCTCGCGCTTGTCTCCCGATAGCCTTGACGAGAGAGGCGAGCCGATATGTAAATCTGCCGTGTGAATTATTTTCATAAATCAGCCCCCCCTTCCTTTTTCGGTACGGTATTCCGACGGCGGCATTCCGTATCTTTCCGAAAAAACCTTTGAAAAATAAGATTGGTCGCTATACCCAGAGAGCAGAGCAACCTCGTTTA
Organism: Eubacteriales bacterium; assembly: GCA_045653745.1. Lineage (GTDB taxonomy): Bacteria > Bacillota > Clostridia > Oscillospirales > CAG-272 > UBA1740. The sequence continues at coordinate 2,450 of JAZOMD010000168.1, read as the reverse complement.
TCGAGCGCTTGCTTTCGAGGAGCAGCCTTACGGAGCGTTCAAGCCTCTCGCCCGTGATATATTCTCCGACGGTCAGCCCGTATTGCTTTTTGAAAACGGTAAGCAGAGTGGATTTCGAGCATCCGACGTGCCTGCAAATGTCTACGATTACCAGCTTTTTCCCGAGATTTTCCGCAATATACCTTTTCGCCTCCTCGGCAGTACCTACTCTTTCGGACGGCATAGCGTTTGAGAGTGTCAGATATTGTGCACAGATAGTCATAATCTTGACGTAAGACGTGGTCATATCTCTTGATACTATCGGTATCGAGCCTACAAGTGGGCGCATCGCCTCCTTGCCGATAAGCGCAGTGAGTACCGCCTCTGCGTGCCTTGCATCGTTTTTCGTGTCGGCTATCTGACCCATCATCAGAAATCCCGTCAGCGTGCCGAAATTGTACAAGGGGCTCACCGCCTCGGTCAGCCCGTAGCGGCACTTGTATATGTGCGTTTTCTCTTTTTCGATAGCCGCAAGACACGCCGCCCTGTCACACTCGAGGCAGAGCGCGTGCTCGCCCTCGTTTTCGTTCACGGCCCTGCAAAAGGCAAGAGGCTCCTCGGGATATGCCGCAATTTCCTCAAAGTCCACCCCGTGCAGAGATATTCGGAATCCAGTTATCTTATGTAACTCGTAGAGCACTGTAATTATTTCCTGTTTATTCATTAGGCGCACCTCTCTCCTTGTTTGTAAAAAAACCGAACAAATTGGACTATTCTACAAAATATTATACTATTTTACCTTGAAATTGTCAAGAACCGAATTTATAATATAGATAAAGAGTTAAAATAAAGGAGAGCGCTATGAACTACTGTATAGGCGTAGACCTTGGCGGCGCGAATATAGCCGTCGGACTTGTAGACCTATCGGAAAGAAAAATAGTGAGAAGACAGAGCTGCAAGACTAATGCCCCTCGCTCCTGTGAGGCTATATCGGCAGATATCGTAAGACTTATAGAAGACGTCTGCTCGAAGGCAGGCGTTTCCCGTTCGGAGCTTGGATGGATAGGAGTCGCCACTCCGGGTATAGTGAAGGACGGCGTCGTGCTTTCGGCGAGTAACCTCGGCTGGGAAAACGTCGATTTCCCTGCCGTTATGAGAAATCTTACCTCGCTCCCCGTCTTCGTTGCCAACGATGCAAACGCGGTTGCGTATGCCGAAGCGATATGGGGTGTTGGTGAAGATGCAAGCTCTCTTATGGCAATCACTCTCGGTACGGGTGTTGGCGGCGGAATAGTTATAGATGGCAAAATTTGGGAAGGCATTAACGGCTTTGCCGCAGAGGTGGGCCATATAATCATTGACGCAGACGGACGGCAGTGCCCCTGCGGAAAGCGCGGTTGCCTTGAGGCGTATTGCTCGGCTCCTGCCGTCGTCAGAGATGCGCGCAGGGTGATGAAGCTTTATCCCGACAGCGCTCTTTGGAAGATGTGCGAGGGCGATGCGTCGAGAATGAACGCCGTTATCCCATTCAGAGCCGCAGAGCGTGGTGACAGAGCCGCACGCGAGGTCGTGCACTCTTTTGTGAAGCACCTTGCAATAGGTGTCTCAAACCTCATAAACCTCTTTCAGCCTGAGGTCATTTGCATCGGCGGAGGAATTTCGGGAGAGGGCGAAAAGCTTCTTTCACCGCTTCGTGAGAGAGTAGAAAAGATAAGCTATGGAATTGACGGTCAGAGAACCCTTGTGACTGCCGCAAAATATATGAATAACGCAGGCATTATAGGAAGTGCGCTTCTTGGAATGCCAAAGGAGAGAATGCAAATGGAAAAAGAGATAAGACAGGTAGTTAAGCAGTTTTCTGTGAAGGGAGATTTCGTTTCTGCTACCCCCTACGGTAACGGACACATAAACGTAACCAAATACGTTCTCTGTAAGGACGGAGATAAAAGCTACGAGTACATACTCCAGAGAATAAACAAGAACGTGTTCAAAAATCCTCCTGCCCTTATGGAGAACTATACCGCAGTAACCGAGTTCCTTCGCGGTATAATAACCGAGCAGGACGGCGACCCCGACAGAGAAACTCTCAACGTCGTTAAGACCCTCGACGGTAAGAACTACTACCTCGACGAGGACGGAGAGTATTGGAGACTCGTCCTTTTTGTGAAGGATAGCCTCTCCTACGATAAGGTTGAGCGCCCCGAGCAGTTCTATCTGAGCGCGGTGTCCTTCGGTAACTTCCAGTACCTTTTGAAGAATTACCCTGCAGATACTCTCCACGAGACGATAGTAAACTTCCATAACACCCCCGAGAGATATAATCAGCTTATGGCGGCAGTCGAGGCTGATAAGTGCGGAAGACTCGCAGAGGTTATGGCAGAGGTCGAATTCTGTAAAGCAAGGCGCGAGTTTACCGAAACTCTCGAGAGAGCACAAGGCGGATCGTAGCCATGTCGTCCTGTGGGCCAAGG
>JAZOMD010000167.1:0-2000 GCA_045653745.1 Eubacteriales bacterium | reverse complement strand
CCACGGGACCCATTTATGGGTAGTAAGTAACAGATGCGTGGCTGGCAGGCCAATACGCAGCGCACTTGTGCGCCGCCAGTAGTGGGTAGGGTTTTACCCGAAAATGAAATACCCCCCGTTCTACGGGGGGATATTTATTTTATTTAACGAACTCGTCGTAAATCGACTTAAGAGCGACAACGTAGTCGTTAGAGTCAACACCGACGATGATATTAAGCTCGCTCGAGCCCTGATCTATCATACGGATATTTACGCCTGCGTTAGCAAGTGCGGTAAATATTCTCGCCGCAGTTCCCTTCGCCTTTACCATACCGCGTCCAACTACGGCGATAAGTGCGAGGTTATCCTCAACAAATATATTGTCGGGATTGATGTGCTTGCAGATACCTGCAAGAACGTCACCGCGCTTCTCTGCAAGTGACTTGGTAGACACTATAACGGTCATAGTATCTATGCCTGAGGGGAAATGCTCGAAGGAAATATCGTTCTCCTCAAGAACCTGAAGAACCTTTCTGCCAAGACCGAGCTCGGAGTTCATCATATCCTTCTCTACCGTAACCGAAGAAAATCCGGTCTTTCCTGCAACACCGGTAATAACGTAATCACTTACCACGTCGGTCTCGGAAACGATGAACGTACCCCGGTCATCGGGTCTGTTGGTATTTCTGATGTTAATCGGAATCTTCGAATATCTTACGGGGAAAATCGAATCCTCGTGAAGAACGGTCGCTCCCATATAGGAAAGCTCGCGAAGCTCTTTGTAGGTTATGGTATCAATGCCCTTGGGGTCTTCAATGATTCTCGGGTCTGCCATAAGGAAGCCGGAAACGTCCGTCCAGTTGTCGTAAAGAGATGCAGAGGAAGCGCGCGCAACAAGAGAACCTGTTATATCAGAGCCGCCGCGCGAGAAGGTCTTGATAGTACCGTTAGGCATAGAGCCGTAGAATCCGGGGATAACTGCATATTCACAGTTTGCAAGACGGTCACGAAGAACGTCGTTGGTCTTCTCTGCGTTAAACGAGCCGTCCTCGTTAAAGAAAACAACCTTCTTAGCATCGATAAAGGCGAAACCAAGATACTTTGCAAGTATCATAGCGTTAAGATATTCGCCGCGAGAAGCAACATAATCTCTGCCCGAGTTATGAAGCATAGAAAGACGAATTTTATCAAACGCCTCGGTGAGGTCTATATCAATTTTAAGATCACGAACGATGTCGAGGTAACGCTCTTTGATCTCATTAAATACTTCGGTAATATCTTCCTCTGCCGCCGCAAGAGCGTAGCACTTATAAAGAAGGTCGGTTACCTTCGTATCTGTGCTGTTTCTCTTACCGGGAGCTGAAGCAACCACGTATCTTCTCGTAGGATCGCTTTTGACGATCTCTGCAACCTGGCGAAAATGCTCTGCATCTGCGAGCGAGGTACCGCCAAACTTAAGCACCTTAATTCCCATTATTTAAAATCTCCTAATTAAAAAGATATTACTATTATATGAAAAACAAAGGCGTTTGTCAAGGGCAATTTTTCACAAAAGCGAAAAAGATTGAAAAAACTTCAAAAAATACTCAAAAATTACTTGACTTTTCTAAAGTTGTGTGTTATAATATAGAAGTCGCGTGGAGAGATGGCCGAGTTGGTCTAAGGCGCACGACTGGAAATCGTGTATACCCTAACCCGTATCAAGGGTTCGAATCCCTTTCTCTCCGCCACACACGAAGCACCCCAATAGGGGTGCTTTTTTTTGTGTGTGGCGGAGAGAAAGCCAATGCCGAACACTGCGCCAGAGGCGCAAGGGTTCGCATTTTAGCGAAGCCGTCGAGGAGCTTGCTCATCAGCGGCAGAGCGTAAAATCTTCGCTACGCGAATATCCCTAAATACAAGAAGCACCCCGATAAGGGGTGCTTTTTTTGTGTGTGGCGGGGAGAAAGCCAAGGAGAGAAAACAGTCGATAATAGATGTTCTGCCGTAAAACATATCGCGAAAACAAAAAACGGCGAAAA
>JAZOMD010000166.1:0-30323 GCA_045653745.1 Eubacteriales bacterium | reverse complement strand
GTCAAGGCAGTCGAAGAAGCTGTCGCCGTATTTTTTTATGTATGCCTTTTTTGAAATATTTGCGGTGGGAGCAATATGGAGCTTATTGAGCTCAAGCGCGCGCTCGGCAACTCTCTTTAGCATCTCGTTACGCTGCTTCGGCGCACGCAGCTCAAACTCGAGCCAGTCGACCTCCTTTTCGTACCCCGAGTCCTCAACCAGAGCACCGTAATACTCGTAGTTGTACTGCTCCTCAAACGTCTGGGGCTCGTCAAAGCCCTCTATGAGAAGTCCCTCTCTGTCGAGGTCGCTATATCCGAGAGGACCGCAAACGGTGTCCATTCCGCGCTCCTTCGCCCAAGACTCCACCGCCCCGAAAAGAGCTCTCGAAACCTCGGGGTCGTTTATCGAATCAAAGCGTGTAAAGCGCACGCGCTTTTCGTTATGAAGCTCGTTATACTGCTTTTGAAGAATTCCCTGTATTCTGCCGACGGTCTTACCGTCTCTTTTTGCAAGATAGAAAACCGACTCGGAATTCTCGGGCTTTCCTCCTGCACGCAGAAGCTTTTTTTCATCTCCGTACAGCGGCGGAACGAAATATTCGCAGCCCTTGTAAAGACGCAGAGGAAATTCTATAAACTCCTTTATATCCCTAGCGGTCGTTACCTTAATAATTTCCAGCATCGTCAAAAAATCCTTTTACAAAAATCAATCGTCGAGGGGCTCGTCCGCTCTGCGGATAAACTGCAAGCCGTAGCCTGCAAGCCAAGGGCCGTTGTGGCAACCGCTGGCAGGAGACATAATAACGTCCTCGTGGTTGGTGGAGAAGCCCTCCTTTACCTCAAGCTCGCGGAGAACGTCCACGGGGCTCTTACCGGTGTGAACACGGAAAAGTATGTAATCCTCGGGACTTCTGTCGCCTATGATTCCTCTTATCGTTTCTATGGCGCGCAGCAGCGCCTTCTTCTGGGTTCTTACGCTCTCTATTGCCTCTGCCTCACCATTCTCGTTAAAGTGAAGGAGAGGACATATCTTAAGCATCTGACCCATAAACGCCTTTGCGCCCTTGAGTCTTCCGTTGTAAATGAGATAGTCGAGCTTGCCGTCTATACCGAGGAACTGCTGTCTCTCTTTCATCCAAGCAATCTCTTTAAGTATTCTCTCGGAGTCGTAGCCCTTCTCTACCATCTCCTGAGCACGGACGGCAAGAAGACCCTCTACAAAGCTGGTGGTTCTTGCATCTACGACGTGAATTTTGAGTCTATCCTCGTAATCCTTTGCAACCATGCAAACCTGATTATACGTACCGCCAAGTCCGGAGGATATGGTTATAACGATAACCTCGTCGTAGCCCTCCTCGATTGCTTTATCAAAAAGCACGCTCACTTCCCCTCTCGAGGGCACGGAGGTCTTAGGAAGATTGTTTTTCGGATTCTCGATGGTCTCCATTCTCTCGTAGAACTCAACAGGGTCAAGCTCGGGGCCCTCGAGATATTCCTTTCCATCAAAGGTAAGGTGAATTCTCAGAATATCAATGCCAAGATTTCTGTAACGCTCGGGAGCGTACTCTATACAACCGGTGGACGTGCAAATAATTTTGATTTTACTCATTTTCAGTTCTCCTCAATTGATATTTAAAGCTCTTGTATCGTACTGTTCTTTATTCTCAGCAAAGCGCAGAAGCATTCCTGCAACGCTTACAATAGTTTTTTCGTTGGCTGCGCCGTGCGCCTTTATAACGTTCTTTCTCGCTCCGAGAATAAGTCCTCCGCCGAGCGAGTTAAAGTCGTATATGCCCATAAGGTAGCCGACGGCCTTCATAACACCCTCGTCGCCCGTCTTCTTTGAATATTTTACGAGGTCGGTAATAATTCTCTTAGCAATTCCCTCGGAAACCTTCAGCACCTGATTGCCGGCAAAGCCGTCGCATACAAGCACGTCGCACAGGCCCATAAGAGCACCCGTGCCCTCTACGTTTCCGACAAAGTTCAGCGTCTTCTCCTCGGCAAGAAGCGCGTGGGTCTCCTTTACAACCTTGTTGCCCTTAGTAGGCTCTGCTCCGTTGGAGAGAAGTCCTACCCTCGGATTTTCAATAGCGTGATACTTCTTCATAAAATCACTTCCGAGGCGTGCAAAGTGAACGAGCATAGCAGGCGTGCAGTCTATCGTAGCTCCGGTATCAACGAGGCAGGTGAATCCGCCCCCTGCCGCAGGAAGCACCGCTGCGAGCGCAGGTCTTGTCCTATCCTCGGTGGAAAGATACCTTACAGAGCCTGCAAGGAGCGCACCCGTGCTGCCGGCGTTTATCATTCCGACGAGGTCCTCCCTCTCGGAAAGCGCCTCGAGCGCACGCACCAGCGAGGAATCGGTCTTCTGAAAGAGTGCAACGGACGGGCTGTCGTAATTGGTGATAACCTCGGTCGCGCCAAGTATCTCAACGCGGTCGGTAGGCATACCGAGCCTTTCGCACTCACGCTTTATAAGCTCCTCGTTTCCTACGAGAAGTACAGCCAAAGAGGGATATGCCGAAAGTGCATCAGATGCACCCTTAATCATCATCTCGGCACCTGCATCGCTTCCCTCGGTGTCTATAACTATTTTGTAATAATCTGCCATAGGGGTCTCCCTTCACATTGAAAAAATATGGTTATTCGAGCGCAACGAGATAGTCGTACACGTCCTGACCGCCTTTATATACGGTCAACTCGAGGTCGGGATAAAGCTCCTCGATTTTTTCGGTAATATCTGCTCGTCTGTCATCGGAAACTTCCTTGCCGACGAAAAGGGTGAGTATCTCGTAGTCGTCGGTGTCGGCGCCGTCAAGGAAGGCAACAAGCGCCTCCTCGGCACTCTTTTCAACCGAGGTTATCCTGCCGTCGGTTATTGAAATATAGTCGCCCTCGCGAACGTCGACGCCGTTTATCGTAACGTTACGCACCGCACGGGTTATTTCGCTTCCGAGAACTCCCTTTGCCGCACTCTCCGCGCTCGACACGAGCACGTCTATATCCGTAATTCCGGGAGTGATAACCGAAAGTGCTCCGTATCCCTGCATAAGAGTCGCCGTGTGAACTATATGCACCTTTGCGTCGGTGTAAAGCTCGGCTGCCTGATTTGCGGCAAGGTAGACGTTTTTATTGTTGGGAAGAACTATAATGTGCTCGGTCTTGTACTTCTTGAATTCCTCGATAAACTCCTCGGTAGAGGGGTTCGAGGTCTGGCCGCCGGAAATTATTCCGTCAGCACCCATATCGGTAAAGAGCGAGGAAAGCCCCTCGCCTGTGGCAACGGCAAGAACCGCAAAGCTCTTCTTAATCTTGGTCTTAAATCTCGCTGCTTCCTCGGGCTTCTTCTCCTTCGCCTCGGAATGTCCAAGAGACATATTTTCAATTTTCACGGTGAGAAATTCACCGAATCTTCTGCACTCGGAAAGAACTCTGCCGGGGTCGAAGGTATGGACGTGCACCTTAACGACGTCGCCTTCCTTGTAGGCAACGATACTCTCGCCGCCCAGCTCCTCAAGAAGTGCTCTCACGGTGTCAACCTCGAAGGCGTCGGGGTCGGTTTTCGCCGTCATAAGACGGAGAAGAAATTCGGTGCAATAGCCAAACTCGAGCACGCTGTCTCTTGTGAAGGTGTTAATGTCGATGGTGGGAGCTCCCGACTCTGCCGAGTGGCTGTACGCACCAACCCTCAGCTTGCCCGTGAGGGCGTAGTACATACCGAGCGCTATAGAGAGATATCCTGCTCCGCCCGAGTCAACGACGTCAGCCTCGGCAAGCACGGGGAGAATCTCCTTCGTCCTCGCAAGCGAGCGCTCGGCTTCCTCGATATGGTATTTATAGAAATCCTCAATTGAGGAGCCTTTGTTAACCATCTTCGCCGCGTACTCGGTGCTCTCTCTGAAAACGGTGAGTATCGTTCCCTCGGTGGGATTCATAACCGAGGAATAGGACTTCTCTATACCGCTTCTGTACGCCTCTGCAAGCTCCTGTGCGCCTACCGTCTCATACTTATCGAGAGCGTTCTTTATTCCTGCGAATATCTGGGAAAGGATTACTCCCGAGTTTCCGCGAGCGCCGAGAAGCATACCATGAGCAAACTTATCTATTACCTCGGATATTCTCTCGGAGTCCACCGAGGATATTTCGGCAAGTCCGCCCTCTATGGTCTTTGTCATATTCGTTCCCGTATCTCCGTCAGGCACGGGAAAAACGTTAAGGTCGTTTATTTCGGAAAGCTTCGAGTGAATGTTCTCAGCACCGCCGATGAGCATTTCCTTCAGCTTTTTTCCGTCAAGTATACTTGTACTCATAATACACTTTCCTTTGTACGTATTTTACGTAACATAGTTACATAATACCACTTTTTCCGTCGAAAATCAAGTGGTGCTATATATAATTATATTTACACGCACGAGATAATACTCTTTAATTATAGATTTTATATTGCAACTGATTTTCAATTATTTATCAACAATTGTTGAAAAAAGTCGACGGAAGCGCACGTTCTGGCACCTCCGTCGGTTGAATGTTTTTTATTTTTCGTTCTTGATACGGGCAATAAATCGCTCTATCTTTGAAAGAGCCTCTTTTATATGTTTCTCGGAATAAGCGTAGGAAATACGCGCGTATCCCTCGCCCGAGTCGCCGAAGGCCGTGCCCGGTACTATCGCGCACTTCTCCTCGTAAAGAAGCCTCTGGCAGAACTCCTCCGAGGTAAGCCCGAAGCCGCCGACGTAGGGGAAAATATAGAACGCTCCCCGAGGCTCAAAGCACTCGATGCCTATTTTCCGAAGTCCTGCGGTTATAAGACGGCGGCGCCTGTCGTACTCCGCCTTCATATACTCTATATCCTCGTCTCCGTTTTTCAGCGCTTCCTCTGCGGCTATCTGCGAAACGGTGGGGGCACACATAATTGCATACTGGTGAAGCTTGAGCATAGGCGAAAGCAGGGGCTCGGGCGCAAGAATGTATCCAAGTCTCCAGCCGGTCATAGCGTACGCCTTTGAAAATCCGCTGACTATAACCGTACGCTCCTTCATATCGGGAATGTTTGCTATGGAAACGTGTCTGCCTCCATAGGTAAGCTCTGCATATATCTCGTCCGAGAGGATAAGAATATCCGTACCGCGCAGAACCTCGGCTATCCCCCCAAGGTCCTCTCGCTCGAGAAGCGCACCCGTAGGATTGTTCGGGAAAGGAAGCACGAGGATCTTAGTTTTGGGGGTTATCGCCGCACGAAGCGCGTCGGGAGTGAGCTTGAAGCCGTCCTCGGCTCTCGTCTCTACGATAACGGGAACACCGCCCGCCATCTTCGTAATAGGCTCGTAGCAGACGAACGAGGGAGTCGGAATAATAACCTCGTCTCCGGGATTAAGGAGCGAGCGTATAGCAATATCAATAGCCTCGCTTCCGCCGACGGTAACGATCATCTCGTTTTTGTCCGAATAGTCGAGGTCAAATCTGCGCTTCATATAAGCAGACAACTCCTTGCGCAGGCTCGGGAGTCCCTGGTTTGAGGTATAGTAGGTCTTACCGTCCTCAATAGAGCGTATCGCTTCCTCTCGGATATGCCACGGGGTAACGAAATCGGGCTGTCCGACAGTAAGAGCGGTGACGTCTGTCATCTCGGAGAGAAGGTTAAAAAACTTTCTTATTCCCGAGGGCTTTATGTCCTTTAAGGTGCTTGAAATAAGGGATTCGTAATTCATCATATCAAAAGATTATCTCTCGTGTCGTTGTCGGGGCTCTCAAATACCGTTCCCGCGTCCTTGTATTTTTTGAGCACAAAATGGGTTGAAGTGGAAGTTACGGCATCTATGGTCGCAAGCTTTCTTGCAACGAAGAAGGCAACCTCCTTCATCGTCTTCCCCTCGATAACCACGGCAAAATCGTAAGCACCCGACATCAGATAAAGCGCTTTAATCTCGGGGTAATTCTTGATTTTATCTGCAATCTTATCAAATCCGTCGTCGTGCTGAGGCATAACCTTAACCTCTATAAGCGCGCTTACGCGCTCTCTTTCGGTCTTGTCCCAGTCTACCACCGTACGGTATCCGAGGATAACGCCTTCACGCTCGAGGGTGTCTATCATATTCTTTATTTCGCCCTCCTCTTTTCCGAGCATAAGAGCGATTTCCTCGCTTGTGAGCTTGGCGTTCTTCTCCATAACCTTTAGCAATTTTTCCATTTTAATCACCTTTATTGTAAATATTAATTGACATCACTCGCCAAATTTCAGGATTTCGCCGTCGTGCGTCACCCATACGCAACGCGCCCCGTCAACCGAAGCTATAAGAGCCTCTCCTTCCTCGTAGCTCATACAGAAAAGGGCGGTTGAGAGCGCGTCTGCGAGTGCTGCATCACGGACGATAATAGTAACCGAGGCAAAGTAACTCGGCGGAAGGAGCGTATCCTTATCAATTATATGATGGTATTTCACTCCGTCCTTGACAAAGTATCTTTCGTAGTCGCCCGAGGTCGCCGACGAGGCGTCACTGAGGCTGAAGGTATATATCGTGCGCACCGAGCTTTTCTTATCGGGATTTTTTATCCCTGCCTGCCACGGCTCACCGCTCGGCGCATTGCCTATAACGCGCAGAGTTCCACCGACGTCCAGAGCCCAGCCCGAGCTTATACCCATACCGTAAAGAAGCTCTGCCGCACGCTCTGCAGCGTACCCCTTTCCGAGCGCTCCGAGGTCGAGCGAAGCCTCGGGGTCGGTAAGACGCACCGTGCCTTTTTCCTCGTCTATCTCGATGCAATCTATGCTGCAGTGCTTTGCCGCCTCGGAGAGCGCCTCGCTACTCGGAATACTTACCTCGGGATTTTCCTTCGCCGCCTCTCGCACGTCGTGCCAGAGAGAGAGCACGGCACCCATTGCGACGTTTACCTCGCCATTCGTCTTAGCGTATACTTCCTTTGCATATTTAAGGCAATCTATCATCTCGCGCTCCACCGTAAGCGGCTCGCCGCCTGCGGCTGCGTTTATATCGTATGCGTTAACCACGCCGCTATGAGAGTTATAAATATCAAAAAGTGCGTGGTAGTATCCGAAAAGCTCGCGAAGCTCGGTGAGCGTTTTATTGAATTTTGCTTCGCCGCTTCCCGTATAATCGTACACGACTATCTCGGTATCGAAAAAACCGTATATACGCTTTTTGTTTATCTCCTCGCGCCGAGACGGCCAGAATATCATAGCCAAAACTATCACGAGAAGAAGGAAGCCTGCAAGGATTGCAAGATAAATATCCTTTTTGGTTATCTTTGTTTTCTCCAATACGGCACCTCTTTTTAAAAAATTACATTTATTTTACCACACGCGAGAGTAATTGTCAAGAAAAATCCGCACCCTTCCGTCCGTGCGCAGAAAACAGCCTGCTTTTGAGCCCGAGGATTGCCGAGCGAAGCGGAGAAAAAAGGAAAAGAAATATAACGGTATTTGACACGGCGTGTACCGCGTAGAAGACGGTGCCGCGAAGATAGTATACCGAAAAGCGGTAGAAGAAATTATCAAAAAAGCCCGAAAACAGCCCTATCTCGACAAGCGAGGTAAGTACTCCGAAAAGCGCGGTCATAGTCAACGCGGTAACCGTGGGAATAATTCTTCCCTTCACCCCGAGAAAGCCGAGAAGCATGAAAACGAGGGCAACCAAAGGCCAGTATATAAGGTAGGATACCACCCAGCCGCCAAAGCCGTAAATGAGCGTTTCCGTAATAACGAACACAAAAGAGGCGAGAAGACCGAGCGCACCGAAGCAGTAGGAATAGAGCGCTATGAAAAGGGTCACTATCTCCACGTTTGGTATAAAGGAGAGTGCGAGCTTTCCTGCGGTAAGCGTTGCCGCCATAATTCCGACCGTCGCCGCCGAAAGCGCCGGTCTTTTAACCCCTGCTCTCATAAAATCAGTACGCCTCGACGCGCATAAGTATCACCGTGCCGTCCTTGACGGACAGATCCGCAATACCAACGCCTGCATATTTGAGAGTTATCTCTTTGTATTTTACCTCACTTACGGTGGGCATATACTCGGTGGGAACCGCAAAATCCTCACGCTCGCTGGTATAGAGCGAAACGTATTCTCCTGCCCCCGGAAAAAGAGAGCCTATCGAATTTATATATCCGCCGTATCCGCCGCCGTAATTTACCGAATAGACTATACCGCCTTGCAATCCGCCGAGATATTCAAGCAGAGAAAGTCCGCCCTCGTCGCGATGCTCGAGAAGCGAGAGGTCTACCTCATGCTCATCAAAGCTGCCGTCCCGGTTTTCGATTACGATAAGCGCTGTGCCATCGGCAGCCACGTTTCCCCCGCCGCAGCCTGCGAGAGAGAAAATCACGCCGACAAGCAGCATAAACAGCGCGATAATGCCAACCTTTATTTTCGTTTTGTTCTTCATTTTCGTTTTACCTCTTGTTTTTAAATTAGGCAAAACCAAAAAAATCTGCCTATGCGGGCAGATCTTGCGCGCTATACGCGCTCTTTTGGCCGTTCCCTCTTTTGCCCAAGGAACGTTTTCCAAAAGCACTCGGCAGGCCTTCCGACTGAGACTCTCGGCGTAAGTCATTACGGCAATGGCTGTTGCGGCGGGTTTTCACCGCGCTTTCCCTGCTTTGGATTTTCGAGCACCTTCAAATATATTATACAAAAATACTTACCGTTTGTCAAGACGGAAAAACGCAGGCCACACCGCCCATTCTTTTGCAAATCGAAATTGTCAAAAAAACGAGCACATTTAACCGACAACCCGTTTTCGAGCCACCAATCTCTGAAAAATCCTCTTTTCGCAACCGTGAGTTGCTAAAAAATCAATGAAAAGTTGGTAGTCAAGAGGCAAAACGTCTGATATAATATATTATGTATAATACCGTGACCATCAAAAATCGTTATTTAAGGAGAATTATTATGACAATTGATCAGAAGATCATAAAGCTCAGAATGTCTAAGGGGCTCTCTCAAGAGCAGCTTGCCGAACTTCTTGGTGTTTCAAGGCAGTCCCTTTCAAAATGGGAGATGGGACAAATGCTCCCCCAAATAGATAAAGTGCTTCAGCTCTCCGAGATTTTCGGCATTTCCACCGATGAGCTCTTACGCGAGCAGATCGATATACCAAAATTGTCCGTCGAGAAAAAACAAAACAAATATTTTGGAACGGACGGCTTCAGGGGCGAGGCTAACGTAACGCTAACTTCTATGCACGCCTATAAAATAGGCAGGTTTCTCGGCTGGTATTATTCCTCGAAGCTCTCAGGCTGCACTAAGCCCGGGTATCGCCCACGCATCGTCATCGGCAAGGACACCCGACGTTCAAGCTATATGCTTGAATACTCCATAGTGGCAGGCATTACCGCATCGGGCGCTGATGCCTATATGCTCCACGTAATCACCACGCCCGGTGTTTCGTACGTCACGCGCATGGACGAGTTTGACTGCGGCATTATGGTCACCGCATCTCACAACCCCTACTACGACAACGGTATCAAGGTTATCAACTCGCGCGGAGAAAAGCTTGATGACGAGACCACCGCTTTCATCGAAGCGTATATCGACGGAGACCTTGCCGCCCTCGGAGTAGAGGGAGACGATCTTCCCTTGGCGCAAAAAACGCACATCGGGTGCATTCACGACTACGTCGCGGGAAGAAACCGTTATATCGGTTACCTCATATCCATTGCATCCAATTCCTACAAAAATCTCAGAATAGGCCTTGACTGTGCAAACGGCGCCTCTTGGAATATTGCAAACGCGGTATTCAGTGCTCTTGGCGCACAGACGTACGTTATAGGAAACGAGCCTGACGGTCTTAACGTCAATGAAAACTGCGGCTCCACTCATATTGAAAATCTTCAAAAGCTCGTCAAGGAAAAGCATCTTGATATAGGATTTGCCTTCGACGGTGACGCTGACAGATGTCTTGCCATCGACGAAAGCGGAAACGTAGTCGACGGCGACTCGATCATATATATTCTCGGCAAGCGTCTCAAAGCCAAGGGTACGCTTAACGGTGACACCGTAGTTATGACGGTAATGTCCAACAGCGGCTTCATCGCAAGCCTTGAGAAAATAGGTATCAAGTGCGTTCAAACGGCAGTCGGCGATCGCTTTGTGTATGAATGTATGCAGAACAGCAACTATGCTATCGGCGGCGAGCAGTCCGGTCATATCATTATGAAGAAATACGCTACCACCGGCGACGGAATACTCACGGCTATTATGCTAACCGAGGAGATATGTGATTCTAAAACCGCACTTTCAAAGCTTGCCGAGCCAATAAAGCTCTATCCGCAGGCCCTTAAGAGCGTGCGCGTAAAAAACAAGTCCGCAGTAATTGCGGACAAAAACGTCAAAAAGGAAATCGAAAACATTGAAAAGCTGATTAACAAGCAAGGAAGAATTCTTCTCCGTGAAAGCGGTACTGAGCCTGTTATCCGCGTTATGGTCGAGGCAGAGACTAAAGAAAAATGTGCCGAATATATTGAAGCGGTGGTAAAAGCCATCAAGGACGGAGGACACTGCGTTGAATAAACTTGTTAAAACCAAGGACCTTTATGCTCTCGTTCCCGATTACCTCGCTCCCCTTTTTGATTCCTGCGAATACCCTTGGGAGATGCTCCCCAAGATAAAGAGCTATATCCTTGACCTTATCGAAAAAGGCATACCGGGATATACGCTTATATCAGAGAACGTACTTGTTGGCGAAAACGTAAAGATATATCCCACGGCAACGGTTGAAGGTCCTGCCGTCATAGGCAGAGACTGCGAGATACGCCCCGGTGCCTTCATCAGAGGAAGCGTTATTGTGGGCTCGGGCTGCGTAATCGGAAATTCTTCCGAATTAAAAAACTGCATTTTGCTCGACAAAGTGCAAATCCCCCATTACAACTACGTAGGAGATTCTATTCTCGGTTACAAGGCTCACACCGGAGCAGGCACGATATGCTCAAATCTAAAGACCGACGGAAGACCGGTCGTTGTACACGGCGATGTAGACTACGAAACGGGACTTCGCAAGCTCGGTGCAATTCTTGGCGATAACGCTGATATAGGATGCAACTCCGTTCTTAACCCCGGTACTGTAATAGGCAGGGGTACGGCGGTATATCCTATGACGAGATTGCGTGGCGTATATCCCGAAAACAGTATCGTAAAGAGCGAAAATTTTTGTGTTTTGAAGGAGAAAAGATAATATGTGCGGAATTATGGGCTTCTCAGGAAATGGAGGGGCTAAAGAAAAAATTATAGACGGGCTTTATTCCCTTGAATATCGCGGATATGATTCTGCAGGTATAACGGTTGGCAACGGTGAAATGCTTCAAACCGTGAAATGCAAGGGCAGAGTTTCCTTCCTTGACCAAAAAGCGGCTTCTATCCCCGACGACTGCTTCTTCGGAATCGGCCATACCCGATGGGCAACTCACGGCGAGCCCTCCGAAAGAAACGCGCACCCACACTCTTCTGACGGCGTCACTCTTGTTCACAACGGAATCATAGAGAATTACATTGAGATAAAGGAGTTTCTTTCTAAAGAGGGATATTCCTTCAAAAGCGAAACCGACACTGAATGCGTCGTTCATTTGATTGACAGGGAATATAAAAAGCGGCACGAGCCTTGGTCGGCTATTCATGCCGCAATCGGGGCCCTCAAAGGGTCTTTTGCCCTAGCTATTATTTTTAATGACCGTATCGGTGAAATATGGGCGGTAAGAAGAAACAATCCGTTGATTCTGTCCTGCATAGACGGTTCTTCTTATCTCGCTTCCGATATACCTGCAATTTTAAAATATTCAAAGAGTGTTATGCGCCTTGGCGATGATGAAATCGCCTGCCTTAAAGCAGGAGACATAACTTCTTACGACAAGTCGGGAACTAAAAAAACGGCCAAGTTCGAGGATGTTCCGTGGGATTTTGAAATGGCAAAAAAGGATGGCTACGAGCATTTTATGCTAAAAGAAATACACGAGCAGCCCGGGGCCGTATCCCGCACGGTAAAACCGTATATTACCGCCGAAGGACTTCCCTCTCTTGACAAAATCGGAATTTCAAATAAGCTTCTCTCGGAGTTCGACGGCGTATCAATAATTGCATGCGGTTCTGCCTATCACGCCGGAATTGTGGGAAAAAATCTTATTGAAAGAATGGCTAAAATTCCGGTTTTCGTAACCCTCGCGTCAGAATACAGATACGATCCCCCAATAGTTACAAAAAATCCTCTCGTAATAGCGATTTCCCAGTCGGGCGAAACCGCCGACACCCTGGCTGCTCTGAAGCTCGCCAAAGAATCGGGTGCTCCGAGCCTTGGAATAATCAACACCGTCGGCTCTGCCATAGCGCGTGAAAGCGATTACGTGCTTTATACCAACGCCGGTCCGGAAATTTCCGTCGCTACGACGAAGGGATATATCACTCAGCTTTCGGCAATGTTCTTGATTGCAACCGCCATTTCTCATTCAAAAGGAACTATCACTGACGCCTTTGCCAAGAATTTTTTAACAGTTCTCTCAACCGACGTTCCTGCCGCAATATCAAACGTAATCTCTCGAAGAGAGGAAATAGGTATGATTGCAAAGGAAATCGTCGACAAAAGCGACCTTTACTTTATCGGTCGCGGCTGCGACTACGCTGCGTCCATCGAAAGCTCGCTTAAGCTGAAGGAGATTTCCTATATTCATAGCGAAGCCTATGCAGCAGGCGAGCTAAAGCACGGAACGCTTTCCCTGATAACGGACGGAGTTCCCGTAGTAGCCTTGGCTTGCGATGAAAAATATCACGATAAAATGATAGGCAACATAAGAGAAACCAGATCTCGCGGAGCTTTTGTGATTCTCGTTTGCAAAGACAGCATAAAAGAACCCGAGTCCTATTCCGACAGAGTTTTCTTGATTCCAAGCCTCGATGGAACGTTCACGCCCTTCGTATCCGTGGTATTCTCGCAGATTCTGGCGTATGAAACGGCGTTTCTCGGCGGCTACGATATCGACCGTCCGCGCAATCTTGCGAAATCGGTTACGGTAGAATAGAAAAGACGGTATGAAACGCGCCAAAGCGGTACGGTTAAGATAATGACGGCAAGATTACCACAACTCACTGTGTAAGATATTCACCAAAATGAGCTTTACTTTTTCTTCCTCGTTTTCTTTGCCACACCCTCTGCTGCCGATATGTAGAGCCTTACGGTGTTCTCGAGGTTTTCTCTGAGTGCCGCACGCAGATTCTCGGGCAGGGTGCGCGAGCGCCTGTACATATTCAGAAGGCTCAGCTCGTCCTCGGAAAGCTCGGAGGAGTCGCCCTTCAGGGGCATATCGAGAAGCTCGCCGACGTTCACCCCGAACTTTTCCGAAAGCACAGGAAGCATTTTCATAAACGATGAGGAGCGCCCTCTGCGCCAGTTGTTTACCGTCTTCTCAGCAAGTCCGAGCTCACGCTCAAACGCCGCGTCGCTCTCAAAGGCGGATTCTATAAGCGAGAGCGTGCGCTCTCTTATCTTTTCGGTGTTCTCGTTTCTCATTTTCCTCTGCCTCCGCGTTTCTTTTTGGTTATCGCCAGATAAAAAGGCTCGGTCTTATTTTCGGCGTTGCCGCCCTTTGCTTCGGTGTCCGTCCTTCGGGCACCGACTTTCTTTTCGCTACTTCTTCCCTTGTCGGTCGAGAAGCCGAAGCGGCCAACCTTTTCTCCGAGCGCGTAATACTCTCCGTGTGCATAGGCAAGAAGCCCTGCGCGCTCAAGGTGAATTTTGCCCTGCTCGTCGAAAAGCTCCTCGCGGCAGGAGACCGAAACTATATCCGCGACGAATACGTCGTGCGAGCCCATCGGCAAAACGTCGGTCACCCTGCACTCGAGCGCGAGAGGACACTCTGCTATCGTCGGCGGCGCGACCTTCTCGCTCCTTTGCTTGGTGAAGCCGGTTTTTTCAAATTTATCGAGCTTTTTGCCGGTGTAAATTCCGACGAAATCGACCTCGCGTGCCTGCTTTGCCGTCGGGAGATTTATAACGAACTCTCCGCGCTCCTTCAGAATTCCGTAGGAATGGCGCGGGGGGCCCACCCGAATATAGGTCTTCGGCGGCACGGTGGCGAGAATGCCCGTCCACGCAACGGTAAGTATATTCGCGCTTTCCATATCGCCGACCGTTACCATCACGGGCGGAAGCGGTGCCGTCAGCGCTCCGGGGGATAAAATTCTTCTTTTCATCGTCCTTTATCCTCTCTTTTCCTCGGGCTCGCTTGTGTTCTTCTTATCGGACGGCGCGGAAAGCATTTTCAGCCACGCGCGTGTCAGAAGCCCGTCGGGCACCATTTTGTAAAGTATATGTTGCATTTTGGTGAATTTTCCCGTGACGTAGAGCTTCTTGCCCTTGTCGAGAGCTCTTAGGCATTTCTTCACCACTCGCTCACAGTCAAGGAGAGGACGGAAGGCTCCCTTCTTCGGCATAGTGACGTCCTTGTTCTCGGTCGCCTTGTCTATAAACTCGGTATGCACCCAGCCCGGGCAGGAGCAGGTCACGCGCACTCCGTACCTTTTCGCCTCGTAGTAAAGCGCCTTCGAATAGTGAAGAACGAACGCCTTGCTCGCCGCGTACACGTTAAAATACGGAAGAGGCGTAAAGGCAGAAGCGCTGCCGAGCGTTAAGAGTCTTCCCCCTTTTTCCATATACGGCAGCACCGCGTGCGAGGTAAGCACGAGCGCCTTTACGTTTACGTCTATCATTTTTTCTACGGCCTCGCTCGAAATCTCGTCGAAGCCGCCGAAGTCGCCAAAGCCTGCCGCCGCGATAAAATACCTGACGGAGGGCTTCTCCTCGCGGAGCGCCCGTGCGAGCGCCTCTATTCCCTCTCCCGTTGACAAATCCGCAGAAATTACCTTGTATTTTACTCCGAGCTCCTCGCCGAGCGCGATAAGTCTGTCCTCACGCCTCGCTATCAGCCACATCTCGTCCACACCGCGCGCGATGAGTCCGTGCGCTATCTCTCTGCCTATTCCGCTCGAAGCACCCGTTATAATTGCAACCGACATAAAGTCTCCCTTCTCTCGCCCGTGGCGACCCCTGATTTTTTCTAATTCAGTATTTACATTTTAGCACTTTTTATTCGTAATGTCAACCGTCATTTCGCAACTTATACGAATTTATTCCTAAGCTTATGCGAATTTTTTAAAAAATAAAAATTTCGAAAAATATTTGTTTTGTTAACAGTTCAGTAATAATAATGATGTATACTTAAAGCGTAAAATATTTACGGAGTTTAACAAATGAAAAAAATCATAAGCTTAATTGTCTTGCTTGCGCTTCTTGCAGGTACGGTGTTTTCTACAACCTCGTGCTTCGGGCTTGCGGAATTTATCGGAAATATAACCGAAGGTTCTGAGGGCGGCGAAGGCGGCTCCGGTGCTCCCGGTCTTCCCGAGGGAGGCGGCGGCACAGGCGACAGCGGCGACACCGAAAATAACGGCGGCGGAAATAATGAAAACAGCGATCCCCCGATAGACTCGGGAGACGACGGAGAGCAGAGCTCGGGCTCGGTTTCGGACGGATTTCTCCCTGACAGAGAGGATACTCAGAACGCGCTGGACGCTCTTACGGGAAAGACCCGTGCGCTTTTCTCCACCGTTACCATACTTGCAAATTTTGAGGTCTCGTACGGCGGCATATACGGCGGCTCTCAGACCGGCACCGACACTATGGCAGGCGCAGGAGTTATATACAAGCTCGACAAGGAAAAGGGCGACGCCTATATAATAACCAACTTCCACGTTGTCTATAACTCAAACGCGATTGCGGCAAACGGAATATCAAACAACATCAAGGTCTATCTCTACGGTCAGGAGTATTCCGATTACGCTATAACGGCAACCTACCTCGGCGGCGCGATGAACTACGATATAGCAATACTCAAGATTGAAAACAGCGAGGTAATCAAGCAGAGCCCCGTGCTCGCAGCCACCCTCGGCGACTCCGAAGGAGTGAGGGTTTTCGACGAGGTTTACGCAATAGGAAACCCCGAGGGATACGGTATGTCGGTTACCGAGGGAATAATCAGCGTTGAGAGCGAGTCTCTTTCTATGACGAGTGCCGACGGCAGAACTACGGTGACCTTCAGAGTTATGCGTGTGAGTGCGGCGGTAAACAGCGGCAACTCGGGCGGCGGTCTGTACGATGCTGGCGGAAAGCTCATAGGTATTGTAAACGCCAAGAGGCAGGGCGCGGATATAGACAATATTGCTTATGCAATACCCGTCAACCTTGCGGCAGTGCTTGCGGAAAATATAATCTACCACTGTGACGGACTTTTAAAGACCGCAGTATATAAGTGCCTTCTCGGAGTTACCATCACGGCAGACTCCACGGGCGTGGTTATCGACCCCGAAACCGGCGTTATAACCAAGGTGGACGTGGTTAAGGTCAACTCGGTTGAAGAGAATTCGGTTGCAAGCGGAAAAATTCTCGAGGGCGATATAATCACCGCCATCACGATAGACGGCGTGCGCCACTCTGTCACGAGAACCCACCACCTCGTGGACAATATGCTCTCGGCAAGAGTCGGCAGCACGGTAACCGTAACCGTAACGCGCGGCTCGTCGAGCCTGGATATTACCGTGACCATTCCCGAGTCGGCACAGTCGGCGATAAGATAAATATGTAAAAGGGCACCCACACTCGGGTGCCCTTCTTTTTTATTGATTTTCAAACAAAGTCGTTTAAATTACTCAGCTACTACGCCATAGAATGCTACGTTATCGAAGTCGAGAGTGGTGTTCTGACCGGGACCGGCGATTATATCGCGAATAGGCGCAGAGAGCAGAGTTGCAACGTCACTGCCTGCGGCGTAAGAGCTTGCAGCAAGGGATGCTACAAGGTCGCCGTTAGCATAAATATCCAGTGTTGCGGTTGCTTTTACGAACTCGAGACGGAGATTTATCCACTCGTTAGCGCTGCCTATCTTCGCCTCCTCTACGTAAAGTTCTCCGGATCTGACGTTAACGGATAACTGCATGTACTGTTGAGCCTCGTTATAAACAATCAAAGCCGACGTACCGCCCGATACTCTGAGGGCAGTCTGAAAGACGTAGGACTCAACCTCTCCCTCGCCTATAACAGGCTTTACGGTAAGAGTGTGTGCTCTGTCTCTGATGCAAGCTCTTAAAGGAGTGTTAAGTCTTAAGAACTTATTTCCCTCCTCGTCCTCTACCGTCGCGGAAGAGCCGTGAACGTTTGAGTAAGGAGCACCGGAGGAGTAGGTAGCGGAAAGGTTCTCGCCAAATATAAGGTTGGTAGCGCTCTGGTAAGGGTCAAAGCCGGAATTTAAGATCTCTGCGTGAGTACACTCCCACTCTACGAGAATCTCCTCGTACGCACCCTCGAAGTCCTCCACTGCAACGCCGCCGGGAAGCGCGGGATCTGCGGGCTCCTCTACGGGAGGCTCGATGCTGCCGCCGTTACCGCCGGGAACTACGAAGCTATCGTCAGCGTACACGAAGAACATATTGTCAAGGAGGAGAGAAACCCTACCGCCGGAGGGAACCTCAAGACGGATGTTGTTAATAGTAACGTCAGCAGTCGTTTTCTCAGTATCAAGGAGTGCGCCGTTAACATAGGTGTTTATTACGCCGGTCTCGGGAATGTACTCGATTGCGATGTGGAAGTACTCGCCGATCCGGGCGATAGCCTCGTCAGATGCACCGTCAAGCCAAACTATGGGCTCGCCGCTATCGGGATCCTCACTGAGAGCGAATGCCATAAGGCCGTACATAGAGTCGGGAGTAGCAAGCCAGCCTCCGCCGGTAAGATTGAAGAGAATCTCGAAGGTGTCAACTGCGGAAGTAAAGGTCTCGAAGTAGAGGTTAGCACCCCATACCCATCTGTCGGGAGCATGTGCGATGGTCTCGTATGCGAGGTCGAAGTGAGCGTGGCGGTTACCGCCGTTGTTGCTGCCGCCCTGGATACCGGAAATCCAGAGAGCGTTCTCGCCGCTGCCCTCTTCAAGCTCTACGATACCCCAGGTTCTATCCTTAAGGGTCTGACTACCGCAAAGAGAACGAACCATCTTGAACATATCGCCGTAAAGCTCGGGGTTGATGGTAGCAACGCCGTTGCCGTTGGGATCAATCTCGTTGATGAAGGGGGTAAGGTCGTTAAAGTCGTAAACGGTGTAGTTAATTTCGGGAGCGGGCTCAACGGGAATCTCGGGCTCGTTTGCGCCATTATCAAAGTACTCGCCGCACTTGTCGCACTGGAGGTCGTCGTTTACGTCTCTGTGCTCGCATTCGGGCTCAACGGGAATCTCGGGCCCAACGTACTCTTTGTCGCTGTAGTAGAATGCCATGTTATCGAAGCCTATATCAACGTTGGCGCCACTGTTGTTAGAGCCAATGCCGAAGGACGCGATAGCTGAGCCACAAAACTCATCGTAGGCCACGCCGCCGGTCATCTCAGTGATAGCGCCGGTGTAGGTACCGTCAACGTATACCATAATAGCAAGCTCGGAGAGAGATAACTCCATACGAACGTTGCACCACTCGCCAGCCTTAACGATCTTGGTGTCCTTGAAGGAGTAGTAGCCGTCGGTGCCAAGGTTAGCGTTTATCTGAACGTACTGGCCTTCGGTGTTGCGCCAGATCATCTCAAGAGTACGGCCGCTTACAGCCTTGACGTCAAAATTCAAAACGTAGCAATTAGCCTTGTCTGTGGGAACGAACTCTTCGGGCGTAATAGTGATGAGGTAAGAACGGTCTCTGATGTAAGTTCTCTTGGGAGAAGTGATCTTGAGGTACCTGTTGCCGCCGTCCTCAACGATAGCAGCGTTAGAGCCGGCCTGGTTGGTAGCACCGCCGTAAGCTACGCTAACGTTTCCGATGGCAATCTCGGTAGCAGTACCGGTGATTACGTTGCCTGCATCGTCGTAAAAGAGCTCTTTGTCGTTAGAGTCGTACTCACCCTCGAAGTCCTCTACGCTGGGATTCTCACCGGGCTCGGGCTCTACGCCATCGTCAAACCACTCGCCACACATATCGCAAAGAAGATCGTCGTTTACGTCTCTGTGTGCACAGGTGGGCATAGTGGGAGGAATAACCGGTTCGTCATAGATGAACTCTCTGTAGTCACCGTAGAGAGCTACGTCGTCAACGTCGAACTGAGACATACCTGCAATGGACATCTGAATGTCGCGGATGGTTGCGCCGATGTCCTCGAAGACGCCTTCGGATGCGTGGTCGCCGCTCTGCATCTCATAGAAGCCTCTGAACTCCCATACGTCGCCGTTCTTAACGTAGAACTTAATGGAGCCGTCCTCAGCGAAAAATTCCATTCTGAGGGTGAACCACTCGTTAACGTAAGCGATGGGGTTACCACCGAGAGAAAGGAGACCGTCCGCGCCGGTGCTCATAGTTATCTGGATATACTGATTACCCTCAGTGTTGTAAATAATGAAGGACATATTGGTGCCACAAGCACCGCCGTCGGGAAGAGTATTGTGGATTCTGTAGTCAGCCTCGAAGATGTATGCGTTAGCATCGTCTGAAACATAAGAGGTAATAGCCCTAAAGCTGTGCTGACGGTCTCTGGGGGAGATTCTGGCAGGAGAAACAACCTTTACAAACTTGTTGCCGTCCTCTTCAACCACCGCAGCGTAAGCGTTGTGGGAGTTAGTGTAGTTGGGTCCTGCGCCTGTAGGACCACCGGGGTGCTCTACCTTGATGTAGCCGCCGAAGTTTAGGTCGGTTACGGTCTGTTCAGGAGCGCCGGTGTGGCTAGGGTGAGTGCAATTCCAGTTCTTAACGATCTCCTGGTACTCACCCTCGAAGTCCACTAATACGGGACCTTCCTCGGGCTCTGCACCGTCCTCGAATGCCTCGCCGCACTCGTCGCACTCGCCGTTGTCGTCAATGTCGCTGTGCTCGCAGGTAGGAGCAACGGGAGCGATAATCTCCTCGTCCTCGATGAACTCTATGTAGCCACCGTGGAAGGTAACGTTATCTACGTCGAACTGAGCCTTACCTGCGATAAACATCTGAATGTCGCGGATGGAAGCTCCGATATCGTAGAAGGGGTTTTCGGTTGCGTGGTCGCCGGGCTGCGCCTCATAGAAGCCTCTGTACTCCCAAACGTCGCCGTTCTTAACATAGAATTTGATGGAGCAGTCCTCAGCGTTGAATTCCATTCTGAGGGTGAACCACTGGTCAACGTAAGCGAGGGGGCAACCGCCGAGAGAAAGGAGACCGTCTGCAGCGGTGCTCATGGTCATCTGGATGTAAGAATCGCCTTCAGTGTTGTAAATGACATAGGACATGTTGGTTCCGCAAGCACTTCCGTCGGGAAGAGTGGTGTGGAGTCTCATGTCAGCCTCGAAGATGTAAGCGTTAGCATCATCGGAAATGTAAGAGGTAACAGCAGTAAAGCTGTGCTGACGGTCTCTGGAAGAGATTCTGGCAGGAGAAACAACCTTTACGAACTTGTTGCCCTCTTCCTCAACCACTGCAGCATAAGCGTTGTGGGAGTTAGCGTAGACGGGATTTGCAGGACCACCGGGGTGAGTTACCTTGAGGTAACCGCCGAAGTTGAGGTTGGTAACAGTCTGAGCAGGATCACCGGTGTGATCAGGGTGAGTACAGTTCCAGTAAACTACTTCTTCTTCGTATGCACCCTCGAAGTCCACTAATACGGGGCTTTCAGGCTCGAGGTCTTTACCGTCGTCGAATGCCTCGCCACACTTATCACAGAGGAGGTTGTCATTTCTATCTCTGTGCTCGCAGTCGGGCTCGAACTGATAGTACAAATTAACAACGTCGTTTCCGATAAGCACGTATTCGCTTAGCAATGAAGTGACGGGAATTGTTCCGTACACGTTCGAACGTACGCGAACGAGAGTGTATGCGTTGTAATCTTGAGCGAATTCATTAACGGCAGGAGCTAATACAACGTCATAGGTGTTTCCCTCCACACCTTCGCAAACATAGGTAAATACAACCTTTCCCGTTTCATCTCTAAAACGCACGTCGAGGGTATATACAACAGGTACATAATCCTTGATATCATCAAGCGAGCCTATACGGCCGACGAGATAGTTCTGTATGTACTGACAATCGCGAATGGAAACTATGCCGTCCCTGTTGATATCGGCTACCTCGAACTGCTCTGCGGTGAGAGGAGCGTTCGGATTCACTATGCTGTTCTGGATTATTTCGATATCGTTGATGTCAACGTAACCGTTATCGTTTACGTCACCCATTATTATCTTCCTTGATATCTCCACGGAAGAAGATCCGATGTTTACAGATAAGTCGTTGAGATCTACATCCACAAACTCCGACTTTATGTACTGCACGTTTGCATAATTCGGAGTATAGTTGTTTACGGTAAAGAAAACGGTAAAAAGATCAACGTTCAAAAGGTTATCCGCGTTGGAGTAAGAAACGTTTACAAGACCGTCATCTGCTATATAATAGGTGAAAATTGCGTTATTGGAAATGCTCGTTTCATTACTTGCCGAAACGCTCTGAACGTCCACAAAATAAGGCATATAAAAGCTAATCTCATACGCAGAAAATGCCGAGTTCCCTGCACTAAAGGTCATTTCGTAAATCCTGGTGTATCCGAGGTCTCGGTCATCCTCGTCTATAACCTCGGTGTACGCATTTACGTAGATTTCACCGGACTGGAAGGACGGCGTAGCAATAGCGCCACCGGTCGAGGCTGTCGACCCATCGCCCTCGGACACGGGAAGCTCGTCTCCGTCTGATCCGCTCGCCATACTCGTTACGGGCATAGCTATAAGCACCGTCAACGTAAGCAATAAGGAGAGGATAACAACTAAAAACTTTTTGTTTGTTCTTTTCATTTCGCCAAGATCCTTTCGGTTTTCTATATTCGAATTTTATAAACGCTAAGCCGTAAAAAACTAAGGCGCATACACAAAAAGTACGCGCGCAAAATCTCTTACATACCCCATTATACATCATTTATAATAAAAAGGCAATAGTTTTTTTGAAAAATGTTCAAAAAGTACAAATAAATTCAACACAGTCTCAACAACACCCTAAAAAGACCGTAAAAACGAACCCAAGCTCTACTCAAAATAAGCATTTTTGAATCCGCACAATCAGCAGTAAGATAAATTTTTGAACACAAAAGAAAATGGCAGAGGTGCCAAACGGTGCCTCTGCCATAAGTATATCCGGGAGATAACTCTTTACGTTTTATCTCCTATATCAATGCCGAAAATCTTGGCAAGAATTCTCCTTAGTCCCTTCGGGGCGCGAAGTACGACAATTTTCATATTGAAATTTCCTTTCTTCGAAGACGAGTCTCCGTTTCTTTTTGCCCTTCGAAGACAGTTTATTCGGGAGCCCTCTTTTTTGATACAGACGAGGGCTTTATTTTTATGAGCACCACGCTCATATCGTCGCCTCTGCCGACCGTCCCTCTTGCCGTATCGAGTATTTTGTCTGCAAGCCCCGAAAGGCTCTCGCACTCCTCTCTGCCAAGCAGCTCTATAAGCCAAGGTGCGTCCTCTGCATCTGCCGAAACCCCGTCCGAGAGAAGAACTATAATATCCCCCTCGCGCACATCGGCGCCTATTCTCTCGGCACTCGCACTCTCGAGAAGACCGAGAGGGGTCGTGTGCGACCTTATTCTGAAAACCGAGCCGCCTCTCTTTATATACGACGGCGCAGCTCCGCTTTTTATGAACGAGGCAGCCCCCGTAATAAGGTCGAAGGAAAATATATCCACCGCCACGGAGCATTCCACCGCGCGACGGCAAAGCACGCCGTTAAGAAGATGCACGAGCGATTCCTCGGACACACCCGCAGCGAGAAAGGGGCGCAAAATCTCTGTCGCAAGCCGAGAGGTCCTGCCTGCTTCCTCTCCGTGTCCCATTCCGTCACAAATAATGCCGAAGAAGCGCCCGTCCTCGGTCTCTATAACCTCTGCCGTGTCTCCCGACACGCGCTCTCCGCCGGCAACCAGCCTCGCCCTCGCCGCCTCACAGCTAAAGGACGGGCGCGCCGAGCATTCCGCAAGAGCGATTTTCCCGTGCCTGAAATATTCAAAGCCGCCAAGGCGTGCGCCGAGCACCCCTTCAAGCCGCGTGTGAAGCTCGCCCGAGGAGATTTCCCTGCCGTCCTCGTCCTCGCAGGCAAGTATTATATGCTTTTTCCGCCGTCCGACAGCGCGCACGGCAGGAGAAGTCAGCCCGTTTTCGCGTGCGCATTCGAGAAGCCTTGCGGTAAGCGCCGTGTCGGTTTCCCTCTCGCGCTCGTCGCTCTCTCTTGCCTCGGCTACCAGCCTTGCCACCAAAGAATATTCAAGGTGCGCAGCGGAACTTCTGCAGGGGGAGCCTCTGCCGAGGCTTTTTTCTCTTGAAAGTGCGCAAAGCCTCTTTGCTATCAGACCGCTTCTCTGGCAAAACTCGGTATCGGTGTTGATATCCTCGGAGCTTATGGGCTCGCCCGAAAGGAAAAGCGAGGAAAGTCTGTCGATATTCTTTTTGTATGGGAAGATATCCTCTCTCAGGCAAAGCTCGCGGCTTCTGCACCCTCTGCACTCCGCCTCGGCACATTCCTCTATCGCCCTTTTACATTCCGACAGGGTCAGCCCGTCGGGCTCTCCCTCGTCCCTGCGGATAACCGAAGCAAGCGCGGAAAGCGCGTCCTCGAGCGCATCGGAAAAGCCCCTCACCGAGCATTTATAGGAAAGAGCCACCGTGCTCACCATATCCTCGGGACTGCGCGTATGAGTCGGTGCGTCGTCCTTCTTTTTCTCACATTTCTTTACATTTTTGAGCAAAGGCGCACATAGCATAGCCGAAATTGCAAATTCGGGAAGCACCGAGAGAAGCCCAACGAGGCCCTCGGTATAGCCTGTCCACAGAGCGAGAGAGACGCCTGCGCCGAGCACCGCGTACCCTATGCCAAATCCGATAGTCAGCCCTGCCGTAACTCCCATTATTGCAAAGGAAACCGCCGACGCTCCGAGCACACCGAGCGAGGAAAAGAAGCCGACGAGCACCGCGCCGAGCGTGCCAAATCGCCCAGCAGACAAAAGCACCAGAAGCGAGGAGAGGACTATCGCAGGGCTTATTCCGAAAATCGAATATTCCGAAAGCGAAAGAGAGAGAAGGAAAAGAAAGATAAGCGCGGAAAGCGAAAAAAGAACCGTCTGTCGCCTACCCGTATTACCGTTTTCCCGAAGACTCAGTACCCCTTTTTCGGAAAGGAGTACCTCTTTTACCGATATGCCCGTAAAGAATACGCCCGAAAGTAGAAGCGTGATGGCAGGCGGCAGGAGCACGGAAAAGACTCCGAAAAGAAGCGAGCCGTCGGTAAATCCCATTCTCACAGTGCCGTACAGCATAGAAACCGCTCCGCCGAGAAGCGAGACCGAGAGGCGCAGGCCGAAAGACTCGCCAAAGAGCGTCGAATCGGCAGACAAAATAAGGCGAAGCAGGAGCACCGCACCGTACGCAAGCACAGCCCCTATGCCCTCTATACCAAGTGAAAGCGAGCCGACAGCCGCCCCTGCAAGGGTCTGCCACACGCCGAAGGGCAGAAGCGCCGCCACCACTATACCTAACGGACGGACACCGAATATTATATGTCGGCGAGAAAAAAGATAGCCGAGAAGAAAGAAGGCGACGTCGAGAAAAAGCGCACCTCGCTCTCCCGAGCGCGACTGCCTCGCCGAGCGCACTCCGCCAAGAACGCGCGAAAAGAAGCCACCCTTCTCTCCTCTGCCGACCTTTCCCTGCCCGTCTCCAAGCCCGTCCATAAAATTACCTCCAAATCCCTGTATAGTAATAATTCTATAACGGATATGCCGCGAGAAGTGGCGAAGGGCGGT
This sequence comes from Eubacteriales bacterium, assembly GCA_045653745.1. Lineage (GTDB taxonomy): Bacteria > Bacillota > Clostridia > Oscillospirales > CAG-272 > UBA1740. Next base: position 5,514 of record JAZOMD010000166.1, on the reverse strand, counting down.
GTCGAAGAAAGAGGGCTATCCCCTAAAAAAGAAAAAACAGGCAGAAAAAGCACGGAGTAGACCGAGCATCTGCCTGTTTTCGTGTATTTTGCGATATTTTAATTCTTAAGCGAGTGAATAGGCGCAGGGATTCTTCCGCCTCTGTTTATAAACGCCTCGCAGGATTCGCGCTTGACGGGCATAATGGGAGCATAGCCGAGAAGGCCGCCAAACTCGGCAGACTCTCCGACTCCCTTGCCCCATACCGGGATAACTCTCACTGCGGTGGTCTTGGTGTTCACGACGCCTATCGCTATCTCGTCGGCGATTATACCCGAGATTGTAGCCGCGTCCGTATCGCCGGGGACGGCAATCATATCAAGTCCTACCGAGCAAACCGCGGTCATTGCCTCAAGCTTGTCGAGAGTGAGCACGCCGAGCTCTGCCGCCTCTATCATTCCTCTGTCCTCGGAAACGGGGATAAACGCACCCGAGAGACCGCCTACGTGGCTGGACGCCATAACTCCGCCCTTCTTAACCGCGTCGTTAAGGAGCGCAAGAGCCGCCGTAGTGCCGTGAGTTCCGCAGCGCCCAAGACCCATATTCCCAAGTATCTCGGCAACCGATTCGCCTGCGGCAGGGGTGGGAGCAAGAGAAAGGTCTACTATTCCGTAGGGAACGCCGAGTCTTTTTGCCGCCTCGGCAGCGATAAGCTGACCTACTCTGGTAATCTTGAAGGCTATCTTCTTTACCGTATCGGCAAGAGCCGAGAAATCCGAGTCTCCTGCCTCTTTGATAGCCGCTGCAACAACGCCGGGGCCGCTGACACCTACGTTTATAACAGTGTCGGGCTCGCCTATGCCGTGAACGGCGCCTGCCATAAAGGGGTTATCCTCGGGAATGTTGGCAAACACGACGAGCTTTGCACAGCCTATCGAGTCCTTGTCTCTTGTAAGATAAGCCGTTTTCTTTATAATTTCGCCCATCTCGCGCACCGCGTCCATATTTATGCCTGCCTTGGTGGTTGCCACGTTTATCGACGAGCAGATACGGGTGGTCTCGGAAAGCGCCTCGGGAATAGACTCAATAAGGCTTCTCGCTCCGAGAATCTCTCCCTTCTGAACGTGGGCGGAATAACCGCCGATAAAGTTTACGCCAAGCTCGCACGCGGCCCGCTCAAGCACCTTTGCAAGTCTGACAAAGCCCTCGGGCGAAAGTCCGGCGCCGACGTAGGATACCGGCGTTACCGATATGCGCTTATTTACGATAGGAATTCCGTAGGTACGCTCGAGGTCCTCGCATACAGATACGAGGTTTTTCGCCGAGCGAGTGATTTTGTCGTATATTTTTTGTTCAAGGCGAGCGGGATCGTCCGATATACAGTCAAAGAGGGAAATTCCCATCGTGACCGTTCTTATATCGAGGTTTTCCTCGCGTATCATCCTTATAGTTTCAAGAATGTCTCGTGTATTAAGCATCTTTCTCTCCTCGGGTTAAATCTTGTGCATTGTATTGAATATATCCTCGTGCATTACGCGGATATCAACTCCGCATCTCTCGCCTTCTTTTTTCATCTCATCGTTGAATACCGAGAAATCGACGGTAAGCCCATCAAGCTCAACAAGCATTATCATCGCAAAATATTCCTTCATAACCGTCTGGCTTATGTCCACGATATTCGCTCCGCGCTTTGCGCACTCTGCGCTCGCCATAGCGATAATTCCAACCTTGTCCTTGCCCGTAACGGTGATAACTGCCTTCATATTCAGTACCTCTTTCTTTGATGTTATCAGTATTTTAACACATTTTCTGTAAATGTTCAAGTGGTTTACTTGAAATTCGACGGAGTTTGTGGTAAAATGTCTTTAATAAAGAAAAGGGGCGTCGTTTATGAGAGGCGGAATCGTTATAGTAAATAAAGAGGAAGGGCTTACCTCTCAGGCTGTGGTGAACAGAGTGAAGCGTATTTTCGGCGTGTCCAAGGCAGGGCACACCGGCACTCTCGACCCTCTTGCCACGGGAGTTCTGCCCGTGCTTATCGAGCGCGGAGTAAAGGCGAGCGAATATATGCTCTCCTCGGACAAGCACTATATAGCCACCCTCAAGCTCGGCTTAACCACCGACACAGAGGATATAACGGGCGAGGTGCTCACGCGCTCCGACCGGCTTCCCGAGGACAAGACGGTTATCGAATGCGCCTCGGCGTTTGTCGGCGAATATATGCAAACGCCCCCGATGTATTCCGCCCTGAAGGTTGGCGGGAAAAAGCTCTGCGACCTCGCAAGACGGGGCGTGGAAATCGACAGGGAGCCAAGGCGCGTTATAATTCATTCCCTGAATACCACCCCTCTCGGAGAGGGCGAATACTCGCTCGAGGTCGTCTGCTCGAAGGGAACTTACATAAGAACGCTTTGCGCCGATATAGGTGCGCGCCTCGGGGTCGGCGGAGTTATGAAGACGCTTTGCCGTGCGAGCGCATCGGGCTTCACTCTTTCCGAGGGGCATACGCTCTCCGAGCTCGAAAATATGAGCGAGGGCGAAAGAGAAGGCTGCGTTATCCCTGTCGAGCGGATTTTCCAAGGGCTCCCGGCAGTGACTCTCCCCCCGTTTTTTGAGAGGCTTGCAAGAGCAGGACTCGAAATATACCAGAAAAAGATTTCCACCGACCTACCCCTCGGCACGAGAGTAAGGCTTCTCGGTGCTGACGGATTCTTTGCCCTTGGCGAGGTTATGGAGTTTGAGGGCGGCGAGGCTATAAAGCCCGTAAAGCAATTTTTCTGAGAAGAAAGGCCGAAAAAGGCTAAGGAAAGGAAGGCTCATAATAATGTTAAAAATTCTGATTGCAGAAGACGATAAGGAGCTGCGGCTTCTCTTTTCGAGAGTTCTTATCCGTGACGGATATACCGTGCGCGGCGTTTCAAACGGCAAAGAGGCTCTCGATGCTCTTGAGGGCGAGTATTACGACCTTCTTATCTCGGATATAATGATGCCCGTTATGGACGGCTACGAGCTTGTAAACACCCTGCGTGAATCCGGCTCGACGACACCCGTGCTTATGATTACGGCAAAGGACGCCTTCGACGATATGCGCCGAGGCTTTCTCTCGGGCGTTGACGATTATATGATAAAGCCCGTCAACGTAAACGAAATGACCCTGCGCGTAGGTGCACTGCTTCGCCGCGCACAGATGATAAACGACAGGCGCCTCACGATAGGCTCTACCGTGCTCGAATGCGATTCGCTGACGGCTATAACCAAGGACGGAGCCGCCGTGCTCCCACAAAAGGAGTTTATGCTCCTTTACAAAATGGCGTCCTTCCCCGGACGAATCTTTACAAGGCAGCAGATGATGGACGAGATTTGGGGCTACGACAGCGAAAGCGACACACACACCGTTGACGTACATATAGGAAGACTGCGCGAGCGCTTCAGAGACAGCGAGGATTTCAAGATAGTCACTATGCGCGGCGTAGGCTATAAGGTAGTCAAGCTATGAAAAAAGACCGAAAGAAAACGAAAATAACCTTCAAGGCGTTTTATATGGTGCTCGTTCTCGCGGAAATCGCGGTAATCGTTGCAGGAGCGTCGGGAATACTCGAGCTTATACATAGCTCTGTAAACGGTTCTCGCGGAGTACCCGACGTAGTGTGGCTCGTTATAATCGGCCTTTTTCTCGGAAGCTCAACGACGCTCTTTCTCGTGCGCTTTCTATCAACGCCGATAACGACTCTCAACGATGCAATGAAGGAGGTCGCGGGCGGAAACTTCGACGTCCGTCTCGATACGACAAAGGGCTTCTCGGAGCTAAGAGAGATGAGCGAGAGCTTCAACACGATGACCAAGGGACTGCAAGCAACCGAAACTCTCCAGAGCGATTTCGTATCGAACGTCTCGCACGAGTTCAAAACTCCCATAAACGCAATAGAAGGCTACGCTACCCTTCTTCTCGACACCGAGCTTTCCGCAAGCGAGGAATCAAAGGAATATGCCGAGAAAATACTCTTTAATACCAAAAGGCTCTCGAGCCTTGTCGGAAACATTCTGCTTCTCTCGAAGCTCGAAAACCAGGGCATACCGTCAAAAGCCTCGGTCTACCGCCTCGACGAGCAGATAAGACAGTCCATACTTTTCCTTGAGCCGAGGTGGATAGAGCGTGATACCGAGCTCGACGTTGAGCTCGAGCGCATAGAATATATGGGCAACGAGGCGCTCCTTTCCCACGTATTCGACAACCTTATCGCAAACGCCATAAAATTCGGACCTCGCGGCGGCACGGTGCGCCTCTGCCTTTATTCGAGCGACGAGGGCGCGGTATTCACCGTCGAGGACGAGGGAGAGGGTATCCCCAAAGAGTCTATCGACAGAGTTTTCAACAAGTTCTATCAGAGCGACACCTCGCATAAATCCGAGGGTAACGGCCTCGGACTCGCACTCGTGTCGAGAATTCTCGAGGTCGAGGGCGGTAGCGTAAAGGCGGAAAATCTCCCCACCCGTGGCGCGAAATTCACCGTTATCCTTCCGAATACGCGCTGAATTTCTTTCTGAAAGCAAAAGCTTCACTAACAAAAAAAGAGCAGATATACAAGATTATCCTCTTGCGTATTTGCTCTTATTTTTTTATCTTCTGCCTATTCTGCGCACCTTCTCGGAAAGTGGGGCGCCCTTTTGGTAGGCTTTAATGAGCCTGCTTATTTCGGAAGGCGGCTCTACGGTGAAAATGAAATGCTCGCCGTTTATCAGAAACGCGGAAAGCTCCTCGTGCCTATCCCCCATATAGGTCAGCGTGGAATTCAGAATGATATTTCTGTGTCCCCACTCACGCATTATCGGGAATTTTTCTCCGCGCCTGTCGGTAAAGGCGGCACTCGCGCACCTCTGACAGCCGAAATTCTCTTTAATGAAGCAGCGCTCGGTAAGCATAAGCGGTATTCTTCCGAGCACCGCAACAGAGCCGCCTATATCTCTCGCCTGCGGAAGCGTAAGCTCGGGTGAGAGCACCGAGCGAGAAACGCCGAGCGCCTCGTACACCTCGCGGCTCGCAGAGTTCGTTATGTTCAGTCTGTGACCGCCAAACGGGATAAGCCCTGCCTCGAGCGCAAGCGAAATATGCCCTATATTGTTAACTAAAGCGTACTTTACGCCGCATTTTTGCGCATTTTTCAAGATTTCCAAGACCTCGTCACGCTCGGAATCAAAAACTATCGGTGGGATAGAAATTCCGTCCGAGAGGCGAAGGGCTTGCTCGTGTGAGGAAAGAGGCGCAAAGGTTATATCAAAGCTCTCTCTGTCGCGCTCGGAGATGGCGGAAAGCGCTTCGGGCGAAAGGAACTCCGCCGTTTTCATAGGCTCAAAGCGCCCTTTCTTCGGCTTGTAAGCCGACGTCTCGGGAAGCGGTCTTCCAAAGCCCTCAAACGCCTCTGCCGCCGTGCGGCGCAGCGCGTTAATGGCAGACGGCGGCAGGTTTACCGCGTCGTCAAGGGTAAGCGTTATATCCTCTGTCTTCAAGGAAAGAAGGGTGTTTCCCATTTTGGAAAG